>JBIQMO010000286.1:0-4559 GCA_044463245.1 Gemmatimonas aurantiaca
TGTCGGGCGTGATGATCGCGTCGGTCCCCTTCGACCTGCAGGTGCACGACACCTTCTTCATCGTCGCGCACTTCCACTACGTCATCCTGGGCGGCGTGGTCTTCCCGCTCTTCGGCGCCTTCTACTACTGGTTCCCCAAGTTCACCGGCCGCATGCTCGGCGAGACGCTCGGCAAGTGGCACTTCTGGACCTTCTTCATTGGAGTGAACACCACCTTCTTCCCGATGCACATCCTCGGGCTGCACGGGATGCCGCGGCGCGTGTACACGTATCTCCCGGAGACCGGGTGGGGGGACCTCAACCTCCTCGCCACCGTGGGCTCGTGGATCATCGCGGTGAGCGTGATCCTCTTCGTGATCAACGTGCTGCGTAGCTGGAAGAGCGGGGCCGTGGCGGGCGACGATCCCTGGCGCGCACCTACGCTGGAGTGGGCCACCAGCTCGCCGCCGCCGGCGTACAACTTCGCCGACATCCCCGTGGTCGAGAGCAGGACGCCGCTCTGGAGCTCCACCGAGCTTGCGGTGGCCACGGGACTCTCCACGGACCGGCGCGAAGTGCTCGTCACTACCGCCATCGACGCGGAGCCCGACAACCGGCACGAGCATCCAGGCGATACCATCTGGCCGCTGGCGATGGCGGTGGCGATCGCCGTGACTTTCATAGGCGCGATCTTCACGCCCTGGGCGTACGTGGTGGGCTTCGCCCTCGCCGGCATCGCCTTCGCCGGCTGGGCGTGGCCGCACGGCGGTAAGCCCGAGGATCTCTTTCGACCCACCAACACGGACCACGCACGATGAGACCAGTGCGTCGCGTGCTCGATGTGACCGAGCTTCCCGACATCGTGATGGGTCCCCGCGACCTGATGTGGTGGGGGACGCTCGGTTTCATGGTGATCGAGGGGACGACGCTCGTCCTCGCGATGCTCTCGTATCTCTACCTCAGCAAGAACTTCGACGGCTGGCCGCCGTACGGGACGCCCGACCCGTCGCTCGGAGTTCCGATCGCGCAGATGATCGTGATGGCGGTGAGCATCCCCGTGCTCATCTGGATGGAGAGGGGTGCGCACCGCTTCGAGCTCGGCAGGGTGCGCTGGGGGCTCCTCGTCGCGACGCTCTTCAACGCGGCGTTCGTGGTGCTCCGCTGGTTCGAGCTCGTTGCACTGAACGTCAAGTGGGACACCAACGCCTACGGCTCGGCGCAGTGGCTGCTGGTGCTCTCGCACGCCACGCTCCTCCTGATCGAGCTGCTGGAGGTGGGCGGGATGGCCGCGCTCTTCTGGATGGGACCGGTGGAGAAGAAGCACTTCTCCGACGCCGCCGATCTCGCCTTCTACTGGTATTTCATGGTGGGGATCTGGGTGCCGATCTTCATCCTCTCCTACCTCGTGCCGCGATGGATGTGAGAGCGATCGTCCTGGCCCTCGTAGTGCTGCTCGCGGCCTGCAACCGTCTCCCGCGCGACAGCAATGCGCGGGAGCAGGCGATGGCGCTGACCGGCGCGGACCCCGACGGCGGTCCGTCCCTCATGCGCCACTACGGCTGCGTGTCCTGCCACACCATCCCGGGCGTTCGCGGCGCCGACGCCACAGTCGGCCCCCCGCTCACCGCGATGGCACGCCGTACGTATATTGCCGGGGTTCTTCCCAACAACCCCGCCAACATGGTTCGCTGGATCGTGAACCCGCCGTCGGTGGACTCGCTCACGGCGATGCCGTACCTGGGCGTCACGGCCGGCGACGCTCGCACGATTGCTGCATATCTCTACACACTCAGATGAACACCGCAGGGGTCAAGTCTTGACTTAATACATTTTCTGGCAGTCGCCAGAAAATGTATTAAGTCAAGACTTGACCCCTGGCGGGAAGACCGGTGCGGCACGGTGCAGAGCCGCACCATGGGTTCCGACGTATGGAGCCCAGGACCCTTCGAAGGGTTACCACGGCGTGCGCGTAACGATGCCGCGTGCCCAGGTGCAGCGATGCGAATTGCCGTGCTGGTCGGTGCATTCCCCACGGTGTCCGAGACGTTCATCGTGAACCAGGTAACGGGTCTCCTGGACCGTGGCCACGATGTGCGCATCATCGCCGAGAAGGTCGGGAAGCCGGAGGTGATCCACCACGAGATCATCACCTACGGCCTGATGGAGCGCGTACGCTACTCTGCGGCGCTCCCCGACGACTACCCGCGCCGCTTCGTGGCCGCGCTCCCGCTCTTCGGCCGGTTCGTCCTTCACAAGCCGATGGACGGGGCACGCTTCATCACATCCACCACGCTCGGACGACTGGAGGCGCCTCTCGACCTCCTCTCGGGTTCGGCCGCCTTCCGCGAGCTCGATTCCTTCGACGTTCTCCTCTGCCACTTCGGTCCCATGGGCGCGCGCGCCGTGCGGCTGCGCGAGGCGGGGATCGTACGTGGACGCGTGGCCACAGTCTTCCACGGCTTCGACGTCAGCGCCCTGGTGCAGCGCTCGGGTTCGGGCGCCTACGCGCAGCTCTTCAGAAGCGGCGATCTCTTTCTTCCCATCAGCGACCACTGGCGGCAGCGCCTCATCGCGCTGGGCTGTCCGGAGGCGCGCACCGTCGTGCACCGGATGGGGATCGACTGCTCGAGCTTCGACTTCGCCATCCGCGAGCACGCCGCGGACGAGCCGCTCCGCCTCGCGACAGTGGCGCGCCTGGTGGAGAAGAAAGGCGTCGAGTATGCGATACGCGCCGTGGCCCGCCTAGTGGAGGAGGGCGTGGACGTGATCTACTCGGTGGTGGGCGACGGTCCGCTGCGCCCCCACCTCGAGAAGCTCATCGCCGAGCTCGGGCTCTCCGGGCGCGTGAAGCTCCTCGGCGCGCTCTCGCACGCGAACGTCGTCGCGCTCCTCGCCAGCTCGCACATCATGGTGGCCCCGAGCGTGACCGCCGCCAACGGCGACATGGAGGGAATCCCCGTCGCCATGATGGAGGCGATGGCCAGCGGTCTACCGGTGGTGAGCACGCACCACAGCGGAATCCCCGAGTTGATCTCCGACGGCGTCACCGGCTACCTCGTACCCGAGCGCGACACCGCCGCTCTCGCGGACAAGCTCCTCCACATCGCCGCGCACCATTCCGAGTGGCCCCTCGTGGCGCGCGCCGCGCGCACCTTCGTGCAGGAGCACCACGACATCGCCGCCCTCAACGACCAGCTCGCGCACCGCCTGGAGACGCTGGTCCGTGGGGTGTCGGTGCCCTACTCGATGGCGGTGCCGAAAGCGGAAAGCAGACAGCAGACCGAGCAAACGACGGGGTCAGGTCTTTAAATTCGAGCGGGCTGGGCATTCGCCCAGCCCGCTCGAATTTAAAGACCTGACCCCGGAGCGTAGGTAAATGTTCGGATCTGACTTCGTGATCTGCCGTGCGCGTGGAGCGCGCGCGATCTCGCTCGCGCTCGTCGCGCCGCTCGCTCTCTCCGCTCCGGCGCTCGGCGCGCAGGATACGACGGCGGGTGATGCGAGGCGGCCGAGCGCGGTCGCGCAACTCTCCGCGCGACGCGTCCCCGCCGCCGAGGAGCTGGCCGCGCAGGTCGAGGTGCGCCGCACCACGCACGGCGTCCCGCACATCGAGGCGGAGAACCTCGAGGCCATGGCGTACGCCCTCGCGTACGTGCAGTGCGAGGACTACGGCGACCGCGTCCCGCTCTCGCTGCTCGGCGCGAGCGGCCGGATGGGGCGCTGGTTCGGGAGAGACAGCATGGAGGGCGACTTCAACGCGCGGCTCGCGTACCAGCGTGCGGTGGAGGCTTACCCGCTCCTCGACCAGGATCTGCGCGACGTCTACGAGGGCTTCGCGATCGGCGTGAACCGCTACATCGAGCTGCATCCGGAGGAATTTCCCGCCGGCTTCGCGCCGAACTTTACCGGCTACGACGTGCTTGCGGGCGACGTGAGCGTCGTCTCACCCGGTCGCGCGCGCCGCTTCCTCATGCGCGTTGATCCCGACCTGCGCCGACGCTCCCGCGCGGTCACCGCTGAGAGCGAGGGCGCGGAAGGAGACGAGGCGCCCTTCAGCACCGCGCGCGCGCCGCTCGCGCCGGGCGAGGACAAGCCGGATGTGGGCTCCAACGCGTGGGCGTTCGCGCCGAGTCGCACGAAGTCGGGGCACGCCATCCTCCTCCGCAACCCGCACCTCGACTGGAGCGCCGGCTACTACGAGGCGCACGTGAAGGTGCCGGGCAGGCTCGAGTTCTACGGCGACTTCCGCATCGGCGGCCCCTTCGGCGTGATCGGCGGTTTCAATCGCTACCTCGGCTTCGCCACCACCAACAACGCGCCGCTGCTCGGCCAGATCTACGCCTTCCAGGCCGACACCACGCAGGTGGACCACTACATCCTCGACGGCGCATCCGTCCCGCTCCAGCGCGAGCTCGTGAGCGTGGAGTTCAGGAACGGCGACGCGCTCGCGAGGGAGACGCGCGAGATCCTGCGCACGCCGTACGGACCCGTGATCTATCGCGGCGACGGGAAGATCTACGTCCTTCGCTTCGCGCTCGACAACGACTACCGCGCCGGCGAGCAGTTCCTCCGGATGATGC
>JBIQMO010000287.1:0-4497 GCA_044463245.1 Gemmatimonas aurantiaca
GACGATCCCACCCTGTACGACAACCTCGCCAGCGTGACGCTGCACCTCGACAGCGTGCTCACGCAGATGCAGTCCACCGAGGGCACACTCGGACGGCTGATGCACGACGACACGCTATACAACCGTATGCTCGCCGCCGCCACGAGCGCCGACTCCGTCCTCGGCCTCGCAACGCGCGGGGATGGCTTTGCCGCGCGCATCCTCACCGACCAGCAGCTCTACGACCAGCTGAACAAGACGCTCACCGACCTGAACGCGATCCTCGAGGACCTGCGCACGAATCCGCGAAAGTACACCAAGGGGATGGTTCGCATCTTCTAGTAGTGCAATGCTGCCGGAGGGTGGGAGGCTGCCGCCGCGGCGCTACCCTTGGTGTGGCGAGGGGTACATGCGCCACCGGCCATCGCCTGGATGGCCTGGTAGACCCGGCGGGCCGCGCGCGAGGGGAGTACCGGAGCTCGCCGAGCGCACGCCCGTCTACGAAGAGCGGCGGGCCGCGCGCGAGGGGAGTACCGGTTGGAAACGGTGTTTATGTACCTTTCATGACAGGCAGGCTCCGCCCGGAAACCGGTGCCGAAGGCTGCCGGTACTCTCTCCGAAGGCAGACAACGGTGAAGCGATACGAGCTGGATGTCGTGGCGACGCGGGGTGACCTCGTGGAAGCGAGGCACCGCGTGCATGCAGCGGTGGTGGATGAGCAGGGTCGGCTCGTGGGAGTGGCACGCGACCCCGAGATGGCGACGCTCTGGCGCTCGTGCGCCAAGCCATTCCAGACGATGGCATTCGTGGAGTCGGGAAAGTTGGACCAGCTCGACTGGACGAGCGATGAGCTGGCGCTGGCCTGCGCCTCCCACGGAGGCGAGCCGGAGCACGTGGAGCTCGCGAGTGCGATGCTGGAATCCATCGGGTTGGAGGAAGGCGATCTGGCCTGCGGTCCGCACGAGCCGCTCACGCGCCGCGGACAACGATCGCTCCAGCAGGAAGGGACGGCGCCCACGCGGCTGCACAACAACTGCTCGGGGAAGCACGCCGCCATGCTGGCGTTCGCGCACGAGTCGGGGTGGCCGACGCTCGGCTACGAGGGCGTCTGCCACCCAGTTCAGCAGCACGCGCTCGAACGTGTCTCGCTCTGGAGCGATGTCCCGGTGCAGGATATCGTCCAGGCGACCGACGGCTGTGGAGTGGTCGCCTTCGGCCTTCCTCTGCGCTCGATGGCTCTGGCCTTCGCGCGACTCGGTGCCGCGGCGAGACGCGGGGACGAGGTGCCCGCTCGCATAGTGGAGGCGATGACATCCCATCCCTTTCTGGTGGGTGGCACCGACCGGTTCGACACGGTTCTGATGGAGGAGACGGACGGACGAATTCTCTCCAAGGTCGGCGCCGAGGGAGTACACACCGTCGCCGTGCTCGACGCGGGGATCGGACTCGCCGTCAAGGTCGAGGATGGTGCGGCGCGCGCCCAGTACCCGGCCGTGCTCACCCTCCTGCAGCGCCTCGGCGCGCTCCCCGAGGATCTCCCTTCGCGCCTCGCTCACTTCCTCCGGACGCCGACGTTCAACACGCGAGGCGTGAAGGTTGGCGAAGTCCACATAGCCGCGTAGTGACGCGAGAAAGCGCACCAGCCGGCGACCCTTCGATGCAGGGGCGCGAGGCGCACGCTGTTAACGTTGATGGGCTCGACGATGCCACGCGCGAGCTGGTGGAGCTGAGCATAGTCATAGCTACCGCGCGCGAGCCCGAGTTGCGCGACGCGATGCGGCGCGCCGCGGTCTCGAAGGCGAACCCGGTATGGGTGGAGGAGCTGATCCTGCAGAGCTACATCTTCGCCGGCTTCCCGCGTGCACTGAACGCGGCGCGCGAATGGCGCAGGGCATCGGGGATCCGCGCTCCGCGCTTCGACGACGATGCCGCCGATCGATATGAGCTGTGGCGCGAACGTGGCGAGGCGACCTGCGCGCTGGTGTACGGCGAGGTGTACGAGCGGCTCCGCTCCAACATTCGCGAGCTGCACCCAGCGCTCGAGGAGTGGATGATCGTGGAAGGGTACGGCAAGCTGCTCGGGCGACCGGGGCTCGATCTCCGGCGGCGTGAGCTCTGCATCGTGGCGGTTTGTGGAGCGCTCGAGCAGGAGCGGCAGTTGCACGCGCACCTGCGCGGCGCGCTCAATGCGGGGGCGACTCCCGCCGAGATCGGCGACACTCTCGCGATTGTCGCAAGGTATGTGGATGCGGATGCGGCGCGCCGCTTCACTCAACTCTGGTATCGGGTAATGGAGCAGTGACGTCGTTCATAGATCGAGTTCAGATACGAGTGGAAGCGGGAACCGGTGGCTCCGGCGCTACCTCCTTCCGCCGCGAGCATCGCGTCCCCAAGGGCGGCCCCGACGGCGGCGACGGCGGACGCGGCGGAGATGTGCTCGTGCGCGGTGATTCCAACCTCTCGACTCTGCTCGACTACACCTACCGCACCCGCTTCGTGGCCGAGCGCGGCGAGCATGGGATGGGCTCCAACATGACGGGTCGCTCGGGGAAAGACGTGGTGCTCCCCGTGCCCCCCGGAACGCTCATCCGCGATGCCGACACCGGCGAGGTGATCGGCGACGTGCTCGCCGATGGCGATACAGTCGTGGTGGCGCGCGGCGGACGCGGTGGTCGCGGGAACGCGTTCTTCGCGACGTCCACGCACCGCGCTCCACGCGAGTGGCAGCCGGGAGAGGAAGGCGAGAGCCGCAACCTCGAGCTCGAGCTGAAGCTCATCGCGGACGTCGGCCTGGTGGGTCAGCCCAACGCCGGAAAGTCCACGCTCCTCTCGGTGATCTCCGCCGCGCGCCCCAAGATCGCCGACTATCCGTTCACCACGCTCGCCCCCAACCTCGGCGTGGTGCAGCTCACCGACCATCGCACCTTCGTCGTCGCCGACATCCCGGGGATCATCGAGGGCGCGCACGAGGGGCGCGGACTCGGACACGACTTCCTGCGGCACATCGAGCGCACACGGATGCTCGCGCTGCTCATCCCGATCGACTCGGTGGACTGGCAGCTCGAGTACGACGGCCTGCGCGACGAGCTGGCGAGCTACTCGGCGACGCTGGCGCAGAAGCCGCACTGCGTGGTGTTCACCAAGATGGATCTTCTCGGCGATCTCGAGCCGCCGCCCATCAGTGCGCCCGATGCGTTCGCGGTGCTCTCCGTCAGCGCGGTGGCGCGCGATGGAGTGGAAGAGCTCCTGGCCGCACTCTGGCGGGTACTGCAGAAGATCCGCGGTGAAAGCGCGAGGCCGGAGGACGCCACGCTCCCCTGATCCCGGCACGCGGCGCAAGGCGCTCGCGCTCTCGCTCCTCCCTGGCGTGGGAGCGGTACGGTACCGCGAGCTGGCTGCACGATTCGGCTCCGCTGAAGAAGCGTTCGATGCGAAGACGGACGGAGCGGCGCGACGAGTGGCACTCGCCAAGGCCGACGACATTCTGGCGCGAGCGGCCGCCTGCGGTGCGGTGCTGATCCAGCCCGGCGACGCCGACTACTCGCCGACACTCCTCGAGCTGCACGACCCACCGCCCGCGCTCTACTGCATAGGCAACGTGTCGCTCATGTCGCTGCCGTCCGTGGCGATAGTCGGGACCAGGAGGGCGACGGCCTATGGAGAGCGCGTCACGCGGGAGCTGGCGGTCTCGCTCGCCCGGGGTGGCGCCGTGGTCGTCAGCGGACTGGCACGCGGCATAGACGCCACTGCCCACAGGGCCGTTCTGGAGGCCGGCGGTCTCACGGTGGCGGTGCTGGGCACCGGCGTGGACGTGTCCTACCCGCTCTCCAATCGCGCGCTCCAGGCCGAGATCGCCGAGCGTGGCCTGCTCGTCTCCGAGGAGCCGCCGGGAAGCCGCGCCACCGCGTCATCTTTCCCCAAGCGCAACCGCATCATAGCGGCCATGACGAGAGCCACGATCATCGTGGAGGCGCCGCTCAGGAGCGGCGCGCTGATTACTGCCGAGCACGCCACCGACCTCCACCGCACAGTCGCCGCCGTCCCCGGCCCCATAGACTCCCCTCAAAGCGCCGGGAGCAACCTCCTCCTCCGCGACTGCGCCACCGCGATCGCCAGCGTGGACGACGCCCTCTCCATCATGGGAATCACCCCCCCGCGCCGCTCCGCCCCCGAGCCCGGCACCCTCGCCGAGCGCCGCATCCTCGACGCCCTCGCCCTCGGCCCCGCCGACCTCGACTCCCTATCTACCCTCTCCGGCCTCCCTGCTCGCGACTGCCTCGCCGCCGTCACCACCCTCGAGCTCCGCGGCGCCGTCGTGTGCGAGCTCACGGGGGAGGTGAGGAGGAGAGACGGGGTCAGGTCTTGAATTTCGAGTCGTATGAGCGGTCGCTCATACGACTCGAAATTCAAGACCTGACCCCGTCTCTCCTCCCTACCAGCGCGACTAACTTTCTCTCATGCCCCCCCGCCACATCTACATCCACGTGCCGTTCTGCGCGCGGCGGTGTTCGTACTGCG
>JBIQMO010000288.1:0-4487 GCA_044463245.1 Gemmatimonas aurantiaca
CGACGGCGAGCCAGCAGGAGAGCATGAAGGAGCCGCCGTAGCTGAAGAACGGGAGAGGGATGCCGGTGATGGGCATGAGGTTCAGGGTCATTCCCACGTTCACCGTGACGTGGACGAGCCAGCTGGAGGCGAGACCGAAGGCGACGAGACCACCGAAGGAGTCGTTGGCGCGCTCGGCGACACGGACGGTGCGGAGGAGGAGGAAGAGGAATAGCGACAGTGCTACCGTCACGCCTATGAAGCCGAGCTCCTCGCCGAGCACGGCGAAGATGAAGTCGGTGTGCTGCTCGGGGAGGAAGGCGAGTCGCTTCTGCGTGCCGAGGAGGTAGCCCTTGCCCAGCCACCCACCCGAACCTATCGCCACCTGCGACTGGATCACGTGCCAGCCGGAGCGGCGCGGGTCGATCGAGGGGTCGAGGAATACGAGGAGGCGGTGGCGCTGGTATGGGGCGAGGCGCTCCCAGAGGACGGGTGCTACCACGCCCATCACGACGTTCGCCGTCGTGAGGAGGACGCCCTCGAGCATGAACGGCTTGTACCAGACGACCAGCGCTATCAGCAGGAGAAACCAGGCGCCCCAGAGGCTCGTGTTGAAGGCGAGCACCAGGCTCACGGCCGGCGATGCGATCAGGATGAGCAGCGGGAGCGGCACGCCCGACCAGAAGAGCATCGCGAAGAAGATGCCGATGAAGACGATCCCCGTCCCCAGATCCGGCTGCATCATGATGAGGAGCCAGGGGATCAGCACCACGATCGCTGGCTGCCAGATGTCGAGGAGAGATCGCGCCGGCTCGCGTCGCGCAGCGAGCACCTTCGCGAGCATCAGTACCACCGTCACCTTCGCGAGCTCCGACGGCTGGCCGAGGCGTATCCCGCCTATCGCTATCCAGCTCTTGGTACCCGCGGCGGTGCCCGCGCCGGTGCCTATCACGAGCGTGATGGCCAGGAGAACCAGAGTGAGCAGGTACGCCGGCGTAGCCACCCATTCGAAGAAGCGCACCGAGGCGCGGCTCACGAAGTACGCGGCGCCGAGTCCGAGAATGAGCCAGCGCGACTGCGACACCCACGCGTGCACCGCCGCCGTGGGGACGTCGGTCTGGCCGGCGGAGTACACCATCGCGATCCCGAAGATCGAGAGCGCGAGAGCGCCAGCCAACAGTGCGTAATCGGTGATGACGCGCTTCATGCTCACCCTTCCGTGTTGATGAGCTGAGTGGGCGTCACCTTCAGGTACGCTTCCACGATCTTCGACGCGATGCGCGCCGCGCGACTCCCGTGCAGGCCGAACTCGAGCATCACCACCACGACGATCTTGGGATCATCCGCCGGAGCGAAGCCGGCGAACCAGGCGTGATCGCGGTTGGCATCCTGGGCGTTCTGGGCACTCCCCGTCTTGCCCGCCAGTACTACGCCCTTGATGGAGGCGCTGCGCGCCGTTCCGCTGGAGACCACGCCGGCGAGCGCCGCGCGGACCCCGTCCATCTGCTCCTGGGAGAGCGAGAAGATCCGCTCGCGCTCCGGGTCGTGGCGGAGGATCTGCGGAGTGGCCGCCATCCCGCCGGTGGCGAGCGCCGTGTAGAAGCGCGCCATGCTGGCCACGGTCTGGTCGTTCTCTCCCTGCCCGATGGAGAGGTTGAGGATCACCGCCTGGCTCCAGCCGCGCTTTCCGTAGCGCTTGTCGTAGTAGTCCTCGACGTCGCTGTACGGGAAGAGCGGGCGCGATTCGCCCGGCAGGTCTATCCCCGAGCGGTCGCGGCTCCCGAACTTGAGACCGCCCGCGACGAGACGCGAGAGACCGAGCTTGAGACCGAGCTGGTAGAAGTAGACGTCGCACGACTGCTCGATCGCCTCGGAGAGCGTGACGTTGCCGTGCCCGCTGTGGTCCCAGCACCTGAAGAATCGGTTTCCGAACTGGAAGCCGCCGGTGCACGGAACGGGCATCTTCTCATCGAGGGTGACGATCCCGTCCTCCAGCGCCATCGCCGCGGTGGCGAGCTTCCAGGTGGAGCCGGGCGGGTAACGCCCCTGGATGACCTTGTTGTACAGAGGGTGGCGCGGGTCGTCGTTGAGCTGCTTCCAGAGGTCGCGCGAGATGCCGCCGATGAAGCGGTTGGCGTCGTAGCTGGGCGCGCTGTACAGCGCGAGCACGCCACCCGTCGTGGGATCCAGGGCTATAGCGCCACCCTGCAGCGAGTCGCCGAAGATACCGGCCACGAAGCGCTGCAGCTCCATGTCGATGTTGGTGTAGAGCGGCTTCCCCGGCTCGGGCGGCAGGTCCTGTCTCGCGCCCGCCTCGCGCACGACGCGTCCGCGCGCGTCCACCTCCACGAAGCGCACGCCTTCCTTGCCGCGAAGCGAGTCCTCGTACTGCTTCTCGAGCCCGCCCTTCCCCACCTGCTGCCCCGCCTTGTACGAGCGATACTGCGGCGAGGCGAGCTCGGTCTCCGTTATCTCCCCCACATAGCCGACGAACGACGCCACCGCGGCGCCGTCGGGGTAGTAGCGCTTGGGCGCCGACTGGATGACGAGCCCGGGAAAGTCGATGCGGTGCTCCTCGAGGACCGATACGACATCGAACGATGCATCGGAGAGCACCACGGCCGGCCTCGTGGGCGCGCGGCGGTAGCGGCGCACCGAGAGCTCGATGGCGTCATCGCCCAGAGGGATGATCTTCGCCAGCCGCTGGAGAACGGCGCGAAGCGAATCGGCGCTCGGGCTGAGGAGCGACACCGAATAGCCGGGTACGTTCTCCGCGATGACGCGACCGTTCCGGTCGTAGATGATCCCACGCGGCGCCGGGAGCGGCACCTCGCGCAGCCGGTTTTCCTCGGACTGGAGCGTGTAGCGCGAGTTCTCCACGATCTGCGCACGGAAGAACGCGCTGAGCAGGAGCGCGAAGAGCGCGGTGAGCCCCCAGGAGGCCACGCGCGCTCGACGTGCCAGATCGTTGGGGTGGAAGCTCACGTGCGCGACGGTCGCAGGATCGGGCGCAGGATGAGGAGGGTGAGCAGTCCCCAGAGCGCCGTCACGACGGCGGTGATCGGCGACCACACGAGCAGCTCGCGGAGGAGCTCCGCGCCACCCACCCGGTGCTCGGCCAGGATGAAGATCGTGTCGAACGCCCACTTCCCCGAAAAGAAGAAGAAGGCGTTGAGGAACATGTCGTCGGCGAAGAACACTGCCTTGAGCCACGACGCGGCGAAGCCCACGCAGCACATCGCGAGCGCCCCCGCGCCGAAGGCGTGCAGCTCGATCGAATCGGCCACCACGCCCATCACCAGACCGAGCACCGCCGCGGCGCCGGGACGCACGCGTATGGCCACGAGCAGGAGCGCGATGATCAGGAAGTCGGGCCCCACTCGCCAGCCGAGGAGCGGCCGCAGGGTGAAGTGCAGCAGCACCAGCACCACGAAGGCGATCAGCGTGCGCGCCAGGTCAATCGGTCTCATCGTACCGTGTCCGCGGCCGTTGCCGCGCGCGAGAGAGAGTCGGGTACGACCGCGGGACGTGCCGCCTCCGCCGCCTCCGCCGCCTCGCGCGCGAGCGAGTCACCAGCGCTGACGATTGCGCGCGTCGCTGCCAGCGTCCCCTGCCCGCTCTGCCAGACGCCAGCGACGCCGGAGTCCGCCCTGGCCGGAAGGAGCACCATCACCGCGGAGATCGCGGATGGAAGCACGGCGGGACGCAGGAGGTAAGTGCGGGCCCAGAGCTCGGAAGTCTTCGCTTCGCCGATCACCACGCCCACTGGTATCCCGCGCGGGAAGGTGCCCCCCAATCCCGAAGTGACGATCTCGGTCCCCGGGGCGATGGTGCCGCGCACCGGGACGCCGCGCATCTCGAGGAGGTAGCGCTCGGGTCCCTCGCCAAGGTGCGCCGCCACGATCCCGAAGGAGCTAACATCGGCCGCCATCGCGCTGACGCGGAAGTCGGGGTGCGACCACATGATCGCGATGCTCATCGTCGGATCGGCGGTCTTCACGACTCCCACAAGTCCTTCCGGCGCCACGACCGGACTGAACTCGCGCACACCGGCGCGCGAGCCGGCGGAGAGCGGGACGGTGTACTGCTCGCCCACGCCGCGGCCCGAGAGAACCTCGGCGGGGACGAAGCCCCAGCGCAGACGCGCGCCCAGACCCAGGAGGTCGCGCAGCCGCGCGTTCTCGGCCGTGAGCGCATCGACCGACATCGAACGAAGTGTGACGCTGTCGCGCGCGGCTACACGCTCCTCACGGGTGGCCCAGGCACGGCGACTGAGCTCGGCGTCGCTCTGAAGCGAGACGAGCGGTGCGAGGACGGTGCGACGAAGAGTGGTTGCCAGGGGATCGCGCATGCGCTCCGGGAGAAAGAGCGCGACCAGCGAGAGGACTACGCACGCGGCGAGGAGAATCGTGTCCCGACGACCGAAGGTCCGGGCAACGCTGGACACCGCGACCTCAGGACGTGAGCACCGACCAGTACTTTTCCTCGTCGTCCAGGATGCGGCCGGT
>JBIQMO010000289.1:0-4476 GCA_044463245.1 Gemmatimonas aurantiaca
AGCCGGCGCCGAGGGTGCCGATCGGCCAGTCGAGCGCTATCCAGAGGAGCGCGATTCCCGCGAGCGAAGCGACCACGCGCGGAGCGCGGAGCCGCGGGTGCACGCCCTCCCACTCACGGACAGCGCGCGTGTACGAGCGCCAGTACCAGAAGGCGAGCACGAGGATCATCGCCCACACGCCCGCGTACGGCCGCCAAGTCCAGCTCCAGGCGATCCCCTGGGCGGAGCACCACCACTGCATCAGTCCCCCTCCGGGGTCAGGTCTTTAATTTCGAGCGGGCTCAACCATGGTGAAGCCATGGTTGAGCCCGCTCGAAATTAAAGACCTGACCCCGTCGTCCACTTGTCCGCCATGAGCTTCGGGAGATCGTCGGCCCAGTCCTGCTGCCGCGTTCCGAAGGGATAGAGAAGGTGCGCCATGTTGTCGGCGGGGGAGAAGGCGATCACCTGCGCGGCGTGCCCTACGTCGTAGCTCCCATTGTCGCCGTGCGGCGCGCTGGCCACTGCGGGCGGGAGGTGCAGCTCGCCCTGGATGCGGTTCACCTCGGCGAGCGTTCCGCGCAGACCGATGTACGACTTGTCGAAGTTGTCGAGGAATGCGCGGAGCTTCTCGGGAGTGTCGCGCTCGGGGTCGGTGGTGACGAATACCACCTTCGTGCGGCTCCTCACGTCGTACGGCATCTGCTCGAGCACCGTGTGGATGTTGCCGAGGTGCACGGGGCAGACGTCGGGGCAGTTGGTGTAGCCGAAGAAGAGGAGCGTGAGCGAGCCGTCGGTCTCCTTGCGGAAGTCGAATGGCTCTCCCTTCGTGTCGGTGAGGACGAAGTCCGGCTTCGCCAGTGGAGTCTCGAGCACGACTCCTCGGTATCCCCGATCGTTGCCGGGGCGTTCGGCGGCCGAACCAGAGCCGCACGCGGTCATCGATGCCAACACCAGGGCAGCGGCCATGGTAGTGGCGGCCGCACGCGCGGCGAGCGAAAGGCGCGCGCGGGCAGCGGCAGTCGATTGCATCTCCTCTCCAGTATGAATCAGTGTGTGGCGGCGCTCAGGTGGCGCCGCGAGCCAGCGTGCTTGCCGGCCGGATCGATGCCTTCCCTGGCCGGTCGCATATCGCGTACGACCCGAAAGTTAGCACGCTGCCCGGCCGGATTGGCGCTCGGCGTCGGCTCTCCGATGCTTGACGAGCAATCTCGTTCAAACATTGGAGAGCCGACGCCGAGCGCCGCCTACGCAGGCGTGGCTGGGACTCGGGTGCGGGGCGGCCACGGTGGGCTGGCCGCGCTTCACCGTGAAGAGCGCGACGACTGCCCCCGCGAAGCAGAGTGCGGCGCAGATCCACATGGCGCGGGCGAAACCGACGGCGAACTGCTCGCCGCTCGCGCGCTCCATCGTGGATATGCCGGCGACAGAGGGGAGAATCGCGACGGCCAGAAGGCCGGCGATGCGCGCGACGGCGTTGTTCACCGCCGAGGCGACGCCGGCTTCCGAAGCGTCCACCGCACCGAGCACCGCGGCGGTGAGCGGTGCCACGAGCGTTGCCAACCCCAGCCCGAAAACCACGAGCGCGGGGAGCGCCGTCTCGACGTAGCTCGAGCCGGGCTGCACGCGCGCCATGAGCAGCATCCCGATCCCTGCCATGGTCGCACCGATCGCCATCGGGAAGCGCGGCCCGATTCGCGCGCTCAGGCGGCCCGTGCGAGATGAGAGGGCGAGCATCAGCACGTTCACCGGCAGGATGGCGGCGCCCGCCTCGAGCGCGCTGTAGCCCAGCACGTTCTGCAGCTGCAGGATCAGCAGGAAGAAGAGCGCGCCGAGCGCCGCGTACACCAGCAGTGTCACGACATTCGCGCCGGCGAACTGGCGCGAGCGGAAGACATGGAGCGGCAGGAGCGAGTGGCGGCCGCGCCTCTCCGCGACCACGAACGCCACCAGAAGTGCGACACCGCCGAGTGCCGTGATCAGAGTCGCTGGATCGGTTAGCCCGCGCTCGGGGCCCTCGATCAGCGCCCACACGACCGCACCCAGCCCGGCCGTCGCGAGCGCGGCGCCGAGCCAGTCTATCCGAGGCGACGCCCGACGCGACGCATCGTCGCGCGACGACTCACTACTACTCCGCGGTCGAAGCGTTGCTGGAGAGGCGCCCCGCGCGCCCCGCGCGTCACGCGCGACCGCGGGGACGCGGCGCAGAGCCATCCACGCCGCCGCGAGCGAGACGGGCGTTATGAAAGCAAGGAGCCAGCGCCACGACAATGCGTCCACCACCCAACCTCCCAGCAGTGGGCCGGCCGCGGTGGAGATCGCCGACCAGCCGGCCCACTTGCCGATCGCCATCCCTCGCTCCTCGCCAGTGAACGACTCCTCGAGCAGCGCCAGGCTGTTGGGCACCAGGAGCGCGCCCGCCGCGCCCTGGAGCAGGCGAAAAGTCACGAGCAGGGAGAACGTCGGCGCGATCGCGCACAGACCGGTGAAGAACGCGAAGGCGACCGCACCCCACGCGAAGACTCGCCGGCGATCGAGCACATCGCCGAGCGATCCACCGAGGAGCATGAGCGCGCCCAGGGTCAGCAGGTAGCCGTCGAGAACCCACTGGAGGCCGTCGATCCCGACGGCGAGGTCGCGCCCCATCGCGGGGAGCGCGACGGTGACGATGGTGCTCTCGAGAAACACGGCGCCGGATCCGGTCACCGACGCGACTATCGTCCACCGGCCGGCGGCCGAACTCAGAGCCAGCTTCCCGCCAGAGAACGTAGTAGCGCTGGATGCGCGCGGTCGAGCCATGTGAATTTCCTCCTTTGGGATCGAGATCGTGGAGCTGCCCGGTCCCGAGGCGGGTGCCGCGCACCGCCGTTCTCCGCCATCTACGTACCTCGCCGGGCTCGCGTCCTCCCGAATTGGGGCTGACTGATCCCCAACAGGTACGCTAAGATTAGCCCATCAGCTTGCGCCCACGCCCCCGAGCGCTATCCTCGGCGCGAGCCCGCTTCATTCCCACGGCCGTCACTCCCCGCCTCTCACATTCCATGCTCACCGAAGAATCGCTCCGAGAGATCATCGCCAAGGGCGAGAGCTTCATCGTGGAGATGAAAGGGGAGGAAGCAGCGCCGGTCACCGACGCCGAGCTCCTCGAGGCGGTGGTGTGCCAGGCGAACGGGCGGGGCGGAGTCCTGCTGATAGGCGTGGAAGACGACGGCCGAGTGAGCGGCGCGCGCGCCCGGCACGGGAGCTACACCGACGCACGGCGAGTGGAGTCGCTCATCGCGAGCCAGACCGTGCCGAGCTGCCCCGTGGAGTGTAGCGTGGTGTCGATCGACGGGCGCGAGGTGCTGGTGGTGGAGATCCCGCCCGGGCGGCCGGTCACATCCACCAACACCGGCGTCTACAAGCGGCGGGCGATGGACGTGCATGGGCGGCCGCGCTGTCTCCCATTTCTCGCGCACGAGATGCAGTCGAGGGAAGCGAGCCGCGGCGCGCTCGACTACTCATCGTTGGTGGTGCCGGAAGCGAAGTGGGAGGACCTCGACCCGCTCGAGGTCGAGCGGCTCCGGCAGATGGTGGCGCGCAACCGCGGGCGCGCCGACGCATCGCTCCTCGAGCTCTCCGACCACGAGATAGTTCGTGCCCTCGGGCTGGGCGAGTCTTCGGCGGGGGGAGAGCGGGTGGATAGGGTGCGCGTTGCCGGGCTTCTCCTGTTAGGCCGCGAAGAAGCGGTCGCGCGGCTCGTCCCGACGCACGAGGTGGCGTTCCAGGTATTGAGTGGGACGCGAATTTCCGTGAACGAGTTCTTCCGCCTCCCGCTCATCCGCGCGGCGGAGGAGATGAGCCGCCGCTTCGACGCGCGCAACGAGGAGGAAGAGCTCGCGCTTGGCCCCATCCGCGCGGGGATCCCGAACTACAGCCCCTCCGGCTTCCGCGAAGCATTTCACAATGCGCTGATCCACAGGGATTACACGCGGCTCGGCGCGGTGCACGTGCAGTGGAAGCCGGAGGAGATCGAGGTCAGCTCTCCGGGCGGATTCCCGGACGAGGTTCGGCTCGACAACATCCTCGTGACCGCCCCGCGTCCCAGAAACCCGGTTTTGGCGGATGCGTTCAAAAGGATTGGCCTGGTGGAGCGGACCGGGCGTGGAATCGACACCATTTTCGAGGGTCAGCTCCGTTATGGCCGTCCCGCACCAGACTATTCGCGGAGTACGCCGGGAAGCGTTCAATTGGTACTGGCTGGCGGCGCGGCCAATCTCGCGCTCGCCCGGTTCATAATGGAGCGCGACACGCCCGGCCAGCGGGTGACGGTGGACGAGATGCTGGTGGTGAACGCCGTGGACCGGGAGCGTCGGCTCGAGCTGGCGCGGGCGGCGGAGCTGGTCCAGCGGTCGGAGCCGGCCACGCGGGCGATTCTGGAGCGTCTGGTGGAGTCGGGGGTACTGGAGGCGCGGAGCGAGCGTCGCGAGCGGGTATATCATTTCTCCGCAGCGACTT
>JBIQMO010000290.1:0-4469 GCA_044463245.1 Gemmatimonas aurantiaca
CGTACGATGCATCGAGCAGCTCCACCGGATGCACGGTGCGTGCGTGCTGGCCCGCACGCAGGAGTCCCGATCCGATGTGCATGATGCAACCCGGATTCCCCGTAGCAACATACAGGGCGCCGGTGCTCTCGATGTTCGCGAGCTTGGGGTCGAGCACCTTACCGGCCAGCTCCGGCTGTACGAGGTTGTAGATCCCCGCGCTCCCGCAGCACTGCTCCGTATCCACGAGCGGAACGAGCTCGATTCCCGGGATGCTCTCGAGGAGCTGCAGCGGCTCTCGCACGATGCGTTGCGCGTGCACCATGTGGCAGGGCGCATCGTAGGTGACGCGAACGGGGAGCGCGCCGCCCGGGCGGGGTCCGGCGGCGGCGAGGAGCTCGCTGATATCGCGCACGCGTTCGGAGAGTGCGGCGGCGCGCGGCGCCCACTCGGGATCATCGGCGAGCAGGTGGCCGTATTCCTTCATCATCGCACCGCAGCCCGATGCGTTGACGGCGATGAAGTCCGCGCCGCTCCCTTCGAAGGCGGCGATGTTTCGGCGCGCCAGCGAGCGCGCTCCCTCGAGGTCGCCGGCGTGCGCGTGCAGCGCGCCGCAGCAACCCTGCCCGGGCGCGTCGGTGAGCGAGTAGTCGTTGCACACCAGAGTTCGCTCGGTGGCGCGGTTGGCTTCCGCGAAGAGTCCTTCCATCACGCAGCCGCGCAGCGTGGCCACCTTGCCGCGATCGCCGCTGCCGGCGCCCCGGTAGGCGCGACGCGGGAGCGGCGAGGTCGTGGAGGCGAGCATCCCGAAGCCGAATCCCACGCGTCCCGGGAGTCGTGCGAGGAGTCGCGGAAGCCCGGTCGCGCGGAAGGCGCGTGCCGCGGCGAGGAGCGGCCGCAGCACCGCCGGCCGCGCGAACAGCGCGAGAATGAGCCGTGCCACCAGCGGCGGCGGCTCGCGCTGCACCATCGTCGCGCGCGTGGCCTCCAGGAGCTGGCCGTACGGCACTCCAGATGGACACGCGGTCTCGCAGCCGCGGCACCCCAGGCAGCGGTCTATGTGGGAGGTGACCGCCGGATCGTCTATCGAGAGATCCCCTTCCACTACGGAGCGCATGAGCAGTATCCGCCCACGCGGAGAGTCGTTCTCGTCGCCCACCGCCAGGTAGGTGGGACACGCCTGCAGGCAGAAGCCGCAGTGGACGCAGGTCATGATCCCGTCCACGACGTCCGCCAGCGGAGTTCCCGGTACGGCGCAGGGGGGGCGCTCGACGGTGTCGACGGCGTGCGCAGCGTGCGGCGCGTCCGTGGCATGGATCGCGTCGATGCCGCGCGCATCCTCCGCGCCTGGTGTCTTCACTTCATCGCTGCTCATCTTATAGATCGCCCAGGATCCCGGGGTTGAGCACGTGCATGGGGTCGAAGCGGTTTCTCACGTCGCGCGCGAGGCGCCCGGTACTGCTCCCTCCCGTCGTGTGCGCGGTGCGTGTGCGCAGCCAGAGCCCTGCGGGGAGCCGCTCGAAGATCACCGTTCCTTCGAAGCGTGCCGCCGCGGCGATCAGTCGCTCGCCGCTCTCGTCGCTTCCATCGGGAATGATGCAGCGCGCCACGCCGCGGCCGATACTGGCATGCGCGAAGGCATCGGTGGAGTCGCTCGCCGCCGCCCGTGCGGCTCCCCATGTACGTGCCATGCGCGACGGTGGTGCGGAGAAGCGCGCGGTCGCGGCGCGCGCTGGCTCGCACTCGCGGAGCGATCGCCACGCACCCACCGGCACCGCGAGCGGATCGGCGGTCGTCCGCAGATACTCATACTGCGCGCGCACGCTCCCCTCGTTTCCACCCAGACGAACGAGAAGCGCGGCGCTCCCGCCGCTCTCCACGCCGAGCCGCGATGCGAGCGATGGGCTCACCAGCTCGAGCGCGAGCGGCTCGAGCAGGGCGGAGCGGAGGCGAGCGAAGAGCGAGTCGAGCGCCTCCGGCGTCTCGTCGACCACGATCGCCCAGCTCTCTTCGACATCGGGTAGCGCGCGGAGACGGACGGTCGCCTCGGTGATGACGGCGAGCGTCCCCCACGAGCCGGTGAAGAGTCGCGTGAGATCGAAGCCGGCGACGTTCTTCACCACGCGGCCCCCCGTGCGCACCGTCCGGCCGTCGCCCGTCACCGCCTCCAGACCGAGGACGTTGTCGCGCGGAGTGCCGAATGCGTGGGCCAGCGGGCCGTACGATGCGGTCGCGATCGTGGCGCCCAGCGTGGAGGTGGACGGTCCGAAGGGGTCGAGCGCGAGCCACTGGCGCTCGGCGGCGGTCACTCGCGCGATCTCCTCGAGCGATGTGCCGGATCGCGCGGTCAGCGTGAGGTCGCCGGGGTTGTACTCGATTATCCCCGACTCGCTCGCGAGCGAGAGCGCAGTGGTGCTGGCTACCGGCCAACCGGCGTCGAGCCAGTTGCCCGCGCCGTGAATGCGCAGCGGCTCACGGCGCTCCGCGGCGCGCCGCACCGCGTCTTCCACGGCGCTGGTGGAGCGAGTCGGATCAGCGCGCGACGCGGAGAGCATCATGCCGTCGCCTCCTCGACCGCGCCGGCGCGCGTGGACGGCGCGAGACTCCATTCACGGCAGGAGTGGATGGGAACGACCTTTCCGGGATTCGAGCGTCGCTCGGGATCGAAAACATCGCGCAGCCGGCACTGCGCATCGAGCGATTCCTCGGAGAAGATGAGCGGCATGTATTCGAGCTTGTCGAGACCCACGCCGTGCTCGCCCGTGATCGTACCGCCCGCCTCCACGCATGCATGCATGATGGCGCGCATCGCGCGGTGCACGCGCGCGCTCTGATCGGCGTCGCGCGAGTCGAAGCTGATGTTGGGGTGCAGATTGCCGTCGCCGGCGTGGAAGACGTTGCACACCTGGATACCCTCGCGCTCGGCAATCTCGTGGATCGTTCGCAGCACATCGGGGAGCTTGGTGCGTGGGATGACCGCGTCCTGTACCACGAGGTCGGGCGCGATGCGTCCCATCGCGCCGAACGCCTTCTTGCGTCCCTGCCAGAGCCGCGCGCGCTCCGCCTCGTCGCGCGCCACGCGCACCGTGCGCGCGCCTGCCTCCGTGCAGAGCCGCTCCACGAGCGCGACGTCGGCTTCCATCCCGGCGGCGAGGCCGTCGAGCTCTATGAGGAGCACCGCGTCCGCATCGGCGGGGTAGCCAGCGGCGTAGACCGATGCCTCGACGGCGCGGATGGTTGGCCCATCCATCATCTCGATCGCCGCGGGGACGATGCCGCTCGCAATGATGGCCGACGTCGCACGCGCGCCATCCTCCACTGAAGTGAAATCGGCGAGGAGCGTGCGCACCGCCTCGGGATTGCGCGTGAGTCGCACGGTGACTTCCATCGCGATCCCGAAGCACCCTTCCGATCCGATGAACGCGCCGAGGAGGTCGTAGCCCGTGCTCTCCCCCTCGGCGTTGCCCAGCTTCACGATCTCGCCATTCGGGAGAATCACCGTGAGGGCGACCACGTGATTGAGCGTGACGCCGTATTTGAGGCAGTGCGGCCCGCCGGAGTTCTCGGCGATGTTTCCGCCGATCGTGCACGCCGTCTGGCTCGAGGGATCGGGCGCGTAGTGCAGTCCGTGCGCGGATGCCGCGCGTGTGAGCGAGACGTTCACGGCTCCCGGCTCCACCACGGCCAGTCGGTTCACCGGGTCGATCGAGATGATGCGCTTGAGTCGATTGAGGCCCACGATCACGGCTTCGCCCTCGGCGAGCGCGCCCGCCGACAGTCCGGTGCCGGCACCGCGCGCGACGAAGGGAACCTTCTCCGCAGCGAGCAGTCGCACCACGCGTATCAGCTGATCGCGCGTGTCCGGGAAAACGGCGAGTGCCGGCTTCTTGCGGTAGGTGGGGAGCCCGTCGGAGCTATACGCAAGCAGTTCGCTCGGCCGAGCCAGCACTCCGCGCTCGCCGACGATCGCGCGGAGCGACGTGGTGAGTTGATCCCGATTCACGATCGGAATCTAATTGAGTGAGAGGAGGAAGCAGTGCCGACGGGGTCAGGTCTTTAATTTCTAGTCCCGTGGACGGACGTCCACGGGACTAGAAATTAAAGACCTGACCCCGTCGTTTTTTCTAAGCGGCGTGCCAGAAGCCGGCCAGCGCCTCGCCATCGGGGGATTCGCGGAGCTTCTCGAAGGCGCGCTCGCGGATCTGGCGGATGCGCTCGCGCGTGACGCCCATGAGGGCGCCGATGCGCTCGAGAGTGAGAGCTTCGGTGCCTTCGTCGAGACCGTAGTACAGGTAGAGGATCTTGCGCTCGCGCGGCGTGAGGTACTTGCGAAAGGTGCGGTCGATGAACTCGCGCATCAGCGTGCAGTCGGTGTTCTCCTCGATCTCGGCGCTGTCGACGCCCACGAAGCGCTCGCCGAGTGTCGCGGCTTCCTTGTCGGAGCGATCGATGGGGGAGTCGAGCGAGACCTCGGTGGAGGACATCTGCCG
>JBIQMO010000291.1:0-4459 GCA_044463245.1 Gemmatimonas aurantiaca
TCTTCTCCGCGCCCGGGACGTAGAGCTTCCCGTCGGGATCCATGAAGTCGTGCTGCGTGTCCACGTCCCAGAAGATCACCGCTTTCTTCACCGTCAGCGCCCCTCCGAGCTGGTCGTACCGTTGAGCCATCCCACCCGCACGCGCAGCTGCTCGGCGGTCGCGTTGGGGAGCTCCTCCACCACGTACTGGCGATCATTGCCCGTTCCGCGCGCCGAAACGGCGACCCCCGCCAGGGCGAGCGTGCGAGCGAAGGGGAGCTCCTCCACACCGTTCACGTAGCGTTCGAACCAGTCGTGCATGTTGGTGCCCGCGGCCTCGCTCACCACCTCCTCAATGTCCTTCTCCGTGTAGCCGCGTCCCTGCAGGTAGTAGCTGTCGTTCGGCGCGTCCCACGTCCGCTTCTTCAGCGAGCGCAACGCATCGTCGAGTGATCTCGTGTTGCCGCTGCGCGAACGGATCTCGAGATCTAGGAGAAGCGCGAGCGCATCGCCCTTCGTGTAGTAGGAGATGAAGCTCCCGCTGCGATCGGCGTCCATCGGCGGCGGCGCACCATCCCAGAGCGGCGCCAGGAACGACGACATCCGGGCCGACACGTACTTCCGCCCCGGCTGCTCGCTGTTCACCTGGATCACGCGGCCGAGCGTCCTGTAGTACGCGGCCTTGTCCACCACCCCCGCGCGCAGGAGGCCGATCTGCCCGTAGTATTGCGTCCACCCCTCCGCGACCCAGAGGCTCGGCTGCCACTGCTCGGTGCTGTAGTCGAAGGGACCGAGCGCCCGCGGACGGATGCGCTTCACGTTCCAGGTGTGGAAATACTCGTGCGCGGCGGTGGAAATGCCGGAGAGCACCGTGGCGGTGTCGGACCACGGAGCGCTGTTGACGATCTGCGTCGAGTACAGGTGCTCCATCCCGTCACCACCCTCGTACCCGATGTGGAAGAGGAAGGTGTAGCGCTGGAGCGGCGGCGGCGAGATCACGCGATTCTCGTAGCGCACGATCCTCTCCACATCTCGCACGAAGCGCTGCCGCTGGCCGCGCTCCGACCCGTTGTGATGCACCAGTACTCTGTAGAGCCGTCCGTCGGCGCGGAAGGAGTCCGCCAGAACGCGCGGCGCGATCTCGGTGGGCGTATCCACCATCCTGTCGTAGTTCTCGAAGCGGAACTCGCGCTGGGCGGTCGTGTTGCTCTCTCCATTGATCAGCTGCCAGCCGGGAAGCGTCGCGATCGTGAGCCGCACGGAGTCGGGTTTGTGCCCCACCACGTACATGAAGAGCGACGGCCCGTTCAGGTTCGCGTGCGCGGTGTCGAGCACGCTGAAGGTTCCCGACAGCGTGTTCGAGTACACCTGGTAGCTGACGCGCACGCTCCGCGCCGCGCCGGGGTAAAGTCGCCAGAGCGAGCCGTTGATCCGCTCGAACGCCACCGGGGTGCCGCTACCCGTGGTCGCTTCGAAGCCCCGCAGGTTGCGCGCGAATCCCATGTTGGCGTAGCGGCCGGGCGACCAGACGGGGAGCTGCAGCTCGAGCGTGTCCCCTCTGAGACGGCCGATGTCCATCCGCACATCGTAGCGATGGCCGCTGGTGTCGGTGGCATCGAGCTGGTAGGCGATGTCGTACGCGCCAGCGCCCGCCTGCTGCGGTGCGGAGCTCACCCCGCCGCCGAGCGAACAGCCGGCGAGCACCATGGAAAAGAGGCCGACAGCGACTCGGTAGTGCACGATGCCTCCATTCGGGCACGTCGGACGCGGCGCACCCGGATTGATGGTTGTCGAATTCGCGATGACTACACCGTGCGCGGAGCGTTCAATGCGTCACGACCGCCCATCGCTCACGTTGTCGGCGTCGGAGGCGCTCGAGCGGCCGCGCATGATCGCGGAGATTGCGTCCGCTCCGTACTGCATGACCCCCAACCCGATCCCCAGTGCCACGAGAAGTATGGTGGTATAGAAGCGCCACACAAAGAGTATCGAACCGTAGCGAGCTCCCAGGTCGCCCGCCGCGCCGCCCAGGAAGCCGATCTCCACCAGCCCCGCGCCCGACGGGGTGGGGAGCGCGAGCTGACCGTAGGTAAGTATCAGCGATGCGAAGATCAGCGGCCCCATGGCCGGCGGGTTCGCCAGCGTGAGCGCGAGCACCGGGAGGATCGCCACGCGCGCCGCGAGACTCACGAGCGTGAGCGGCACGCTCGCGATCAACGGCCACGCGGGAAGGCGCCGATAGTACGCCCACGCCCTCCGCGTACCGCGCTGCACCGCGCCACCCGAGCGGGCGGACAATCTCACCGCGCCCCACCAGAGCACAGCGATCACCGCGAGCGCGACCGCGATCCAGATCCAGCTCCCGGTGAGGCGGCTCTCGAGGAGCGGTCGCGCCGCGCGCCACCAGCTCGGCGCATACACCAACGCCAGCCACCCAGCCACCGCTATCACGAGCGGCCACATGACCAGCACCTCGACCACCGCCGCAACTATCCCGGCCGATAGTGGGACCTTTGCGTGCGTCAGCGCGGCGAGTCGAGCTGGTTCGCCTCCGATACGGAGCGGCGTGACGGCCGATGCCGCATCGCCCACGGTGTTGAGCGCCAGGACTTCCATGAAGGGGACCTTGAAGCGCATCCCTCGGAGAATCCATTGGAAGCGCCAGGCGCGGGTCACGAGATCGATGATCACCAGCGCGATGCAGATCAGATGAGCTTGCAGCAGCGACATCCAGCAGAATACCCGCCGTGATCCCGTTGCCGCCAGTGATGCTGCCGGTATACCTTCCCCGTGCCATGTCCATCACCGATCAGGGCGCGGACCTCGCGTACTACGCCCTCTTCGAGGGCTTCACGGAATCCGATCTGGCTGCTCTCGCTACCGCGATGGAGCATGCCACTTTCGATGAAGACCGCTTCATCTTCCAGGAGGGCCATCCGCGCGCCATCCTCGCGGTGATCCAGGAAGGGAGCGTCGCCATAGAGAAGCAGGCCGACTCGCGCGTGGTGCGCCTCGCCACGCTCGCCACGGGCGAGGCGCTCGGTGAGGGAGTGATCCTCGCCGCCGACGAGCCGCACGGCACCAGCGCACGCACCATAGAGCCCACCACGGTGCTCTACTGGAACGCGCTCGAGCTCCGCTCCCTCCTCCTCGAGCGTCCGTCGCTCTTCGCCGCGCTGGTCGCGCGCTCCGCGTCGGTGGTGTCGCGCCGCCTCCGAGCGGCCGATGCCACGCTCGCGGGGCGCGGACGGGTAATCGGCTTCGTGGGCGGGAAGCGGCGCCTCGAGCACGACCTGATCGGCGAGCGCGAGGTGGCCGACGATGCCCTCTACGGCGTGCAGACGCTGCGCGCCCTCGAAAACTTCTCCATCACCCGCGACCCGCTGCGCGAGTTTCCCGCGCTGGTGGACGCACTCGCGGCGGTGAAGGAGGCGGCGGCTCTCGCCAACGGCGACCTCGGACTTCTCGAGCCGAAGGTGCGCGATGCCATCGTGCGCGCCGCGCGCGAGATACGCTCGGGACGACACCACGAGCATTTCCTGGTGGACATGATCCAGGGCGGCGCCGGGACCTCCACGAACATGAACGCCAACGAGGTGATCGCCAACCGCGCTCTCGAGCTGCTGGGCCACCGCCGTGGCGACTACTCCGCGGTGCACCCCAACAGCCACGTCAACCTCTCGCAGTCCACCAACGACGTCTATCCCACCGCCGTCAAGCTCGCGATTCACACGAACATCGAAGAGCTCCGCACCGCGATGCGCGCGCTCGCGATGGCCTTCCTCGACAAGGGTACCGAGTTCGCCGGCATCCTGAAGATGGGACGCACGCAGTTGCAGGACGCCGTTCCGATGACGCTCGGCCAGGAGTTCGCCGCCTTCGGTCACACCATGCTGGAGGATATCGATCGCCTCGCCGAGACGCAGGCGCTCCTCCGCGAGATCAACATGGGAGCGACCGCGATCGGCACCGGGATCACCGCGCCCGAGGGCTACGCCGAACGCGTGCGCGCGCACCTCGCCGACATCACCGGGCTCCCGCTAATCACCGCCCCCGACCTCGTGGAAGCGACCAGCGACACCGGCGTCTTCGTGCAGGTGTCGAGTGTCCTGAAGCGCTGCGCCGTCAAGCTCTCCAAGATCTGCAACGACCTTCGCCTCCTCAGCTCCGGCCCACGCGCCGGATTGGGAGAGATCAACCTCCCGCCGCGCCAGCCAGGCTCCTCGATCATGCCGGGGAAGGTGAACCCGGTGATCCCCGAGGTAGTGAATCAGGTCTGCTTCGACGTGATCGGCGGCGACGTCACCGTGACGATGGCCGCCGAGGGCGGGCAGCTGCAGCTCAACGTCTTCGAGCCCGTCATCGCTTATCGGCTGCTCGGAGGGCTCCAGTCACTCCGCAACGCGTGCAACGTCCTCCGCGAGCTCTGCGTGGTCGGCATCACCGCCAACCCCGACCGGATGCGCTGGTTCGTGGAGCA
>JBIQMO010000292.1:0-4432 GCA_044463245.1 Gemmatimonas aurantiaca
GTGGACGGAAGCTGCTTGCGCCCCACGGCGCGCGGCTCGAGGAGCTTCTCGCGCGGCGTATCGCGGAAGGTTCCCAGCGCCGTGGCGATGGCGCTCTGCGCGCGCTCTATCAGCGTGTCCGCATCCGGCGGCGAATCGCCCGGTACGCTCTCCGCCGTCAGTGTCGCGCGCTGCAGCTCGTTCAGCGCCTCGCCGCGCGCGTACGTGAAGAGTCGGTCGATCACGCCGGCGATGTGTCGTAGATGAAAGCCGGGCGCGGCGGCGCCGCCGGGGCGTGCCCAGAGTTGCTCGGCGGTCAGCCCGCGTGCCGCGCGCTCGAGATCCTCCGATGCCTGCACCAGCGCGTGTGCGGCGGGCATGAGGTATGGGTCTATACCCGGTAGCGGACCGCGCAGCCAGGCCTCCGGTAGATTGCTCATGATGCTACTCTTGCCTCCCGTGATGGTAGAACGAATCCTACCGTCCGGCTGCGGAGCCGAGCAAGCCGGCTGTACATTGTACCATGACTCCAACCCGCGTGGCCGTCGATAGCGAGAGAGTGCAATGACCGTAGAGGCGTCGCTTCCCACTCCCTCCGGTCCGGGCGGGCGGCTGCTCGCGAGCGCGCGGGTGGACGGGTCGGCCATAGTGTACCGGCTCTTCGACGTCGGCTACGAGATCCATCTCGCGCGCGCACTCGAGCTGCTCTCGACCAACGCGCCCGAGCGCGCGCGTCCGCTGCGCGGCGAAGCGCAGGCGATCCAGATCAAGAACCCGCCGGTCACGGTGACACTCGGTTCGGAGCGGATCGACATCGATGGCCGCGCCGTGGACGCCGAAGTATCCGCCCGCATCTTCGACTTTGGCGTGGTCTCGCTCCGGCTCCGTGTGCCAGCACCTCCGGGGGTGACGTGGATGGAGTACGCCGACTTCGGCAACGCGGTGGACGTCCGCACCGACCTCACTCCACACTTCCTGCGGCACCTCGATGCTCTCGTCGCCCGGATCGCCCCCGCGATCGAGCGACGCAGCATCGCGAGCGTGACGGAGGACTACGTGGTCTTTCGGATCACGCGCTTCTCCGACCCGGAAGGGGGCGAGCTCTCCACCGAGGTACTGCGCGACCAGGATGTGGCGCCGCTGCTCCTCAACGAGCGGCGCCCGCTCTCCAGCGTCGCGCTGCGCGAGCTCCTCCCGAACCGCTTCTCTTACTACACGGACGATCTCGCGATCCTCACCTGGGACAACGCCCTCGTGGTGGAACCCGCGGTCGAGGACACGGACATCCAGTACATCCTGGAGTTCGCGAACGCGCAGCTGCTGGAGCTGCGAGTGTACGACGCGCTGCTCGACGACCAGCTCCCCATGATGTACTCGCGCGTGGCGAGCGCGCGCGGAGGAGCGCTCGCGCGAATCGTCCGGCGCTACGCCCGGTTGCTCGGCGATCTGCAGACGCTGTTGGCCGATTCCACCGAGGTGGTGGAGCGGGTGGAGAACTCGCTCAAGGTGACCGACGACGTGTACCTCGCGCGCGTCTACAGCGCCGCGCTCGACATCTTCCGCGGGCGAGTCTGGCGCAACGGGATCGACCGCAAGCTGGCGATCATCCGCGAGACGTACGCGATGCTCAACGACGAGGCCCAGGCGTCGCGTGCCGAAGCGCTGGAGATCGCCATCGTGCTGCTGATCGTGGCCGAGCTGGTCGTGATGTTCGCGCTCTGATGCGTGCGCACCGAGGCGTCAGCGCTTCGTCAGCGCTCGATTCGAGAGCCACTCCGCTGCGTCATCGGCCACGCGCTCCCATCCGGGCTCGCCCACTATGTAGTGCCCGTGCTCGGAGTACTCCATGTACTCGGCGCCGTACTTCCTGGCGATCGCTCGCGCGATGCGCGTGGGGAGAAAGTGATCGTCGGCGGCGCCGATCGACAGAATCGGGCAGGCCACGCGCTTCGCATCCACCGCCATCGCGCCGAGTGCCAGCTCGCGTGCGGCTCGGCCGCTCTCGGGCTGGATGCGCGCGAAGATCGCGTCGCGATCGCCGGGTGGAATGCGATCGAGAAATAGCGCGTCGGCATCGGCTCGGCGTGGAACCAGCGGGCGCGAGAGGAGCAGCGCGGGGGAGTACTTCACCATCCGCGTGAGGAGCTCGCTACCGAGCGCGGGTATCCATCTGGGCGGTGCGGAGCAGACGAGGACGACCGCCGAAACAGCGCCCTTCTCGGCGAGCTTCTGCGCTATGAGTCCTCCCATCGAGTGCCCCACCACCGCCGGAGCTTGCAGCGCGTGCGCGACGCCGAGCGCATCGCTGACGTAGTCATCGAGCGAGACCTTACCGAAGTCGGTGACGCCGCCGCTCGCACCGTGGCCGCGCAGATCGATGGCGACGCTCGAGCGACCGCGTGCGGCCAGCCGTAGCTGCCACTCCGCGAACTGCCAGGCGCCGCCGAACATCCCGTGGATCAGAAGCAGGGGTGACTGCTGCTCGCCGGCCGCATCCGCGATGGTGGCGGTGATCCGTCCGGGGAAAGTCATCTCGCGAAGCATGCCCTGATACTACGCGACGTCAGCAGTCGGCGCAGGGGAGGGCAGATCGGCTCGCTATCGCGCCGTGCGGCACCGGAATTGAAGCGAACCGCTTCCCTCAACCAGAGCACGAGGAGAGCGCGGATGAACGAATCCAGCCAGTCGTGGGAAGCCAGGCAGGAGGAGCTAGATCCCGGCCGTGAGGAGGAGCGCCGGACCGTCTCCTCCACGGTGGCTGCCACGCTCCAGGCACGCGGCGTAGAGCTTACCGGGGGCGAGACGAGCGAGCAGCTGGTCGAGATGCTCGATGCCGTCGAGCGCTTCGAGGCCGCCGTCTCCGAGGCCGGCGGCGATCGCATGATCAACGATCCCGATTCTTCCGACCCACAGGAAGAAGCCTTCGTCCTCCCCCGCCGCGCCGCCGACGAATCCCCCTATGAATATGCGGAGAGAGTGCAGCGCGCGGCGAGGCGGGTGACGGGGTCAGGTCTTTAATTTCGAGCGGGCTGAACCGCAGCCTTGCTGCGGTTCAGCCCGCTCGAGATTAAAGACCTGACCCCGTCGACCCTTCCCCCATTCGTCCCGCCAGCTTCTCGAGGCGGGCGATGCGGTCGGCGGTGGAGGGGTGGGTGGAGAAGAGGTTGACCATCCCGCGGTTGCCGAAGGCAGCGAGTGGGTTGACGATCGCGAGCTGCGCGGCCGTCGGCGAGACATTCATCGGGATGCGGTGCGCGGCCGCGTCGAGCTTGCGGAGCGCACCGGCCAGCTCGAGCGGCAGCCCGCTGATCTCCGAGCCCACCGCGTCGGCCTTGAACTCGCGCTGCCGGCTGATGGCGAACTGGATCAGCATCGCGCCGATCGGCGCGAGGAGAAGCATCGCTATCGCCGCGAGCGGGTTGCCACCATCATCGTCGCTGTTCATGCCGCCGAAGAAGAAGCCGAAGTGCGCGAGGTTCGTGATCGCTCCGGCGATCGTCGCGGCCACCGTCTGCAGGAGCATGTCGTGGTTCTTCACGTGCGCGAGCTCGTGACCGAGCACCGCGGCCAGCTCATCGCGACTCACCGTGTGCAGCATCCCTTCGGTGACGCATACCACCGCGTGCTCCGCGTTGCGGCCAGTGGCAAAGGCGTTTGGCTGTTGCTGCGGTGCGATCGCGAGGGTAGGCATCGGGAGCCCGGCTCTCTGGCGCAGGCCGTCCACGAGGGCGTAGAGCTCCGGGGCGCTCGACTGGTCGACCACGCGTGCGCGATAGGCCCTCAGCACCATCTTGTCGGAGCTGAAGTACATGAAAAAGTTCATTCCGGCCGCCAGGATGAACGCGAGCAGCATCCCGCTCTGGCCGCCGAAGTAGCCGCCAATGGCGATCAGCAGGGCGGTGAGCCCCGCCATCAGCATGAAGACCTTGAAGTTGTTCATGGCAGTCTCCAGTGGTGTGGATGCGCAAAAGGCGATCCCCTTCGCGCACGCCGGCATCTCTGCCGGCCCTCGCGAAAGGTCTCGCCTGATCTGACAGATCCCGATCGAACCGTGCGCCCTCTCCTACCCTGGACGCAGTCCTGACGATCCGACCGCACGAGCCCCCTGGCTCGCGTGGCTACTCCCCTTTCTTACGCTGAAATTTAGTGGGAACGGAGGGGGATGCCAATGGGGGAGAAAGCGACGACGGGGTCAGGTCTTTAATTTCGAGCCCCATGAGCGACCGCTCATGGGGCTCGAAATTAAAGACCTGACCCCGTCGTCGCTGCCTGCTTTCCTCTCGCCTCTCCCCTGATATAACTTCCGCGCAATGACCCCCGATCCGACCAACCCCCGTCGCGCCATGCTGGGAGCCGCGAAGCGCTTCCTCATGAGGGAGGCCGACAAGCGCCTTCCAGCGCCGGCCGAGGTCGAGCCACCGCGACTCATTCTCCGAGCCATCGAGAAAATAGG
>JBIQMO010000293.1:0-4432 GCA_044463245.1 Gemmatimonas aurantiaca
AGCCGTATGGCCACTGGCCATACGGCTCGAAATTAAAGACCTGACCCCGTCGGCCTGAACCCTGAACCCTCGCACTCCCCTACTCCCCCTCCACCCGAAACACGGGCAGACTCAATCCCCAAGCGATGGAGGCGAAGCGGAGGGCGGCGACGGTGAGCATGCCGGCGGCGGAGGCGGTGGGGCGGGCGAGGCCGAGCGACTGGAGGGAGAGGTAGACGATTATTCCTGCCACGGCGGTGCTGGCGTAGAGGGTCCCCTTGCGGAGGACGAGGGGGATCTGGGCGGTCAACACGTCGCGGATCATCCCGCCGGCGACGCCGGTTATGGTTCCCATCATCACGATCACCACTGCGGGGAGTGCCAGGCGCTCGGTGATCTGCGCACCGCTGATCGCGAAGAGTGCGAGGCCGAGCGCGTCGGCCACCAGCAGGGCGGCAAAGGGGGGTTGACGGATGCGCACCCAGATTATCGTCAGCACTGTAGCGGCGAAGATGACGATCAGGTAGCTGACGTCACTGATCCAGAAGATCGGATGGCGATCGAGAAGGAGGTCGCGGATGGTGCCGCCACCGATCGCCGTCACCAGCGCGATCACCACCACACCGAAGAGGTCGAGGCGGTTGCGACCCGCGGCCAGTGCGCCACTTATCGCGAAGACGGCGACTCCGGCGAGATCGAGGAGATGGAGGATGTTCACGTGGAAGGCGGGGTCAGGTCTTTAATTTCGAGGGGGCTGGGCCGTATCACGGCCCAGCCCCCTCGAAATTAAAGACCTGACCCCGCCTCAGAGCCAGACATCGATCCAGGCCGGCGGGTCGCTGGCGGGGAAGGAGTCGTCCGAAGCTTCGTGGACGATGTCGCCCGGCTCCGCCGGCCCTGTCATCTCCTCGTCGTGCTCGGGAGGTGCCGACTTGCGCTCGCTACCGGGGCGCGTGGACGCCCTCTCGCGAGGCTGTTCCCTCCTGGAGTCGGCGTCTCCGGAAACGTCTCGTATCAGATCCATATTTCGCCCAGGTGTCGAGGTGTTGACCGCTGTCAGCGCGACGAACCGGCAGTCTCTCTCGCGCGCGTCCTCGCCGGCCGTTGCCGCGCGCTCTCGCGCGTGGTGCCGGTGGAGGCGCGGCCTTCGCTGCTCTGCGTGCTTCCCGATTCCCAGCCATCGAGTATGAGCTGCATCTCGTCGCGATGGCGAGTCTCATCCTCGATTATATCATCGAGAGTCACCGCGATGCCATGTTCGCCGACCTCCTCGGCCTGCGAGCGGCGTTCCACGTAACGCCGGATCGTCTCGACTTCGGCCTCGTAAACCGCGCGCAACATATCGAGCGGCGAGTCGGCGGCGGGGACGTCGGCGGGAGCCGTGATGGGTGTACCGCCCAGCGCGGCGATGTAGTCGGCGAGCAGCCCCGCATGCCCCAGCTCGTCCGAGATCTCTCCCTCGAAGAGCGAGCGAAGGGTGAGGCGGTGTGGTCCTCGGAGCGTGCTTGCGTATGTGCGATACTGGATGACCGACGCGTACTCGTTTGCGAGATCCTCATTGAGGCCATCGATGAGGTCACTTACGTCGGAACGTCTCGTAGCCATGACTGTACTCCCCTTCCAGGTGATTGGTCGTGACGGACATGCAACACGGGTGCCCCGCCGTCGCGGCTTCACTCGACCAACACGCGCGATCGTCGATCAGTTCCTCGAGCTCGCCTGTCGCGCTCCGGGTTCCGCGCCGTCAGCTCGCTCCCTGGCTGACGGTTTCACCTTCTTCGGGCGCGCTCGCGACACCACGTACATCGACGGGGAAGCGAAGGCGTGCGGCCACGCCACCGGTGCGCTCGTCGAGCTCCGCAGACGCGCTCCCCGAGAGCACTTCGATGTCCGCACCGCGCGCGAGTGCGGCGCGCACCATCTCTTCCACATCGATGTCGGTGCGATTGAGAAAGTGCGGCGAGGCGACGAGTAGATCCACCGCGCCCGCGAGGAGTGCGCGCTGTACGGCGGGAACCCCGCTCGCGCCGCGTCCGCCGTCGCACGAGCGCTCCAGGATGCGATTCACCAGCTCGTGTCCCTGCTGCGAGCGCAGCTCGCTCGCCGCGTGCTTCGCAGTCTCGGCGATCTCCTTCTCGTGCGCGTTGTGGTCGAGTGTCGGCGACACCATGACTCGCGAAGTGTGTGTGGCCGGGATCAGGTCGCCGGCGTGGCGCGCCCACTCGCGAGTGCCACCGATGAGGATCCAGCCATCATCGCCCGCCAGATCCACGAGTCGCCCAGCGAGCGTGGTGCCAAGCCGATGGAAGTTCGCTGCCTTCCTGCGCTGTAACGCCTCGGTATCGAGCGTGCCGCGCGGGCCGGGATGCGATGGACCGCCCTTCGCCGGCGGCCGCTCCTGCGCGCCCGGCTCCGCGGGCTCGGGGACCGAGAGCGCCATGTCGGGAAGCTCATGCAACTGGCCGAGAGCGTAGCGGTAGATACGCGCGGAACGCGAGTCCACCAGCGCGATGATCACGGGGCGGTGCTGCTTGAACGCTCGCAGGTACGGCGTTATCACCGGTCCGTCGCGCCACGCGGCGAGAGTGGGCGGCTGCACGGGGAGCGAGCCCGCGTAGCGCGCTCCTTCCGGCGTCAGAAAGGCCGCCCATCCCTTCATTCCCCACACGCCTTCGAGAGGAGGCCATGGATCGTCCAGGTACGCCGCGGCGCGGTCGAACTGCTCGCGCTCGGCCTGGTCGGTGATCCCGCTTCGAACTGGCTGGAGCGCGGCGCCGAGTGCGGCGCGCCAGGAGTGTCGCATCGCGGGGTCGGTTACCCGCGCACCGTGGTACACTGTCAGAACCTGGGTATTCCCCAGCTCGCGTACGAGCTCGTTCAGCTGTGTGGGTGTAAGCACATGTCCTCCCTGTTCGAGTCGTCGATGCCGCGGCGTGCGGCGTGCAGCATCACACGCCGCACGCCGCGGGCCGCTGTTCCGTTACCGCATGATCACCAGCGGGCTCCGCACGAGACGCAGTGGGCGGTCTCGGGCATCGCGATGAGGCGGCCGTAAGGGATGGGCCGCTCGCAGCTGACGCAGATGCCGTAGGTGCCTGCGTCGATGCGCTTGAGTGCGTCGTTCACCGCGGCTCTGCGCGCGGCGGCGCGCGATGGCGGCACCGTGGCGAGGCCAAGGTGCTCGGTGGTGTTGTTGCCGACGGCGGTATCGTCGGAGGCCCAGCTGTCCGGCTCGCCGTCCTCGGCCTCGGCCCGGGTCGTACGCTCGATCCGGGCGAGCTCGGCGCGGAGCTCTGCCTCGAGCTCCTCGAGCTGGGCTCTCGTCAATCCGGGTGCGTCCGGTGTCTTCTTCATCTCTTCCTCCTATCGTGGAACCGGTTCGGTTCCGGGTTCTTCCTGCAGCATCTCGCGGTGCTCTTTCAGCGGTTCGAGCCCCCTGGATGCACGACGCCCCACCCGGCTCTGCGGCGCGGGTGGGGCGTATGGCTCGTCGAGCCAGTCGCCAGAAGATCAGGCGACCCGTTTCAGCGGATCTCCCGATCTTCCTATCCCGCGCGCTGTGAAAGCGCTCGGCGCGGTCTCGATGGCGAGCCCCTTCCGATGGGACCGCAACAGACCGGCCGGCGCGCCAGTGCGTATTTGCGCTATGCGCATACGGCGCGCCCCCCATTTTGATGCGAAGCCTCTGTCCATCCGCTCCGATGCACGTGCGCCTTCCGGTCGACAGAGCATCGACCGGCCGTTTCCGGTGTTCATCGGGCGCCTGAATCGGGACGTGGAAGTGCTGGTCAAAACGGTCTCCGGGTGATGCGGTACCAATAGCAAAAAAGCCGCGCTTCCGAGATCACGGTATGGTGCACGCGGCGCAAACGAGCATCGCGCGCATCCAGCTTTGCGAGGTTCGGCCTGACTGACCGTCCTGCTGGCTACGTGAAAATCGGGGCGCGACTCCCTGGTACAAAATTAACAACTCGCGCTCGACAGTTCAACGCTTAGTGCGGTGCAAGATGCGGGCGAGGTAATTCATATACACCTGAATCGTGGAAACGAGCCTTGTTTCGGGTGGCTGGTTCATCGTGGGGGGAGTTCATCTCGTTTGAACTGCGCACGCGGAGAGCGCGGAGGGAACGGAGAGGACGCGGAGAACTGCCTGTGGGTGGAGGCATCGCGATCCTGATACTGGCGGAGTCTCGACGTCCGGGTTTCTTGAAAAGCAGGAACGCGGAGAACGCGGAGAACTGCAGAGAGAACGCGGAGGGTGCGGCACGGTCAGCTAATGCTCGCAAGCGGCCGGGAGAAAAAGGGGGAACTGCTCCCGCAGTTGGAGTCCTGCCCACCTGAGCAGGACTCCGTATGCGGGAGCAGTTCCGCCAAGAACTCCTCACTCGAGATCTCGCCTTACGGGTTTTCTCTGCGCTCTCTCGCTTTTCTCTGCGTTCTCTGCGCTCCTCTT
>JBIQMO010000294.1:0-4418 GCA_044463245.1 Gemmatimonas aurantiaca
AAACAGGAAACAGGAAACAGGAACGGCATACGAGATCCGTCATCCCCGCGAAAGCGGGGATCCATGTTTGGTCGGACCACCATGGATTCCCGCTTCCGCGGAAATGACAGGTTCCCACTTGCGCAGGGATGACGTTCCAGATGATTCCGCGAACGGCGCGGAACAGGGACAAAGCAGTTCGACAGTCGGAAAGTTTCAGGGAGCGACTCCGCGAAGGCGGGGTCGTTTTTTGTTGGAACCGCGATTCGGGGAAGTGTGTTCGACGTCGAACGATGATGGTGATCGAGCGTTGGCGAGCGCGACGCATGGGAGTGGAACCTTCGCGAGCGCTTCACCATTGGGCAGTGCACCGCGATCACACCGTCGTGAAGATGATCGTGTCGGCAACACATACGTGAGGATGCAAGTCATATGTCAAACGATGCTGCTACCCGGCCGCCGGGGCGCCGCTCGCGCCGGAACGCACTGTTCGCCGCGCTGATAACTCTCGCGCTTCTCACTGCCGCCGTGCTGGGGATGCGCGGTGCACGCGCGGAGCAGCCGCCGCCTCCGGCACCGCCACAGGTCACGGTGGCTGCGGCGATCGGTAGCGAGATCAACGACTGGGATGAGTTCACCGGCCACCTGGAAGCCGTGGACGTGGTGGAGATTCGCCCACGCGTCTCGGGGTACGTGGAGCGCGTGGCGTTCACGGAAGGGTCGGAGGTACGAAAGGGCGACGTGCTCTTCGTCATCGACCAGCGTCCCTACTCGGCGGAAGTAGCGCGCGCGGAGGCGGGGCTGGAGCAGGCGAAGACGCGGCTCGATCTGGCGCGCTCGGAGGCCGAACGTGCGAAGCGGCTGCTCGCCGTGCAGGCGATCTCGCGCGAGGAGTACGACACGCGCGTCAGTGCGAGCGCGCAGGGCGACGCGGAGCTTCGCGCGGCCGAGGCGGCGCTGAGAACCGCGCGTCTCAACCTGGAGTGGACGACGATCCGCTCGCCGATAGACGGGCGCGTGGGACGCGCGCAGGTCACGCGCGGGAATCTCGTGCAGGCGGATGCACCGTCACCCACCCCGCTCACCACCGTGGTATCGCTGGACCCGATCTACATGTACTTCGACGGCGACGAGCAGACGTATCTCGACCGCGTGGGCCTCGCTCCACGGTCGTCGGCGCGGGGAAAGGGTGTGCCCGCTGCACTGAAGACAGTGAGCATGGGTCTCGCCAACGAGAAAGGGTTTCCGCACGAGGGGACGATCGACTTCGTCGACAATCGCCTCGATCCCGCGGCGGGAACCATCCGCGCGCGCGCCGTCTTCCCGAACCACGACCATCACCTCGCGCCGGGCCTCTTCGCGCGCATCCGGCTGGCGGCGAGCCGCAAGTACGATGCGACGCTCGTGCGCGACGAGGCGGTTAGCACAGATCAGGACAGGAAGTTCGTCTACGTCCTCGGGCCTGATGGGACGGTGGACTATCGCGCGGTCACCCTCGGCCCGCTGGTGGATGGGCTGCGCGTGGTGCGCGATGGGTTGAAGCCGGGTGAGCTGGTGGTGGTGAACGGGCTCCAGCGGGTCCGGCCCGGCGCGAAGGTGGCGGCCACGAAGGGGCCGATGATCATCCCCGACAGCGCACAGGCTGACACGGCCGCATCGCGCTGATGCGTCAAGAGTACTGACAGAGCCAGAGATACCAGGAGTTCAGCGATGCGCTTCTCGCGCTTCTTCATAGATCGGCCGATCTTCGCCGCGGTGCTTTCGATAGTGATCCTCACGGCGGGTCTGATCGCGATCTTCACGCTTCCGGTGAGCGAGTATCCGGAGGTGGTGCCGCCCACGATCGTAGTGAGAGCGGTATACCCGGGCGCCAACCCGACGGTGCTCTCCCAGACCGTCGCCACGCCGCTCGAGGAGAGCGTGAACGGCGTGGACAACATGCTCTACATGTCGTCGCAGGCGACGCCCGATGGGGTGCTCAACCTCACGGTCACCTTCAAGATCGGTACGGACGTCGACCTGGCGCAGGTGCAGGTGCAGAACCGCGTGAACCAGGCGCTCCCGCGGCTTCCGGAGGAGGTGCGCCGGCTCGGCGTCACCACCGAGAAGAGCTCACCGGATCTCACGATGGTGGTGCACCTCACCTCGCCCGACGGCAGGTACGATCCGGTATATCTGCGCAATTACGCCGTGCTGCAGGTGCGCGATCAGCTGCAACGCGTGCCGGGCGCGGGGCAGGTGGTGGTCTTCGGCTCGGGCGATTACGCTATGCGCGTCTGGCTCGACCCGCAGAAGGTGGCGGCGCGCGACCTCTCGGCGAACGATGTCGTCAACGCCATCCGCGAGCAGAACCTCCAGGTGGCGGCGGGCGTGGTTGGTGCGCAGCCGATGTCGCAGAAGGTCGCCTACCAGCTCACCGTGAACGCACGCGGCCGGCTGATAGACGAGAAGGAGTTCGGTGACATCATCGTGAAGACAGGCGATCACGGCGAGATCACCCGGCTGCGCGACGTGGCGCGCGTGGAGCTCGCGGCCGGCGACTATGGGCTGCGCTCGCTGCTGAACAACCAGCCGGCCATCGCGCTCGTGATCTTCCAGGCGCCGGGGTCGAACGCGCTCGCACTCTCGCACGACGTGCGCGCGAAGATGGCGGAGCTCAAGGCCAACTTCCCCGAGGGGGTCGACTACTCGATCGTGTACGACCCCACGGTGTTCGTGCACGACTCGATCAACGAGGTGATCAAGACGCTCCTCGAGGCCACGCTGCTGGTGGTGGTCGTCGTGGTGGTCTTCCTCCAGACCTGGCGCGCTTCGGTGATCCCACTCGCCGCCGTGCCGGTATCGATCGTCGGAACTTTCGCGATCATGTTCGCGTCGGGCTTCTCGATAAATACGCTGACGCTCTTCGGCCTGGTGCTCGCCATCGGAATCGTGGTCGATGACGCTATCGTGGTGGTCGAGAACGTGGAACGGAACATCGAGCTGGGGCTCTCGCCGCGGGAGGCAAGCTACAGGGCGATGGAGGAGGTGAGCGGGCCGATCATAGCCATCGCGCTCGTCCTCTGCGCGGTGTTCGTCCCGGTCGCATTCATAAGCGGGCTCACGGGTCAGTTCTACAAGCAGTTCGCTCTGACGATCGCATTTTCCACGGTGATCTCGGCGTTCAACTCGCTGACGCTCTCGCCGGCGCTCGCCGCGATCCTCCTGAAGCCGCACGGCGCGCCGCAGGACCGCCTGGGCCGCATCATCGAGCGGCTCTTCGGCTGGTTCTTCCGCCCGTTCAATCGCTGGTTCGGCACCGGTTCGGAGCGTTACGGGAATGCGGTGGGAAGTCTTGCACGCCGCACCGCGCTTCCGCTAGCCGTGTATGCGGGGCTGATCGTGCTCGCGCTCGTCGGATTCGCGCGAGTGCCGGCGGGCTTCGTCCCCACGCAGGACAAGCAGTACCTCGTCGCCTTCGCGCAGCTCCCCGACGCCGCGTCGCTCGACCGAACGGAGGACGTGATCAAGCGGCTCTCGGCGATCGCGCTCGACGAGCCGGGCGTGCAGTCCACCGTCGCGTTCCCCGGTCTCTCGATCAACGGGTTCGTCAACAAGCCGAACTCGGGGACGGTGTTCATCGGTCTCGACCCCTTCGAGGATCGGAAGGGCGACTCGCTGAGCGGGCCCGCCATCGTGGAGGCGCTCAACAGGAAGTTCGCCTCGATCCAGGACGCGTACATCGGCGTATTCCCGCCGCCCGCCGTGAACGGCCTCGGCGCCGTGGGCGGGTTCAAGCTCGAGCTGGAAGACCGTGCCGGGTTGGGACAGGCGGAGCTCTACCAGGCGGCGCAGGCGCTGGTGGGGAAGGCGTACGAGACGGGGCAGCTCGCCGGCGTCTACTCGAGCTACCAGATCAACGTGCCGCAACTCTTCGCGGACGTGGATCGCGATCGGGTGAAGCAGCAGGGGATAGCGCTCAGCGATCTCTTCGAGACTCTGCAGGTCTACCTCGGATCGGTGTACGTGAACGACTTCAACCGCTTCGGGCGAACGTACCAGGTACTCGCTCAGGCGGACGCGCCCTACCGCGCGACCGCGGAGGACATCACGCAGCTCAAGGTAAAGAACTCGCGCGGCGAGATGGTCCCTCTGGGGTCGCTGTTGAGCGTGAAGCAGTCGTACGGTCCCGATCAGGTGTCTCACTACAACGCGTACCCGGCGGCCGACATCAACGGGGGGCCCGCGCCGGGTGTGAGCTCCGGGCAGGCCGTCGCGACGATGGAACAGATCGCGGCCTCGACGCTCCCCAACGGGATCGGCTACGAGTGGACCGAGCTGACGTACCAGCAGAAGCTCGCGGGGAACACGGCACTCCTCGTCTTCCCGCTCTGCGTGCTGCTCGCCTTCCTGGTGCTCGCGGCGCAGTACGAGAGCTGGTCGCTCCCCTTCGTGGTGAT
>JBIQMO010000295.1:0-4417 GCA_044463245.1 Gemmatimonas aurantiaca
GGAACGCCGGCTTCTCCGAGGGCGACCAGCAGGCGCTCTACTTCCCGCTCATCGTCGACGCGCCGTACAGCTACCAGGCCGTGAACGTGATGGCGCAGGAGCGCACGCAGACTTCTCTCCTCCGCTGGATGCGGCGGCTGATCAAGGTGCGCCGGCAGTATCGCTCCTTCGGGCGCGGGAGCTTCGAGATGCTCCTCCCCGAGAACCGCCACGTGATCGTCTACCTCCGCCGCTACGAGGACGAGATCATCCTCTGCGTGAACAACCTCTCGCGCTTCGTGCAACCGGTGGAGATCAACCTGCAGCGCTGGACGGGGATGGTGCCCGTGGAGCTCTTCGGCAACATCTCCTTTCCACCGATCACCGAGCAGCCGTACTTCATGTCGCTCGGACCGCACACTTTCTACTGGTTCCGCCTCGTGCCCGCCCCCGAGGCGCCGGTGACTCCGTGACCGAGCTGCGCGCGCCGCGTACACTGAAGGTGCCAGGTGGGATCGCCTCCGCACTCTCCGCGGAAGTGCTCCGCTCGCTCGATTCGCGCACGCTCGCGGACTTCCTCGCCGCGTCGCGCTGGTTCGGCGGAAAGGGGCGCGCTCCGGAGTCGGTGCGCATCGCCGAAGTGGTCCCGGTGGAGTGGGCCGACGACCGGGCCGCCGTCGCTCGCGTGGTGGTGCGCACCGAAAGGGGCGCGGAGGCCAGCTACCAGCTCCCGCTGATCGTGCGCGAGGGGGAGATGAGCCGGCGGCATGCGCCTCCGGCGGGCGCGGTCCTGGCGCTGGTGAACGCGAATGGAGTCGACGCCCTCCTCTTCGACGCACTGCACGATCCCGCGTTCCGCTCGCGTCTCGCCTCCGCGCTCGAGCGCGGCGCCACCTTCGAGGGCGACGGTGCGCGCTGGTCGCTCACCCCCGTTACCGGGGGCGGCGAGGGCTTCGAGTCGCTCCAGTCGCGACTCGTCACCGGAGAGCAGAGCAACAGCTCGGTGATCTACGGCGACCGCGCCATCCTCAAGCTCTTCCGCAAGCTGGAGCCGGGGATCAATCCGGATGTCGAGGTCACCCGCTTCCTCACCACCCGCACCACCTTCCGCGACACGCCCGAGCTGCTCGCCGAGCTGGGATTCGAGAGCGCCGCGCACGAAAGGAGCATCGCGGGGATGCTCACCCGCTTCGTCCCCGATGCCGAAGACGGCTGGAGCTACGCGCTCGCCCAGCTCGCGTCGTACCTCAGCGCTCGCGGGAACGGCGGCGACCCTTCCAACTCCTTCGTGGAAGATGCGCGCCGTCTCGGACGCATGACGCGCGACATGCACGGCGCGCTCGCTTCCGGGGGCGACGACCCCGCCTTCGCCACGGAGCCGGTGAGCGGCGACGACATCGCGCGCTGGGCCGAGCGTACGCTCGACACCATCGACTCCGCGCTCGACCTGCTCGCGCTGCGCGCTCCGTCGCTCGATCCGCGCACGGGCGCGATGGCGCGCGCGATCGCCGGCAGGCGCGCCGCCATCCACGAGCTCCTCGACGAAGCTTCGCGCGGCGCACGCGGCGAGCGTGCCGCGGACCAGGGGATCAAGTCGCGCACGCACGGTGACTATCACCTCGGCCAGCTCCTTCACGCGGGCGACGGTCGCTGGTACGTGATCGACTTCGAGGGTGAGCCGGCGCGTCCGCTGGCAGAGCGGCGCGAGTTGACGAGCCCCGCGCGCGATGTGGCCGGGATGCTCCGTTCCTTCGGCTACGCGGCGGCCGCCGGCGCGGCGCGTGCGGGCGGCATCGGCACCAATCCCGCCACCGAGATCCGCTCGGCGCACTGGGAGCGCGACGCACGCGCCGCATTTCTCGCCGGATACGGCGCCGATGCGAACGATCCCCTCATCGAGCTCTTCGAGATGGAGAAGATGTTCTACGAGCTGGAGTACGAGTTGAACAACCGGCCCGACTGGGTCTGGGTGCCGTTGCGGGCGATAGCCAGACTGTTCTGAATGTCGCAGGAGACTCCGCGCTGGTCGCTCGCGCGCGGCGCCACGCTTCTCCCCGGGGCCGATGCAGTCCGCTTCTCGGTATGGTGCCCGCACGCGCGCACCGTCGACGTGATCGTCGAGCGGGGACGAGCGAGTGCCCCATACGCTATGAAGAACGGCGCTGGCGGAGTCTTCGAGACCGTCGTTGCGGGCGTCGCCGCGGGCACCAGCTACGCGTACTCCCTCGATGGCGGCCCGCTGCGCCCCGATCCGGTGAGCCGCTGGCAGCCGGAAGGAGTGCACGGCCGGTCGTGTGTGGTGGACCCCGACGCATTCACGTGGAGCGACGCCGCGTGGGATGGAATCCGCATGGCCGACTACGTGATCTACGAGCTGCACGTGGGGACTTTCACCGAGGCGGGTACCTTCGATGCGGTGATCGAACGGCTCTCCGCGCTCGCGGAGCTCGGCGTCACGGCGATCGAGCTGATGCCGGTCGCGCAATTCCCCGGCGGGCGCAACTGGGGCTACGACGGCGTGGACCTCTATGCGCCGCAGGACAGCTACGGCGGACCGGAGGGATTCAGGCGCCTGGTGAACGCGGCGCACGAGCGGGGGCTCGCTGTGGTGCTCGACGTGGTCTACAACCACCTAGGCCCCGAGGGGAATTACCTGGGTGAGTTCGGGCCGTACTTCACGGACAGATACCGCACGCCGTGGGGAGCCGCGATCAACTATGATGGACCCGGGAGCGACGATGTGCGACGCTACGTGATCGACAACGCGCTCTACTGGGTCACGGAGTATCACGTGGACGCGTTGCGCCTCGATGCGGTGCACGGCATCTACGATTTCGGAACGCGTCACATCCTGGAGGAGCTGGCGCACGAGGTCCATGCCCAGGCGCGTGCGCTCGGCCGCCGCGTTCAGGTGATCGCCGAGAGCGACCTCAACGATCCACGACTCCTGCGCTCACCGGAGCGCGGCGGCTTCGGGCTCGATGCCCAATGGAGCGATGATTTCCATCACTCCGTGCACGTCGCACTCACCGGTGAGCGCAACGGCTACTACGCCGACTTCACCGGCGCGCGCGACATCGCCGAGGCGCTCGAGCGGCGCTTCGTGTATGCCGGCCGCCACTCCGAGCATCGCGATCGGCGCCACGGCGCACCCGTCGCCGATGTTTCGGCCGACCATTTCGTGGTGGCGATCCAGAACCACGACCAGGTCGGCAACCGCGCCCAGGGCGAGCGGCTCTCACTGCTGGTGTCGGAAGAGAAGCTGAGACTCGCGGCTGCGCTCATCCTCCTCGCGCCTTACGTGCCGCTCCTCTTCATGGGAGAGGAGTACGGCGAGACGAATCCATTTCTCTACTTCGTGAGCCACGGCGATCCGGCGCTGGTGCGAGCGGTGCGCGAGGGGCGCCGACGCGGGCTCGAGCACTTCGGCTGGCAGACCGACGTTCCCGACCCGCAGGCGGTAGAGAGCTTCGAGCGATCCAGGCTCGACCGGGGCGAGCTCGGCGACGCGCGTCACCGGCGCATCCTGGCGCTCTACAGCGACCTCCTCGGCGTCCGTCGCTCCGAGGTGGCGCTGCAACCCGGAGCAGCCGAGATTCACACCGAGGTGGATCCGGAGGGCGATTGCCTGGTCGTGCGGCTCACCCCGCGCTCACGCGGGGCGGGGAGTGAGGGCGCGACCGAACGTGCAGCGAGCGCCCACGGGGCGAGCACTCTTCTCGCTCTCTACAACTTCTCCGCGGGCGATCGCGATGTAACCGTGGGTGCCGCCGAGGGGCGCTGGCGTCTTCGCTTCTCCACCAGCGATGAGCGCTACGGCGGCCCGGGCGATGAGCCGGCGATCGCGGTGGAGGGGGATGGCGTGGCCCGGCGAGTGACGCTGCGCCCCGAGAGTGCCGTACTTTTTCGCGACGAGGAAGGTTGAGATGCGTGTCTGGCCCGGCAATCCGTACCCGCTCGGCGCCACGTGGGATGGCGAGGGAGTGAACTTCGCCATCTTCTCGGAGAACGCGACCGGTGTGGAGCTCTGCCTCTTCGCCGGACCCGGCGATGCCGTGGAGTCCACGCGCATCAGCCTCCGCGAGCACAACGATCAGATCTGGCACTGCTACCTCCCCGATGCGCGACCCGGCCAGCTCTACGGATACCGCGTGCTCGGTCCGTACGAGCCGCAGAAGGGACACCGCTTCAACCCCAACTGCCTCCTGATCGATCCGTACGCGAAGGCCATGAGCGGGACCATCAAGTGGCGTGACACGCTCTTCGGCTACGACGTCGGCAGCCCGCGCGGCGACCTCGAGATGAGTCTGCGCAACAGCGCGAGTGACATGCCCAAGTGCGTCGTGGTGGACTCCGCCTTCACGTGGATCGGCGACCGGAATCCGCGCACGCCGTGGAATCAGACGGTGATCTACGAGTGCCACGTGAAGGGGATGAC
>JBIQMO010000296.1:0-4389 GCA_044463245.1 Gemmatimonas aurantiaca
TCACGTAGCGGAAGCCCCGTTTCTCGCTCCCTTCACGCAGTATCCAGCGTTGCGGCATCGCGACGAGCGCCCGAGCAAGAACCGATCCGGGAGGGTAACTTTGAGGGGTCGCCATCCTTCCAACCCGTAACGACTACCCACCCGCCATGACCTTCACCAACCTCGCCTTCGACGTCCGCGACCGCGTCGCGACCATCACCGTCAACCGGCCCGACAAGCTCAATGCTCTCGACGATGAGACCGTCGCGGAGCTGGGCGAGGCGATCGAGCTGGTGGGACGGCGCGAGGACATCGGCGGCGTGATCGTGACCGGTGCGGGTCCCAAGGCCTTCGTCGCGGGCGCGGACATCGCGGAGCTCGCGCGCCAGGGACCGCTCGATGGGCGCGAGCGCGCGCTGCGCGGCCAGAGGGTCTTCACGAGCTTCGAGCGCTCCTCGAAGCCGGTGATCGCGGCCGTCAACGGCTTTGCGCTCGGCGGCGGGTGCGAGCTGGCCCTGGCGTGTCACATCCGCATTGCCTCCGAGAACGCGAAGCTGGGCCTCCCCGAGGTGAAGCTCGGGATCGGCCCCGGCTACGGCGGCACGCAGCGTCTCCCGCGCATCGTCGGGAAGGGGCGCGCGCTCCAGCTCATCCTCACCGGCGAGATGATAGACGCGGCCGAGGCGTACAGGATCGGGCTGGTGAACAAGGTGGTGCCCGCGGCGGACCTCATGGCCGACAGCGAGCGGATGCTCCGGCAGATCCTGGCGCAGGGGCCAATCGCCGTGGCGCTCTGCATCGAGGCGGTGAACCGCGGGCTCGACGGGACGCTCGATGATGGCCTCGCGATCGAGGCCAACAACTTCGGCCTCCTGGCATCCACGGAAGACATGCGCGAAGGGATGGCGGCGTTCCTCGAGAAGCGCGCCGCCAGCTTCAACGGCCGGTGAGCGTTGGCTGGATTGGCCGCCTCTCCATCCGCGACTTCCGCAACTTGTCGCGCGTGGAGATCGAGCCACCCGGTGAAGGCTTCGTCCTGGTGGGGGACAACGGCGAGGGGAAGACGAACTTCCTGGAGGCGATCCAGTACCTGCAGATCCTGCGCTCCTTCCGCGGTGCGCTCGACCGGGAGCTGATCTCCTTCGGGAAGCCGGGCTTCCACCTCGCTGCCGATCTGGTCGAGGCCCCGGTGCATCAGGTGAGCGTGGGTTTCGTTCGTGCCGGTCGGCGTAAAAAAGCCACTCTCGACGGTGTCGAGCCAGCTCGACTCTCCGAAGCGCTCGGCACCTTCCCCGCGGTCGTCTTCTCGCCCCAGGATGTGGGGCTCGTCTCGGGCGCTCCGAGCGTGCGGCGCCGCTTTCTCGACGTCGTCCTCTCGCTCACCTCGCCGGCGTACCTCGCCGCGCTGCAGCGCTACCGCGCATCGCTCGCACGGCGGAACGCCGCGCTGCGCGATGGCTTCGCGCCGGACGCCCGCACCCGCGCCCGGGGCGTCGCATCGTCAGATTCCGCGGCGGACGGCGGCCGCGGTGGACCGCAGGGCGGGAGCGTCGAGGAGCGGGTGGCCGTCTGGGAGCCGGCGCTCGCCGAGTACGGAGCGGTGCTCTGGCGCGAGCGGCGCCGCTGGGTGGAATCGAACGCGGAGGAATTTCGCGAGCTCAGCATGGCGATCGGGGAGCGCGGCACCCCCGCGATGCGCTACGTGGGAGGCGGCGATGGCGCGGACGACCTGGAGGCCGCGCTGCGCGCGGCACTGGAGCGGAAGCGCGCGCTCGACCTCAAGCGCGGGCTCACGCACGTGGGCCCGCACCGCGACGACCTCGCGCTCCTCCTCGACGACCACGAGCTGCGCACCTTCGGCTCGGCGGGTCAGCAGCGCACGGCGGCCATGGCGCTCCGGCTCCTGGAAGCAGCTACTCTTCGCGCCCACGCCGGGCGTGAGCCGGTGGTACTCCTCGATGATCCATTCGCCGAGCTCGATGTTCGGCGATCGACGAGGATCCTCCAGCTGCTCGACGCCGGACGGCGCGGGCAGACGATACTGGCCGTGCCGCGCGAGAGCGACATCCCACGGGGACTCACCCGGCTCGCGCGCTGGCGGATCTCCGCGGGTGTCATCACGCCCGCGGGCGCCACTGTGGCGACGGGCTCGGGAGCGATGGAATGAACGGGAAGAAGAAGGCGCCCGAGAAGATCGACGCTGTGCTCTCGACGTTTCTCGAGCAGTCGGGGCTGGCCGGTAGGGTAGAGCAGGCCGCGGTGGTCCCCGAGTGGGAGAAGATCGTGGGCACGCAGATCGCCGCCGTCACCACCCCACTCATGATATCGCGCGACGGGACGCTTTTCGTAGCCGTTCGCACCAGCGCCTGGATGCAGGAGCTCTCGCTGATGGAGCCGCAGCTGCTCCAGGCGTTGAACGCGCGAACCGGGGGTGAATCGAAGGATATCGGAGGGGGCCGGAGCGCGGCGATCGAGCGCATCCATTGGCGGCTCGCAGGCTAGCTATCCATATTTCATCGGTCTGTCCCCCTTTGACGCCGGCGCCACTCGAGGCGAGACGGCTGCACGCATCAATCATCGGACACGAGGAACATGTACACCCAACTGAAGCGCGCGGCGCTGGCCGCGCTGCTCCCCATTGCCGCGTGCGCCCCGAGAGGCACGTCCACCGAGACCGCTCCGGCGCCCGCGCCGTCGGCGCCGGCGCCGGATCCATTCACGCCGGCTGCGCGCGTGCACCAGCCCAGGCCCACCAGCGCCGACATCACGCCCGAGGACCTCAGGACCCGTCTGTACATCTTCGCCGACGATTCCATGCAGGGGCGCGAAGCGGGAACGGAGGGGAACGTCAAGGGCACCGACTACATCGCCTCCGAAATCCGGAAGATGGGTCTCGTGCCCGCTGGTGATGGCGGGACGTACTTCCAGACCATCCCGCTCAAGACTCGCACGATCTCGGACGCGATCGCTTTTTCGGTGAACGGCAGCGCGCTGAAGCCCTTCGAGGACTTCATCCCCGTCAGCGACCACGGGATGAGCAGCGACGCGCTCCAGGTGGTGTACGGCGGCGTGCTCGGCGACACCACGAAGGGCGCGACGCCGGAGCAGGCGAATGGCAAGCTCCTCGTCTTCTCGCTCCCCGGCGGCGCGGGGATGGCCGCGCTGCGCGGGATGCGCCGCAGCCCCATCGAGGGGCTCGACCCGGCCGCCGTGGCCGTGGTGGGGCTCGACGTCCTCCCCCCGCAGTTCGTGGAGTACTTCAGGCAGCCGCGCACATTCCTCGACACTGGCGATGACGGGCCGGCCCGCACCACGATTTACATCTCCGAGGCGGCAGCCAGCAAGCTCTTCTCGAAGCCGATGGCGCAGCTCGAGCCCGGCGCGAGCGGCGCCACCGTGGCGCTCGACTTGTCCTTCGATGTGGAGCCGGTGAAGTATCCCGCTCGAAACGTCGTCGGGATCATCCCGGGGAGCGACCCGAATCTCGAGGGACAGTACGTGGCCATCGGCGCGCACAACGATCACGTGGGCTACAGTGACGGCGCGGTGGATCACGACTCGCTACGCATCTGGAACCACATCGTGCGCCCCGAGGGTGCCGACGACGGAGACAAGCAGGCGACGCCGGCGCAGCAGGCGCAGGTGAATCAGGAGCTCGCCGCCTTCCGCGCGAAGTACCCGCAGTCGGCGCGGCAGGACTCGATCAACAACGGCGCGGACGACGACGGCTCGGGCTCGGTGGCGACCCTCGAGATCGCGCAGAAGATCGCCGCGATGAAGGTGAAGCCGAAGCGCTCCGTTCTCTTCGTATGGCACGTGGGCGAGGAGAAGGGTCTCCTCGGCTCCCGCTGGTTCACCGACCACCCCACTGTGCCGCGCGACTCGATCGTCGCCCAGCTGAACATGGACATGATCGGCCGCGGCGGCGCCAACGATGAGACCGGCCGCACCAAGGACGGCACGCCTATCCACGGCGGCCCCGACTACTTGCAGCTCGTCGGCTCGCGCCGCCTCTCCACCGAGCTCGGCGACATCGTGGAGCAGGTGAATCGCGACGGGAACCACAACCTGAAGTTCGACTACTCGATCGACGCCGACGGCCACCCGGCCAACATCTACTGCCGGAGCGACCACTACGAGTACGCGCGCTACGGCATCCCGATCACCTTCTTCACGACGGGCCTCCACTCCGACTACCACCAGGTCACGGACGAGCCACAGTACATCGACTACGTCCACATGTCGCGCGTGGCCAACCTCGTCGAGGACATCGCTCTCCATGTAGCGAACCTCGATCACCGCGTGGTGGTGGACCACCCGAAGCCGGATCCGAACGGGACGTGCAGGCAGTGAACGGCGAGGGTTCAGGAGGCAGGGTTCAGGGTTCAGGTACTACCTCGGAGTCGAGAT
>JBIQMO010000297.1:0-4385 GCA_044463245.1 Gemmatimonas aurantiaca
ACTGCTCCCGCGCTTGAAATCCTGCCTACCTGAGCAGGGCTCCATCTGCGGGAGCAGTTCCCCCAAAGACCTCTCATTCGAGATCTCGCCTTACGGTTTTTCTCTGCGTTCTCTCGTCTTTCTCCGCGTTCTCTGCGCTCCTCTCTCAAGAGGAGCCCCGACCCCGCGATGCGCTCGGATCGGGATCGCGATCCCAGCCCGTAAAGGTTTTCTCCGCGTCCTCTCGCCGTTCCCTCCGCGCCCTCCGCGTGCGCAGTTATGGCCCCGCGCGATGAACCAGCCCCCCACGATGCACCAGCCATGCGGAACTTCCCGAGCACCCCCCGAAGAGTATCTTTCCAGCCATGGATCCCCGTACCGTGGCGCACGTGCTCGAGCAGATCGGTGATCTCCTGGAGCTGCACGGCGAGAACCGCTTCAAGACTGCCGCATACCGCAATGCGGCGCGGACTATGGCAGCGCTCTCGACGGATGACATCCGGCCGCTCGTGCGATCGGGAGAGGTCGCCACCATGAAGGGGATCGGACCGGCGACGCTCTCGGTCATTCAGGAAATGGCCGAGACCGGGGACTCGAGCTACTACGAGCAGCTCAGCGAGGATACGCCGGAAGGGCTCATCGAGATGCTCCGCGTCCCGGGGCTCGGCACCACGAAGATCCACGCCATCCACGAAGGACTCGGCATCGACAACCTGCACGAGCTCGAGGAAGCGGCGCGCGACGGGCGGCTCGCGCGCCTCCCCCGCTTCGGCGAGAAAACCGCGGAGAAAATCCTCAAGGGGATCGCCTATCTGCGCGAGACGAGCTCCTTCATTCTCTTCCCGCAGGCGATGGCCGAAGCGAAGCGCCTGCTCGAGAGCGTGAATGCCCACCCGCAGATCGAGCGTGCGGAGATCGCTGGCTCGGTACGCCGGCGCTGCGCGGTGGTCCGCGACATCGACATCGTCGCGGCCTGCACGGATCCGCCCGAGCGAGTCGCGGCATCGTTCGCGCACGCACCCGGCGTTCGCGAGGCGGTCGGCGTCGGAGGAAGCTCGATCACCGTGCGCTTCGTGGATGGTACGCTCCTCGACCTGCACTGCGTCTCTCCCGACGATTTCGCGATGGCACTCTGGCGGGCGACGGGGAGCGCCACGCACGAGCGAGACGTACGCGAGCGCGCCGAGTCGCTCGGCTTCGGAATCGACGGCGACCGACTCCTCGACGCGAAAGGGTCGCGTGTGCCGATACCGGACGAAGAGCGCTTGTACTCGACGCTAGCTCTTCCATACGTGGAGCCCGAGCTGCGCGAGGGGCGAGGTGAGATCGATGCGGCGGCCTCCGATACCCTCCCCTCTCTCATCACGCTGCGCGACATCCGGGGCGTTCTCCACTGCCACTCGCAGTACTCGGACGGCAAGGCGACGATCGCGGAGATGGCCGCGGCCGCGCGCGAGCGCGGCTGGAGCTACCTCGGCATCTCCGACCACTCGCAATCGGCGTTCTATGCGGGCGGCCTCACACGCGATGCCGTACGCCAGCAGCACGCCGAGATCGACCGTATCAACGAGGAAATGGATGGCTTCCGCGTCCTCAAGGGGATCGAGGCCGACATCCTGGCCGATGGTACCGTGGACTACGACGCCGAGCTGCTCGACTCATTCGACTATGTGATCGCATCCGTACACTCGCGCTTCGGGATGGAGCGCGAGGCGATGACCGATCGCGTTCTGCGCGCACTCGACGATCCGCACGTCGCCATTCTGGGCCACCCTACCGGACGCCTCCTTCTCACGCGCGAGGCGTACGCCATAGACATCGAGGCGGTGATCCAGAAGGCCGCGGAAGTGGGCGTCGCCGTGGAGCTGAACGCCGATCCGCACCGGCTCGACATCGACTGGCGCTACTGCCAGGTGGCGAGGCAGATTGGCTGCACCATCGAGATCGGTCCCGACGCGCACTCGCAGGCGGGGCTCGACAACATGGAGATCGGGATCGGCGTGGCGCGCAAGGGATGGCTCGAGGCGAGCGACGTTCTCAACACAGGAACGGCGGACGACGTGCTCCAGTGGGCACGCTCGCGGCGAGAGGGCTGACGGTGGTGAAGATCAAGCGTCGCCGCGTGAAGGCGACGCCGGAGCTGGCGGCGCTCTACTACGATCGGCTTGCCGAGGCATATCCCGACGCGCACTGCGCACTCGATCACCGCAACGCCTTCGAGCTCCTCGCCGCGACCATCCTCAGCGCCCAGTGCACCGATGCGCGCGTCAACATGGTCACGCCATCGCTCTTCGCGCGCTATCCCACGGCCCACGAGCTGGCCGACGCGGCGCAGGAGGATGTCGAGGAGATCATCAGGAGCACCGGCTTCTTCCGCAGCAAGGCGAAGAGCCTGGTCGGGATGGCGAGGGCGCTCGTCGAGCGGCACGGCGGCGAGGTGCCGCGCAGCATGGACGAGCTGACCAGGCTCCCCGGAGTGGGCCGCAAGACGGCGAACGTCATCCTCGGCAACGCCTTCGGCATGAACGATGGCGTGGTGGTGGACACGCACGTCGCGCGGCTCTCCAACCGCCTGGGCCTCGTGACCGGCGACGACCCGGTGAAGATCGAGCAGCGACTCATGAAGCTCGTGCCTCAGGAGCGCTGGACGATGCTCTCGCACCTTCTCATCGAACATGGACGGCGCGTGTGCGACGCGCGGAAGCCGCGCTGCGGCGAATGTGTGCTGGCAGATACCTGTCCCTCATCCACGATATGACCGACGAAAGACGCTACTGGCTGGTGAAATCGGAAGCCGACTGCTTCTCCTGGGACGATCTCTGGAAGTCTCCGAAGCGCACCACCTTCTGGGACGGAGTGCGAAACTACCAGGCGCGCAACATGCTTCGCGATGATTTCAGGAAGGGCGAGCTCGTTTTCTTCTATCACTCCAACTCCGATCCCAACGAGATCGTGGGCGTGGCCGAGGTGGTGCGCGAGGCGTATCCCGACCACACCGCCTTCGATCCGAAGGAACAGCACTTCGATCCCAAGAGCGATCCGGAGAAGCCGACCTGGTACATGGTGGATCTGCGCGCGAAGGAGCGCCTCAAGCATCCGCTCACGCTCGCGGAGCTGCGCAAGGTACCGGGACTCGAGAAGATGGAGCTCCTCAGGAAGGGGAGCCGGCTCTCGGTGCAGCCGGTGTCGAAGAAGGAGTGGGACATCGTCTACGAGCTCGGCATGAGCGACGGTCGGGCTGCATCCACCGCGCGCGGCCGTTAGCTTTCGACTCCGCGCAACGGCGTCGTGGGCGGCAATGCCGGCGGCGCACGATCCCGAGTCACGAACGCCGAGCAGAAAATGACCAAGAAGGCTACCATAGATACCAACCGCGGCACCATCGTCGCGGAGCTGTACGACAAGGAAGCGCCGAAGACGGTGGAGAACTTCGAGAAGCTGGCCAACAGCGGCTTCTACGATGGCGTGAAGTTCCACCGTGTCATTCCCGACTTCGTGGTGCAGGGCGGCGATCCGCTCTCGCGCGATCTACCCCCTGGCGACCGCCGTATCGGCACCGGCGGTCCGGGTTGGACGATCAAGTGCGAGACCGCGAACAACCCGCACAAGCACGAGGTGGGAGCGCTCTCGATGGCGCACGCCGGTAAGGATACCGGCGGGAGCCAGTTCTTCATGGTTCTGAGCGAGGCGAACACACGTCACCTCAACGGCGTTCACACCGTGTTCGGGAAGATCATCGAGGGGCAGGACGTGATGCGCCAGATCAAGCAGAACGATTCCATGACCAGCGTGCGCGTAGAGTAGCGCGCGATACTTCCACGCATCTCTCGAGGAGAAACGAGCATGTCCATGCCACTGCCGCAGGATAGGCGGGGCGGCCTGATGGGGCTGGTGATCGGCGGGATTCTTCTGTTCGTGTCGATGTACGCGATAGTGCATCTGACGAACGTGCACTATGCCAATCTCGAGGCCGCCAAGAAGCCCGCTGCCGCCGCCCCCGCACCTTGACGGCACGGAAGCTGGAACTAAATTACTAACCCGTCAGTTATTTCAAGGCGCCCTCGCGGCGCCTTCTGATTTGACCAGCAACTAACTGACTGGTCGGTTACTTGGAGGAGCTGTGATAGCCGATATCGCCAACCCAGAACCAAAATGGCGCCGACTCCCGGAAGAACGGCCTCGGCAAATCATCGAAGCCGCTCTCGAGGTCTTCTCCGAGCACGGACTGGCCGCCGCTCGCCTCGAGGATATCGCCAAGCTCGCCGGCGTCTCCAAAGGCACCATCTACCTCTACTTCCCGAACAAGGAAGCTCTCTTCTCCGAAGTAGTTCGCGAAACAGTCGGAGAAGCCATCACGAGCGCCCAGATCCGCATCACCGGCGGCACCGACTCCGCAACCGAGAAGT
>JBIQMO010000298.1:0-4379 GCA_044463245.1 Gemmatimonas aurantiaca
GTCGTGTGGTATGAGGGGAACTACCAGGGGTACATCGAGGATCTCAAGCGGAGGAAGGGAGCGGAGGCGGACCAGCCGCATCGCATCGCGTATAAGAAGTTGGTGCGGGGATAGTTAGGTAATTTTGGGGCGCTGACCAACGCGCTGCTCTGTCGTCTCGGTAACGAAGCAAGTATCATGGTCCGGCCGCTCCGATAGGAGCGGCCGGACCATCGTTTGACACAGGGTTTTGACACAAGATCGAACGAAACGGCGGAGAGACCGAGATGAACTGCTCCGGCTTTGTCAGCACTCCCGCACTTTGCGCGTAGAGTGGCTGTCGGGTCCATCTCCGATCGTTCATGTGCGCGTGTAGCGCCATACGACCCCAGATGCCGGCGTCAATGGCATGACGCCCGTCGAGATTGGCGATTCGTTCGGCACCCCTCACTAACGAAGAAGCGCTCACTTATGGTCTCCCAGCTTCGAATCGGCTCTTGCCCCGCACCCGAGAATAAGTAGATGTCAGTGCCCCATCGAACGAGCTATCGCCTGTCCGCCCCCGGTCATGCTCTCGACGGCATTCTACGTGATGTGTTGTATGCCCTTCGCGTGCTATCAAAGAGCCCCGGACTCACTGCGGTACTGGTCCTCACTCTGGCGGTCGGCATCGGAGCTACTACGGCGACGTTCGGCGTCGTAGATGCGCTTCTGCTCCGCCCCATGCCGGTAAGGGACCAGGGGAGTCTCGTAATCCTCTCCGCGCATGATGGGAAGAGGCCCGACGCCGAGATCGGGATCCCTAGCACCGGGGTTCGCGCGCTTGGAAAGGCGAGCCGGTCGTTCGTCGGGATCGCTCCGATCGCACAGCAGGGGGCACAGCCGTTCGCTGCACGATATCACGATCGGCTCCTGTCATTGTCTGCGGCGTTTGTCGCGGGGGACTTCTTTCGGGTTCTCGGTGCGATTCCTGTGGCTGGCCGACTACTTGGCCCTGAGGATGACGGTCCTGGAGCAGGACCAGCGGTGGTCCTCAGCTACGACACTTGGCAGCGGGAATTTGCAGGTGACACATCGGTCGTCGGGCAGGAAATCCAGCTAGTGAATGGGCCCCAGAGGATCGTCGGCGTAGCGCCCAAAGGACTGGGGTATCCCCTCGGCGCGGATGTCTGGGCGGCAATGGGCCCGATCGAGCGCATGTTCCCGGATGCCTCAGGGCCCGATGCAGGCTTCCCGTCGGACGTCCTCGCTCGGCTACGGCCGGGCGTCACGTTGGCACAGGCACAGGCCGAGTACGCGGCTTACCTGAGGGAATACCCTTCCCGTACACTGGGAGATCCAGCATTTCGGACCGCCAACGCTCAACTTTTCGTCGAGCGTGTGGTGGGCTCTATAAAGCCAACGCTAATAATTCTGTCCGCCGCTGTCGCGCTGGTCTTACTCGTCGCGTTGACAAACGCAGCTGGTCTGCTAGTCACGCGCGGCTTGGCACGAAGTCACGAGTTGGCCCTGCGAGCTGCACTGGGCGCAGGACGTGGACGCTTAGTCTGTCAGCTCCTGACGGAGAACGCCGTGCTCGCAGTAGCGGCTGGATTGCTGGGAGTTGTGCTAGCAGCTGCGTTGCTCCGGACGACAGCATTCTTGGCGCCACCAGAGCTGATCCACTTCGACGCTGTTCGCATCAGCGTTCGTGTGCTGGCATTCGCGGTATCACTGACAGTCGGTACGATCCTCCTATTCGGTCTCGGGCCAGCGTTGTTGATAGCACACTCGAGAATCGAGGGCGCTTTACGAGTAGGAAGCCGTACGCTGATTGGCGGGCGCCGCGGCGAGCGCTCGCGGCGAGTCATAGTAGCAGGCCAGGTGGCGCTAGCGGTCGTAGTGCTCACCGCGGCTGGGTTGCTGGGGCGCAGCCTGGAGCGCTTGCAGCAGGTAGATCTTGGCTTCGCCCCCGGCCCCCTTCTCTTCGTCGGACTTGAGGATATGACTCCGTTCGATGCGCACACCCAGAGCTGGGCGATGGGCGCCGCTCGCTATCATGCTGTCCTGGACGCCTTGGCCGCCGAACTTCCAAGGGAACACGGGATAGAAGGCGTCACCACCGTGTTCACACGCCCCTTTTCTGGAACCAGCCTTCAGCTCCCCTATGAGGTGCAGGGATCCGATGCATCGGAGGCAGTCGGTGCTGATCGGGTGACCATGGGACTCGGGTTGGAGTCGCACTTCTCGACCCTGGGTATAGTCGTGCGTCGCGGTCGTGATTTCACAACCGCAGATCGTATGGGCGCGCCTCAGGTAGCTGTTGTCAGTGAAGGCTTCGTGCGGCGCAATTGGCCCGGGCGAGACGCGATTGGCCAGCGGGTGAGACTGAACCCCGCGGATAGCACTCAACCCTGGCGCACCGTTGTCGGAGTAGTGGCCAATACGCGCTACCGGAACGTGACCGAATCGCCGGAACCAACCGTCTACATTCCGCTGCGACAGACAAAAGCAGCGCCGATGTTTCTGGCAATCCGAACCAGTGGAGTCGAGCCTCGTGGGGCCCTCCAGGCGTTCGGGCGCGTACTCACCGATGCGAACCCCGCCTTTGGCATCAGGGAGACAAGTACGGGCGCCGAGTTGCTGGACGCCCGGTTGGCGCGGCCACGCTTCCTTGCAGCGACGCTCGCCGCCCTCTCCGGTGCGGCTGTCATTCTCTCCGGGGTGGGCCTCTACGGACTGCTCGCGGCAGCGGTGCGAGAGCGCCGACATGAGATCGCGGTTCGCATGGCCCTCGGCGCGACACCGACCGAAGCTCGCGCTCTGATGATGCATGAGGCGATGCTGATCATTGGTATTGGGTTGGCGACTGGCATAGTGCTCGCACTGGTGGGTACACGATTCCTGAGTTCCGCCCTATATGGTGTGACGCCAGCTGATCCGTTGGCCTTCAGCGCGGCAGTACTGGCGTTCGTAGCCGTCGCCGGAGTTGCCGCATACGCACCCGTAGCGCGCGCAGCACGCGTCGATGCACTGGCGGCGCTTCGAGCTGAATGAGCGCAGTGCGAGGCGAGAGAACGGAGTAAGCGGCTGGAGAGTACCGCTTGGACAAGCAGGTGCCACATGTCGGGGTGTCAGCCACCCCGAACCGGCGCCGCTTCACAGACGCCTGCAGGAGGTCGGGACATCCCACGGGTGGTCTTTCGAGGCTATGAAGGGCAGGACCTTATGCAGCGAATGGGCGGGCGAGCCCGACTGGAGGCAATTGGGCACCTGCGTGGGCCGCTGATCGATTCCATTACGAGCTCCTATTGAGAGAGAGGCTCCCGGAGCGACTCACCGCAACACGCACGCATGGTGGACCTTGCGCCAGTATGCTACTACTAGCATATTGCACCATGTCGCCGCCACCGCCGCTCAAGCCCGTCGAGTGGATGGGCTCCGCGCTGGATGATCTCCGGGGGTGCCCGGAAGCCGTGCAGGACGAGGTGGGCTACGCGATCCACCTGGCCCAACTCGGCGAGCACCCACCGGGGGCCAAACGGCTCCGCGGGGAGTTGGCGGGAGTTATCGAGCTCGTGGTCGACTACGACCGCGACACATACCGAGCCGTCTACACCGTGAAGCTCCAGGGCGTGGTTTACGTATTGCACGTCTTCCAAAAGAAGTCCAAGCGCGGCATCGCCACGCCCAGGCACGATATAGCGCTCATCAAGGACCGTTACCGGTGGGCCAGGGCCCACTACGCCGAACACTACGCTGCAGAGCAGGAGGATCGATGAACCGCAAGGCGACGCCCAAGAAAATTGGCTCGAGTAAACCCGCCCGGAAGTCGATCCCTTTGACGCGCGGCAGTGGCAACGTCTTCGCCGATCTCGGCCTGCCCAACCCCGAGGAGCGGCTGGCCAAGGCGCAGTTGGCCTACGCCATCCAGAAGGCGATCGACGAGCGCGGGCTCACGCAACGCGAGGCCGCCACCTTGATGGGGATCGATCAGCCGAAGGTCTCGCATATACTACGCGGCCGATTGGCGGACTTCTCCACCGAGCGGCTCATGAACTTCCTCACCGGTCTGGGGCGCGACGTGGAGATCGTCGTCAAACCATCACCGAGGTCGCGCAAGAAGGGCCGGCTCCGTGTCGCCGCGGCGTGAGGGCCGGCGGCTCGCACGCTGTGTCAAGCGATGTCTGACACGGGACGTCATTTAGAACAGTATGTTCGTGCGCCGCGCGGCCGCATTCCCCTCTGAAAACGCGCTGGTCAAGCCCCAACAACCGCCGAGATCCCTTTCTCTGAGGGGAACTGTCAGGGATATATCGAGGACCTCCGCAAGCGCAAAGGTGCCGACGCGGACCAGCCGCATCGCATCGCGTACAAGAAGTTGGTGCGGGGGTAGTTAGGCCGGGTTCCGAGGGAGCACC
>JBIQMO010000299.1:0-4376 GCA_044463245.1 Gemmatimonas aurantiaca
GCCTGCCATCCGGCGCGACATCGTATGCCACACCGCGCCCGTTCTCCAGGTACGGTCCCTCGAAGAGCTTTCGCGACGCGCCGAAAGTCGGAGTCGCACCGCGAATTACCGATGCCGCGAACACCGCCTGTCCGCTTCGAAAGTACAGCGCGCCGCCATCCCGCCGCCAGAGCGGTTCCGAGCCGCCGGAGGTCGAGATCTGCCACTGTCCGTCACCTTTGGGGAACGGGCGCACGTACACCTCGTTGCGCCCCGTCGCGTCCGAGACGTATGCGATGAGATGCCCGTCGGGCGAGATGGTGGGAGCGGTTTCGTTGGCGGGCGTGATGAGAAGCGGTGAAGGCTTCGCATCCGCACTGTCCGTGCGCACCGACCAAAGGTCGTAGCCGGTCTTCGCGTTCGTGCGTCGGAACACGAGCGTGCGACTGTCGGGCGTGAACGATCCGGTGAAGTTCAGGACGCCGCTGGGCACGAGCGAGACTGGTGGTGAAGATCCGTCGGCCGCCGTCCACATCAGCGTCGTGTTGGGCTGGCGTCTCGAGGTGAACGCCACGCGCCGGCCATCCGGCGACCAGACCGGATAGAAGTTGTCCGACTCGAAGGTGAGCCGGGTCATCGCCTTACTGGCGCGATCGAAGCGCCAGATGTCGTTGTGGTTACCACCGCCCACGGTGAGCGCGATGCTGCGTCCATCAGGCGAGAGGCGCGCGTCCTCGTACGCGCCGGGAGCAGGTACGATCTGCTCCTCGTGGCCGGTGTCGTCGACGAGCACCACGCTGTTTCGTCGTTCGACCGATGTAGCGACGGCGAGCATCCCGTTTCGCGCAACTGCGATGTCGCCGGCGGCTCCATTTCCGACAGCGACGTCACGGAGCACTTCGGTCGCCGCGCCGGTGACGCGGAGCTGCTTCGGGTCGAAGGGCACCGCAATGAGCGATGCGGAAGCGCCGTCGCCGCTGCCTTGCGTCATCGCGAGGAGGTAGCCGTCCGCATAGCGAGCGAAGGAGACGTCGGGGAGGAGGTCCGTGCGCTCGCCGGTGCGCAGCGACAGCGCCTGCAACTTCGAGCTCTTCCCCGTCACTCCTACCAGGGCGACGTCACCGCCTGGGAGCAGGTCGGGCCAGAGCGTCGAGTAGGTCGCATCCGCGACAGCTGTCTGCGTTATGGGAGAGATGGTGCCGCCGCCCCCGGGAACTCGCCAGAGCTTCTGATCCCCCTGAGCCACGATGATGGTGTCGTTGTCACCCCAGGCGATGCCGTCCACCAGCTCGCTCCCGCGCGAGAGCGGAGCGAGTCGAATCGTGCGTCCGGTGGCGAGCTCCGTCTTCTCCAGCATCCCACCCACGACGAAGGCGAGCCAGCGCCCGTCGGGAGAGAAGGCCGGCGCGTAGCCGCCCTCGGTACCAGGCACCGCGACTGGCTCCAGCGCGGACATGTGTCGCACGTAGAGCTGCCGTTCCACGGAGCTCTCGCCCACGTACGCCAGCGTTCGCCCGTCGGGAGAGAGCGCGATGCGTGGACCGTGCACGTACGCCCCATCGGCGAGACCCATCGCTGCCGGAAGTCGGAGCTCCGCGCGCACGACGGGCGAGGATGCAGTGGGCGTTCGCGCGCCTCGCCAGGTCCACGCCGCGAGTGCGAGTGCAGCTACGGCGATCGTCGCCAGGGCAGGCAAGAGCCAGCGAGTGCGATCGTGAGCATCGGGTGCGCGCGTCCGCGTACGCGATCGAGCGACCGTGCGCGCGTCGCCGCTCAAAGCCGCAGCGAACTCCGCTGCCGAGGCGAAGCGATCGGCGGGGAGCTTCTCGAGCGCGGTGCATACGGCATCGTCCACATGAGACGGGACACTCCGGCGTTGCGCGCCGAGGCTGGGCGGATCCTCGGTCATCACCTTCGCCACTATCGCCTGAGCGCTCGGGCCAGTGAACGGCGGCTCGCCGGCGAGCATCTCGTACGTGACGGTGCCGAGCGAGTAGATGTCCGAGCGCGGTCCGATCTCGCGCTCCCCCATCGCCTGCTCGGGGCTCATGTACTGCGGAGTGCCGAGCGAAAGGCCGGTTTGAGTCATGCGCTGCCCGCCGGCCTGTTGCACCGCAAGCGCGATCCCGAAGTCCGCCACCAGTGCATGGTCATTCTGCAGGAGGATATTCTCAGGCTTGATGTCGCGATGGATCACGCTTCGCTCGTGCGCGTAGTGCAGGGCGTCAGCGACTTCCGTGGCGATGCGTACGACATCGGCGATGGGGAGCTGCCGCTCGCGCTCCAGTCTGGCGCGGAGCGTTTCCCCCTCGACGAACGGCATCACGTAGTACAGCAGGCCGTCCGCCGAGCCCGAATCGAAGAGCGGGAGGATGTGCGGGTGCTGCAGGCTGGCGGTGAGCTCGATCTCTTTCAGGAACCGCTCCGGCCCCAGCATCGCGGAGAGCTCGGCGTGCAGTACCTTGATCGCGACCTTGCGACGGTGACGGAGATCCTCGGCGAGATACACCGTGGCCATGCCACCCGCACCGAGCTCGTGCTCGATCCGGTAGCGATCGGCGAAGCTCCGATCCTCAACGCCTCGCATGCGCCCACCAGTTCTGCATGAGGATCAAACCATTGTCCTGGGGCGGCGGGAGAACGAAAACGAAGCTCTGTCCGTCGGGGATCGGCTCGAAGTCGAAGTACGTCCTGCGACCGAGCGGCGGGACCGGGACCACAGTGCTTGGTGCCGAGATGGCGCCGCTCAACAACGTCCTGATCGCTACGGCAAGCACCGCTCCGTTGGGCGCGGCATAGTAGAGCTCACGCCCGTCGCCGCGCCAGCGCGGCATGCGGCCTCCGGCCGTCGACACCCGGATTGGAACGCCGGAGGCGGGAAGCGCCCGCAGGTAGATCTCGTCGGAGCCAGTCACGTTCGACTGGTAAGCGACCCAGCGGCCGTCGGGGGAATACCGGATCGCCGACACGTCGCCCTGTTCTGTGAAGAGTTGATGCGTGGTGCCCGTCGGTACGTCGTACACCCACGGCTCCACGCGGGCGCCGTGTAACAGGAAGGCGATGGATCGACCGTCGGGCGACCAGTCCTCGGGCTCCGCCGGACGCGTTGCGACCGGCGACTCGAAGAGCCCACGGACGCGATTAGTGCGCAGATCCAGGACGTTCACTCCGTAGTGCCCGTAGAAGTCCGCGAATATGATGGCCGTGTCGCTCGGTGCCCACACCGGATAGATCATCGTCTCGCGGAGCGAGTCTGGCACGGAGGCCGCGACGTTGGTGATGCCGCGAGCAAGATCCAGAGTCCACAGCGCCCACCCGCCAAGTGCCAGCCGCCGCCCATCGTGGGCGAGCCGATAGCTCCAGGCGTCCTGGTGGATGGTGATTGAATCGGTTGCCGCTCTCCCGCGACCGACCGTAGTGACCACGCGACCGCCGTCCGCTGATCGCGTACGTGCGACGAGCACTCCGTCGAGCGAGGCTGAGACGCTGAGGAAGCCGTTCGGGTGCGAGATTCGATCGAGCAGGCGATGGGGCGCACCGATCAACGCTCCGGCACCCACGTCGATACGCTGGGCGGTGAGCGACTGGTCCGACCCGGCGAACAGGAGATAATCTGGCGCCGCAAAGACCGACGAAGTAAGGATGTTGTCGTGCAGCAGCGTGACGGAATCGCTCTCCAATCGACCCAACCAGGTGTGGTCGCTCGAACTGATGAGGAAGTGCTCGGCGTCGGGGAGAAACTGGACAGTGCCTCCGGTCGTGGAAACGATGCCGCGCAGCGCCAGCTTGGTGCAGGTGCCGCCGGCCGCCGGAACGCGGTACGCCTCTGTCGCGTCGAGAGGCACATAGAGGATCACGTTCTTCGTGCTCCACGACCCGCTGTTCCCACTCGGCGCCTGGCAGAGTGACCTCACGGTTCCCGACCCGAGGTCGATGACTTTGAGCTGATGGTCAGCGAAGAAGCCAATGGATTTACCGTCGGGCGACCAGAACGGTGCCGAGGCACCGTCGGTGCCAGGGAGCGGCGAGTCGGTGAGCTGATCGAGGGGGCGGATCGCCAGGTGCGTGTCAGCGTGCTTCCCTGTGCGGGCCACGACGACGAGACGACTTCCATCGGGCGACAGCGCGAAGAAAATCCCCCACTCGTCCCCACTCGACGGGCGAAGCGTCGAGAACACGACCCTGCGGCTCGCCGAGGACGATCGCGCGCGCTCCCATCCGTAGGTCATCCCCATGCCGACGAGCAATGCCATCAGAATGAGCGCCGCCATCACGATCCCCGAGACGCGGCGGGGTCTCTCCACAGTGGCTCTTGCCGGGCGTGCGGCTCCGCTCACGGACGGCGCCGAGAGCGCGGCAGCGAACGCCGATGCCGAGGAGAATCGGTCGGCGGGAAG
>JBIQMO010000300.1:0-4365 GCA_044463245.1 Gemmatimonas aurantiaca
CCTCCGCAACTGCTATTAGTCACCCCCATTCGTGCAACAAAGCCGCGAAAGCGGGAATCCATGTTGCTCGGCCAAACATGGGTCCCCGCTTCCGCGGGGACGACGGGGTAGGCTCGCGAGGGGGCTACTGATTCGCGCGGAATGCCTTTGCGACCTCGGCCGGGTCGGCGCTCTTCGTGAGCTGGAGCATCAGGAGAATCCGGGCCTTCTGGACGTTCAGGGTGCCGGCTCCAATCGTGGATGGCTCGCTTGTGTCGATCCTCGATCCATCGTGCGAGCGGAGCTTGCTGGAGGCATCGACGGTCGATGTGTCGCCACGCGCGGGGCTCGCTCGCACGCCATCGCCCACATCCACGCTCCCCGAGCCGGCGCGGCTACCCACCACTACCACGATGCCATTGCGCATGGCGCGTCGCAGCGCCTCGCGCTGCTTGGGCGGCACGTCGCCGCGGCCGGTGGAAGCGACCACTATCCCGCGCGCACCGGCGGCGACGGCAGCATCCACGCCCGCGCCATCGGCGCCGATGTACGAGTAGACGATATCCACACGGGGGAGCGAGTCCACGCGAGCGATGTCGAACACGGATCGGCGGTGCGGCTCACGGAAGAAGCGGATCTCCTCCGGGTCCGCGGCACCCAGGTCGCCGCGCACGGGCGAGGCGAAGGCATCGGGGCGCACGGTGTTTGACTTGGTGACGTCGCGGGCGGCGAAGATCTCGTCGTTCATGACCACCATCGTGCCGCGTCCGCGGGCAGACGGCGACGAGGCCACGCGTACCGCGTCGCGCAGATTCGCGGGACCGTCGATACCGATGCCGTCGGAGGGTCGCATCGCGCCGGTGACTACCACCGGCCGCGGATCGGCGATCGTGAGGTCGAGGAAGTACGCCGTCTCCTCCATCGTGTCGGTGCCGTGGGTGACCACGACGCCGGCGAGATTGGGGTGCGCACGGAGCGTGTCGCTGATCCCGCGCGAGAGGTCGAGCCACATCGCCGGGGTGATGGAACCCGAAGCAATGTTGGAGAACTGCTGTGTGGAGATCGAGGCGATGGTGTCGAGTCCGGGCACGGCGCGCAGGAGCTGCGCGACGCCGATCTTGCCAGGGTCATCCGAGTAGTAGTTCGTGGAAGCGATCGTGCCGCCGGTGGCAACGATGTACACCCGCGGCGGGGCGCCGCTCTGGGCTGCGGCCGCTGACGCCGCGAGCGCGAGGAGGAGGAGCGAATTTCGCATGGGCGCTAACATACGGTTGGCGCATCGGGTCCGATAGAACGCGGAGACAGAAGAGCAATGAACGTCAGTCCACAGGCGGGGAAGACACCCCAGCCATCCGAGCTGCTCGACGTAGCGAAGCTCATCACGGCGTACTACACGGAGATCCCCGATCCATCGGTGCAGGCGGAGCGAGTCTCCTTCGGCACTTCGGGGCACCGTGGTTCCGCCTTCGACCGCACCTTCAACGAGCGGCACGTACTCGCGATCACGGAGGCCATCTGCCGATTTCGGAAGGCAGGTGGGATAGACGGCCCGCTCTTCCTCGGCATCGACACGCACGCGCTCTCTCTCCCGGCCCGTGCGAGCGCGCTAGAGGTGCTGGCGGCGCACGGCGTGGACGTCATGCTCGCGAAGGATGACGCCTATACGCCCACCCCCGTGGTATCGCACGCCATCATCTGCCACAACCGCGGGCGCGCGACGGGCGGAGCGGCGGGCGTCAGCGGTGCATCAGCGCGCCGTGCGCCCGCCGACGGGATCGTCATCACTCCGTCACACAATCCGCCGGCGGACGGCGGCTTCAAGTACAACCCGCCCAACGGCGGTCCTGCCGATACCGAGATCACGAGCTGGATCGGCGCGCGTGCGAACGAGCTCCTCGAGACGAACCTCGCCGGAGTGAAGCGCATCCCCTACGAGCGCGCGCTGCACGCGGCCACCACGCACACGCACGATTACATCGATGCCTACGTGGGCGACCTGGGGAGCGTGATAGATATGGAAGCGATCCGCGCCTCCGGCCTCCACCTCGGCGTCGATCCGCTCGGCGGTGCCGGAGTCCACTACTGGCAGCCGATCGCCGAGCGCTACGGACTCGACCTCACCGTGGTGAGCGATGTGGTGGACGAGACCTTCCGCTTCATGACGCTCGACTGGGATGGGCGCATCAGGATGGACCCGTCGTCGCCGTACGCCATGCAGCGGCTCCTAGCACTGAAGGATCGCTTCGACGTTGCCTTCGCCGCCGACACCGATCACGATCGTCATGGGATCGTGACACGAAGCAGCGGGCTCCTTCCGCCGAATCACTATCTGTCGGTGGCGATCCATCATGTATTCCGGCATCGTAGCGAATGGGGGAGTGAGGTGGGCGTCGGGAAGACGGTGGTGAGCAGCTCGATGATCGATCGCGTATGCGAAAAGCTCGGGAGGCGGCTGTACGAGGTGCCGGTAGGCTTCAAGTGGTTCGTGGACGGGCTCTCGGACGGTTCGCTCGGCTTCTGCGGCGAGGAGAGCGCGGGCGCGTCGCTCCTGCGTCGCGACGGCAGCGCGTGGAGCACCGACAAGGATGGGATCGCCCTCGCGCTCCTCGCGGCGGAGATCACCGCGAAGGCGGGGCGCGACCCCGGCGAGATCTATCGCGACCTCGCGAGCGAGCTGGGAGACCCGGTGTACGACCGGGTCGAGGCGCCCGCCACGCTCGAGCAGAAGAAGCGACTCGCCTCGCTCTCGGCGAGCGATCTGCACGTCAGGGAGCTGGCTGGCGAGAGGATCGAGAGCGTCATCACCGACGCCCCCGGGAACGGCGCACCACTCGGCGGCGTGAAAGTCAGCTCCGCCACCGGCTGGTTCGCCGCGCGCCCGAGCGGGACCGAGGAGATCTACAAGATCTACGCGGAGAGCTTCCAGGGGCGGGAAGCTCTTTCGCGCATCATCGAGGAAGCGCAGGCGATGGTGGATGCTTCGCTGCGATGAGCGGTGGGGCAGTGGGGTCGGAGCTCGCTGCTACCTTCATGCGGTCGAAGTCCCTCCTGATAATCGTATCGAGCCGTCATCCCGGCTCCGATAGTGCACCTTGTAGTCGGTTGCGATGTAAAGTAATATCTGGTGTAACGGTAAAGTATAAACCGGTGGAAATGTAAAGTGAGATGTGGTTGAGATGTAAAACTCAATGCGGTTGTAATGTAAAGCAGTAATCCCCGCTTCGCTCGGCTCCCACCGGTACCCGTACACCCCACCAGCGACTCCAGCTTCATGCGCCGCTACACGCGCCGTGTCGTCGATACGGAGCTCGATGAGCTCATGGATCAGCTCCCGGCCCTCGCCATCGAGGGGCCCAGAGGTGTCGGAAAGACGGCGACAGCCGAGCGCCGGGCGGCCACCGTCCATCGGCTGGATGAGCCGGGAGAGAGGGTGATAGCGGAGGCCGATCCGACGGTGCTCCTGGATGCACCGGCGCCCATACTGATCGACGAGTGGCAGCATGTACCATCGGTCTGGGACGCCGTGCGACGCGCGGTCGACAGAGGCGCCGAGCCGGGTCGCTTCCTCCTCGCGGGATCGGCCGCGCCCGAAGCAGCGCCCACGCACTCCGGCGCGGGTCGCATCGTCCGAATCCGGATGCGTCCTCTCGCGCTGGCGGAGCGCGGCCTCGCGAAGCCGACGGTGAGCCTGCGCGCTCTGCTCACCGGTGCGAGAGCCGACGTAAAGGGTCGCACCACTGTCGCCCTGACCGATTACGTGCGCGAGATCGTCGCATCGGGGCTGCCGGGTCTGCGCGAGCTCACCGGGCGCGCGCTTCGCGCTCAGCTCGATGGCTACCTGGCCCGCGTGGTCGATCGCGACTTCGAGGAGCAGGGCCGCCCCGTTCGTCGCCCCGCTGCTCTTCGCCGCTGGATGGCAGCGTATGCGGCAGCCACCGCGACGACCGCCACCTACGAGAAGATTCGCGACGCCGCCACGAGCGGAGAGGGCGAAACGCCCACGCGCCCAACCGTGCTGGCGTACCGCGATGTACTCGAGCGACTCTGGCTTCTGGATCCCGTCCCGGGCTGGCGTCCCTCGCGCAACCGGCTCGCGCGACTCACCGAATCGCCCAAGCATCACCTCGCCGATCCCGCACTGGCGGCGAGACTCCTGGGCGTGGACGATCGCGCACTGCTCGGACGCGCATCGCCCGGGGGACGGCCGCCCGATGGCGCGCTCCTCGGTCAGCTCTTCGAGTCCCTGGTGACGCTCTCCGTGAGAGTCTACGCCCAGGCGGCCGAGGCGCGCGTCTACCATCTGCTAACCTACGATGGACGGCAGGAGGTAGATCTGATAGTGGAGTCCGACGATCAGCGCGTGCTTGCGATCGAGATCAAGCTGAG
>JBIQMO010000301.1:0-4364 GCA_044463245.1 Gemmatimonas aurantiaca
TCGGCGCCAACTCTCTCTTCGCCGCGGGCGACACCTTCTTCGTGTATCCGACCAAGCTTCGCGAGTACCAGAGCCGCTATCGAGGATCGTTCCTGCACGGCGGGGTGACCCCCGAAGAGGTGATCCTCCCCGTCGCGCTGCTAACCCCGCGTCCCTGAGTGTACTTCTACCGTCGATTGCTGCGCTACCTCCTGCCACACAAGTGGCGGATGGTGGGAACCATCGTCGCGAACTTCATAGGGGCGGCGCTGGACGGCTACTCGTTCGCGCTCCTCATCCCCTTCCTGAACTCGCTCTTCCAACAGCCGCAACTCCCGCTCGGCCAGGGTTGGGTCAACGACTTCCTGCACGTCACCATCGGCGCCCTGCTCGATCCGGCGAACCCGATGCGATCGCTCAGGAACGTCATCATCATCATCCTGGCGACCGTGGCGGTGAAGAACCTCTTCATCTGGCTGGCCGGGACGCTGGGTGCGGAGCTGCAGGAGTACGTCACGCGCGATCTGCGCGACAGCGTGTACCGGCACCTGCAGCACCTCCCCGTGGGGTATTTCACGCGCACGAGGACAGGGCAGATCCTCTCGCGCGTCCTCTCCGACACGGAGCAGACGCGCCAGCTCATCACGCAGCTCGTGACGAGGGCGCTCTCGTCCGGTGCGCTGGTGATCATCTACATCGCCTACCTCGCCGGGATCTCGGTCAAGCTCACGCTCATCGCGCTCGTGGTGGCGCCGCTCCTCACGCTCGCACTCCAGCCAGTGCTGCGGCGACTGCGCCGCGGCTACCGCCGCGTGCGGAGCGACCATGGCGAGATGATGAGCGTGCTCCAGGAGAGTGTGAGCGGCGTGCGCCTGATGAAGACCTTCGGCGCCGAGCGGCACGAGGAGGGGCGCTTCGTGGAGGCGAGCCACCGCTACGCCAGCGGCTCGGTGCGGATGGCGCGCGTGGCGCTGATAGCGCAGCCGGTCACCGAGACGCTCGGCACGCTGATCACCGTGCTGCTCCTCTGGATAGGCGCGCATCTCGTGCTGGTGGAGCACTCGCTGCAGGCGTCGCAGTTCCTGGTCTTCCTCACCTTCGTGATGCGTCTCCTCCAGCCGCTCAAGCAGCTCTCGCAGATCCCGGCGGTGGCGCAGAACGCCTTCGCCGCATCGGAGCGGCTCTTCGACGTGCTCGATTCCCCTACCGAGCAGGCGCTGGACAAGGGGACGCGCACCGCGGATGGCTTCCGCGATTCACTGGTCTTCGAGGATGTTTCCTTCGCGTACGACCCCAACGAGGGTATGGTGCTCGAGGGGATCGATGTCACCGCGCGCCGCGGCGATGTGATCGCGCTCGTCGGCGCGAGTGGGGCGGGGAAGACTACCCTAGTGGATCTCATCCCGCGCCTCTACGAGCCCACCGAGGGAAGAATCCTCCTGGATGGCGTGGACACGCGCGACATCAAGCTCGGCTCGCTCCGCTCGCTCATGGGGATCGTGAGCCAGGAGACGGTGCTCTTCAACGACTCCGTCCGCAACAACATCGCCTACGGTAATGCCGGCGCCTACACCGACGAGCAGATCGAAGCCGCGGCGCGCGCCGCGAACGCGCACTCGTTCATCATGGAGCTCCCGCAGGGGTACGACACGCCGCTCGGCGAGCGCGGCACGCGGCTCTCCGGCGGCCAGCGCCAGCGAATCGCCATCGCACGCGCGCTCCTGGTGGACCCGCCCATACTGATCCTCGACGAGGCCACCTCGGCGCTCGACACGGAATCGGAGCGTCTGGTGCAGGAGGCGATCGACCGACTGCTCAAGGGACGCACCGTGATCGTGATCGCGCACCGGCTCTCCACCATCCAGTACGCCAGCGAGATCCTCGTGATGGATCGCGGGCGGATCGTGGAGCGCGGTACACACCTCGAGCTCCTCGAGAGGCAGGGCGCCTACCATCGGCTGCACTCGCTGCAGTTCGGCGATCGGGAGCCGGCCGGCCGGACCTGAAGTGCGGATACTCTTCTATGTGATGTCGCCCGAATGGAATGGAAGCGCCCGGGCGACCGCCACGCTGGCGCGCGGGCTCAGCGCGCGTGGCCACTCGGTGACGGTAGCGTGTCCCGCGGACAGCGCGGTGGAGCAGCATCTCGAGCGTGGTGCGTACGAGGTACTCGATCTCGATGGTGATGCGAGCCTGGCCGGTGCGGCGGGGCAGCTCCGCCGCGCGCTGCAGGAGCGCTTCGTTCAGGTCGTGTGCGTTCACTCCGACCGCGGGCAGGTGGTGGCCGCGACCGCTGCCCGCCTCGCCGGCCGCGCGGCGGTCCTTCGCCGGGTAACGGCGGGAGAGAAGCCGGTGGTGAGCGCCGGCATCAAGGTGGCGCTTCGCTTCGCGACCACCGGCTACGTATTCGCATCGGAGCAGGATGGACGCTCGGCGCCGCCGCTCCCGCTCGCGCGGCTCGTCCCCGCCGTCGCCCCGCCGGGCGTACGTGCCGCGGCGTACGACCCCGTGCGTCCCGCGTCGCGCTCCGTCACCGGAGTCGGCGCCGGGACCCGGGTCCTGGTGTGCGTGCATGACGGGAGCGCACGCGTACGCGCCGGCAACGTCCTGCGCGTCGTGGCGCTCCTCGCCGAGCGGCATCCGGAGCTGCGGCTCGTATTCCTGGGCCCCGGGACGGCGGACGCGGACCTCAAGGTGCACGCCGCCGCTCTGCGAATCTCCCGTTCCGTGAGCTTCCTCGGTGAGCGCGACGACTACCTCTCCATCCTCGCGCTCGCGGACCTCGGTTGGGTAGTGTCGGGCGGTGACGACGGAGCGTATGCGCTCCTCGATCTCATGGGATCGCGCGTGCCGGTGATCGCCGAGCGCGGAACGCTCGCCGAGCAGTACGTGCCGGACGGTATAGCCGGGATTCTCCTCCCACCGGGTGACGCGCACGATACGGCCGCGTCGGTGGCGCGCCTGCTCGCGCGCGACGAGGAGCGTGTGGCGATGGGTTCCGCCGCGAACGCGCGCGTGGCGCGCGAGTTCACCGAGGAAGCGATGATCCAGACCTTCGAGCGCGCCGCCGTCGCGGCGAGCGACAGGTCCATCTGGTAGCGCGCTATGAGCGAGCGGACTCCTGCCGCGGACACACCTTCCCGCGCGAGAAAGCGGACACCCACGCTCGCGCACCGGGTGGAGTACGGAGCACTGCGGTCGGCGATCGGCATCATGGGTGCCATGCGCTGGCACCGCGCGGTGCGCGCTGGCGCCGCGCTCGGGCGGCTCGCGTATCAGCCCTTCGGCATCCGTCGCGAGGTGGTCGAATCCCAGATCGCGGCCGCCTTCCCTGAAGCGAGCGAGCGGGAGGTGCGGAGCATCGCGCGCGGCGCCTTCGAGCACCTGGGGCGCGTGACCGTGGAGACCGCACTGTTGTCTCGCGTGGACCCGGCATGGGTGCTCGAGCTCTTCGAGAGTGTGGAGGGATGGGACGTCGTCGAGCGGCTGCGTGCCAGGGGGCGCGGCCTCATACTCGTGACGGGCCACCTCGGGAACTGGGAGCTGGGAGGCGCGTACATCGCGGCGCGCGGCATTCCGCTGGATGTCGTGGCGCGACGGATGGGAAATCCACTCTTCGATGGCTACCTCACTCGCACGCGCCGGCGCCTCGGGATGGCGGTGGTCCGCGACCACGACGCGGTGCGCCGTACACCGCGCACGCTTCGCACGGGTGGCGCCGTGGCCTTCCTCACCGACCAGGCCGGCCTCAACCTCGCATCCACCTTCGTCCCCTTCTTCGGCCGTCCCGCCAAGACTCCTCGCGGGCCGGCGGTCTTCGCGCTCCGGCTCGATGCCCCGGTGGTGTTCGGGACCGCTCTGCGGCTCCCCACCGGACGCTACCGCCTCGCTTTCGAGGAAGTCGCCGTGCGGGAGAGTGGCGATGTGGATCGCGATGTGGACGAGCTCGTGGCGCGCTATACCAGCAAGCTGGAGAAGTGGGTGCGCGTTGCCCCCGAGCAGTACTTCTGGCAGCATCGCCGCTGGAAGCGCCAGCCGGAGGATACGCCGGAAGAGTTGCGCGATCCCGTGGAGGCGAGCCGCGAATGATTGCCGCGATGCGCGCTCCGTCATCGGGAGGGCCGGTCAGGAGTGAGTCGGTCGGCGCCGCACGGAGCGGGGAGGGATGATCCGCTTCGTGTGGTCGCGTCTCATCCGCGACGGGAGGTCCGTGCTCGCGCTCGCGATCATCGCGCTCCTGGTGGGAGGCGCGCTCGCCGCGCCGCTCATCGCGCGGCACGACCCCATGGCGATAGAGCTCTCCAATCAGCTCCAGGGCCCGTCGTTCGCTCACTGGATGGGGACCGACTTCCAGGGGCGCGACGTGTGGGCGCGCGTGGTGTACG
>JBIQMO010000302.1:0-4346 GCA_044463245.1 Gemmatimonas aurantiaca
GGGGTCAGGTCTTTAATTTCGAGGAGGCTCAGCAGTCGCTGAGCCTCCTCGAAATTAAAGACCTGACCCCGCCGCTACCCCCGCTCCGATCAGAGAAGCGTGCTGGGTGAGGATGTGCTGACGTAGATCAACAGGTCGAAGTCGTCGGGAAGGATTATCGGGTAGAAGTACGCCTGCTCTGAACCTGGTTCGAACGCGGCACCGATGGATCTGGCAGGGATCGGGCCTCGTAGCGGGGCCGCGGCGTCGCCCCCACCCGCGAGCTCGCGAGCGTCGAGAAGCAGAAGCGGCTTGCCGGTTTCCTTGAAGACTGCCTCGATCGAATTGCTCGGGATGGTGCTGGCGGTGCAGACCTGCAGCTGGCCATAGGTGGTATTGATCGCGTTGAACGAGCCACTTCCGAAAAGGAAGGCGAGGTTCACGTAGTCGCCGCCGTAGTCGGAGCGAAGCTGCCCGCCCATCGTGCCGATGGCGCTCTTCACGTGGCCGTTGTGTGCCCATAGCGCGATGCGAGCACCCGGGTCGGCGTGATCGCGAATCCAGCGAACGTTTTCGGCCATGGCGGCATCGCGTGACCTGCTCGAGGCGGCAGCATTGTTTGCCACGGACGCCATGGCCTCGAACTGCTGGACCAGGCGCGCGGAATGCAAGCGTGCTTCGTACGCGGCGCTGGATGATGCGCCCTCGTAGACGGTTTCATGGCTCGCGATCATGTCATAGACATCCTGCAGAGCCGTGGCGCATGCAGCTCTGGCCTCGCTGGTCAGCGTCGAATATCCATTTGCATCCGGACCGGTGGATCCGTGGTTGCGAAACGGGTCCAGGCACTCGTAACGATCCCGCACGTATTGAACGGCGTCCGGGTCCACACGTGCCACGTAGGCTTCGACGCTATCCATCGCAAGTCCCGGGTACTGCATATCGAATCCCAGGAAGTGAAGCTGCCGCTCGGCCGGGGCAGTCTCGTTCCACTCGCGCATCCACTGGATCATGTCGAGCACTTCCTGCGTGTTCCACGTCCAGAAGTGGAGGCCAGCGAGAAGCGTCGCAGCATCGCCCTGCCCGGTTAGTACGTAGTGATCGAGCTCGTCCGCTTCTGGCGCCGAGGCTTCGATGGCGAAGTATGTGAACCCGAGATCCTCGACCAGCTTCTCGAGGATGCGGTGTTTCATGCGGAAGAACTCGCGGGTGCCGTGCGTCCCCTCGCCGAGGCCCACGATGTGCGCCGAGCCGACCATCTCTCCCAGCGGATCGAGGTCGCCAAGGCTCGCATCCGGGTCGGTGGTGGACAGCACTGTAGCGTTGTCGCGAAGCCAGGCGACCGCTTCCTGCGACACGGCGGGAAGTCCCTCGAAGTCCGTGTTGATCGGTAGAGTGGGACTGTGTGCGTACTGGGTGACAGCCGTGGCCGAATCGGGCCCCGGCGCCGGTGAGTCGTAGAGATTAGTGGTCGGGACGTTCGAGTCGACCTCCTCGAGCTCCAGGTCATCGACGAGGAGCGTACCGGTGCCGTGCATCAGCACGCCGAGGGCAATCCCGATCGCGTTGTCGGGGACATCGAGCACCACCGATACCTGATGCCAGTTCGAGGTGCCCGAGAGAGATCGCGCGCTCATGTTGTCGAACGATGCGACTTCTCCTGGTCCGTCGACGCGCATCCACAATCCGATGACGGGTCCCGCGAGATCCGTCTGCTTCACCCAGCCGGACCAGCGCAGCCGCTTGCCACGATATACGTCTGCCCGGAGCGACTGCACAATGACGCCGAACGCTGCATCAGGATGAGATGAGGAAGTGATGTACAGGGCGCCATCGCCGCCGTGAGTGTCGGAATGATCGGTTCCTATCTCGTAGCCAGCGCTGCTCCCTGACCAGCCGGGAGGGACACCAACTACACGCTCGGCCTGTGGCGGTGTAGTTCCAGTACTGTCCTTGCCACCTCCGCAGGCAAGGATCGATGAGGCAACGAGCAGGGCGAGCGATGCGGTGATCGTCGATTTCATTGACTCGAATGTGGAGAGGTGGTCGGCCGGGCGGCGAGAGCTGACTTCTGTTGCGACGTTACGGCCAGGGGGCCGGTCGCGCAACCAGTTGTTTTTGTCCCACGTCTCTCCCGACCGACATCTATCGCATTGTCCCAGCGCTATTATTCGCCATGACCAGCGCACCCGACTCCTGGCGCGAACACCTCCTCGAGGATGCTGCCGACATCCGCCGGCTCCTCGAAGAAACCCATCGCATCGCCGTGCTCGGGATGAAGATCGAGGACTGGCAGCCGGCGTTCTACGTGCCGGAGTACGCGGAGCAGGCGGGGTACGAGATCATTCCGGTGCCGGTGTACTATCCGGAAGTGACGGAGATACTCGGCCATCCCGTGTATCGCACGGTGTCCGCGGTGCCGGGCGAAATAGACATGGTCAACGTCTTCCGCCGCCCGCACGACATTCCGCAGCACGTGGACGACATCATCGCGAAGCGTCCGCGGTCGGTGTGGTTCCAGCTCGGGATCAGGAACGACGAGGCCGCGGAGGCGTTCGCGCGCGCGGGAATCGACGTGGTGCAGGACCGCTGCCTGATGGTGGAGCTGCGGATGATGGGGCGCTGAGGCGCTCGCAGTCCACGAGCCGGAGAGCCGCGCTGTCCCGGTGAGCGCCGAGAGCGGCGCTCACCGGGACAGCGCGGCTCTCTCACTGCGCTCGGAAAACCGCCAGCGTTCCGCTCGGGCCAGTGAGCGTCAGCGTGGAGTCCGTCACCTGGAATCCGGTGACGGCGGGGATGATCGCCAGATACGCGCGCTCGAGCGCGTCGCCGTCGGCGCACGCCATCTTCGTGGACATCGCGGGCCCGAAGCCGAGGCTGTCGCCCGTGACGGTGTAGGGAGCGCTGTACCGATTGCAGCCGGCGAAGCCAGCCGCGCGCGATGCGGCCGAGTCGAAGCGGAGGGTAGCCGGCTTCCCCCCGGCACCAGGCGGTGCAGCACTGTCACCGAGGGTGACGAGCGCCCAGTCCCGCTCCACCATGGCAGCCGAAGATGTGCCGTCCGAGCGCGACCCAGCGGTGTCCGAGGCACGGTTGCCAGGTGTGTTGGTACACGCGAGCGTGAGAAGAGCAGCGGTGCACGCGGCGACGCACTCGATGGTTCCGCGACGCATGGTCACCTCCCGGCTCTGGCGCGAAGGAACGCGATCGGCGGCATTGGCGGCCTCACCACTTCTCATCCGCCGACGGCCCGTAGATCGACGGGATCGGGACATCCAGCTCGCGCAGGTAAACAGTGAGCTGGCCGCGATGGTGAATGAGGTGCCGCAGGTGCATGCGGACCACGGGACCGCGCTCCAGCGAGAGGAGCACGTTGTCGCCGTGCTTGAGGCTCCACAGCTCGTCCAGCGCGGGCCCCGTCACCTGGGCGAGTGCGTCGTGCGCGGCCGCGACGTTCTTGTCGAAATCCGACAGGAGTTTGGCGGTGGGCTGCAAGCTGTAACCCTCCCCGGTGGCTAGATCGATGTGCGGCTCGCGTAGAGATCTCGCGATCCAGCCGGGCATCCAGGCCACGAGCTGCGCGAGGTGGCCGAGCGGGAACGACTTCTCGTGCGGCTTCCACGGGCCCTTGTCGTCCGGTACGCGTTCGAGGAGCCGGCGCGTGGTGGCCATCTCCTGGTCGAACTCGTCGAGTGGAATCGCGGGTGCCGTCATCTGCTAACCTCCGGTGAAGCGTGAATCATCCTGCGGAATTGCTGGATGATGCCGAAGACGCCTCGGCGGGTTCCCGCATTCCCTCGAGCCCCAGCGAACGCGCGAGGTGACACCCGCCCGCTATCGGGCGCACTTCGACGGTCATCCCGTATTTCAGGTTGGGCGATCCTTCGGCGATCCTGGTGGCCTCGTCCATGCTCTCCGCGTGGACGAAGAAGTAGCCGCCGATCATCTCCTTCGCCTCTGCGAAAGGGCCATCGATTCTGCGACTCGCGTTGGTACGGGAGACGATTCTCCCTTCCGGCATGAGAGGGTGGCCGCTCTGCAACTTCCCCTCCGCAGCGAGCTTGTCGCACCACGCATTCCAGTTGGCCAGCGCGCGTCGCCGTTCGTCGCGGGTCATCGCCTCGTAGCGCTCGGGAGTGGACTCGCGAAAGATCAGGAGATAGGCGTTCGATGCGGCAGCCATGGAAACCTCTCGAGTACGGGAAGCGTTGCGTCGGACATTGATGCTGGCCACACGACGAGACGCTCGCAACCCCCGTGGAACGACGGGGTCAGGTCTTTGATTTCGAGCGGGCCCGGCCACTGCCCCGGCCCCTCCGAAACTAAGACCCGGCCCCCTCGCCGGCCCCACGGCCCCGAGCTCTCCA
>JBIQMO010000303.1:0-4332 GCA_044463245.1 Gemmatimonas aurantiaca
CCCGACTGGGGGACGCTGATCTTCAACTACGGCCGCGCCGAGGTGCGGAACTTCCTCCTCTCCAACGCGCTCTACTGGCTCCTCGAGTTCCATGTGGATGGTCTGAGAGTAGACGCGGTGGCGTCGATGCTCTACCTCGATTACAGCCGGAAGGCGGGTGAGTGGCTCCGCAACCGCTACGGCGGGAGGGAGAATCTCGAGGCAACGGACTTCCTGCGCATGATGAACGAGCAGGCGCACCAGGAAGCACCCGGGTGCATCACCGTGGCGGAGGAGTCCACCGCGTGGCCCGGCGTGACCGCGCCGCAGTCGACGGGCGGGCTCGGCTTCTCGTTCAAGTGGAACATGGGGTGGATGCACGACACGCTGCAGTACTTCTCGCTCGACCCGGTGTACCGCTCGCACCACCAGGGGCAGCTCACCTTCGCGATGATCTACGAGTACAGCGAGCGCTTCATCATGCCGCTCTCGCACGACGAGGTCGTGCACTTGAAGCGCTCGCTTCTCGACAAGATGCCGGGCGACATCTGGCAGAAGCTCGCGAATCTGCGGTTGCTCCTCGCGTACATGTACACGCGGCCGGGGAAGAAGCTGCTCTTCATGGGGAGCGAGCTCGCGCCGTGGAACGAGTGGAACCACGACAGCAGCGTGGACTGGCACCTGCGCGACGACCCTCGGCACGGCGCGTTCGAGCACTTCGTGGGGTGCCTCGGTGCGCTCTACCTCGAGCGTCCCGCGCTCTGGCGCATGGACTACGAGCCGCAGGGGTTCCAGTGGATAGACACCGCCGACGCGGCGAACTCCGTGGTGTCGTATGTGCGGCGCGGGGGTGGTGAGCAGCTTCTGGTAGCGCTCAACCTCACGCCCGTCCCGCGCGAGCACTATCGCATTGGCGCGCCGGAGGCCGGGGAGTACACGCGGATCTTCTCGAGCGACGATCCGCGCTTCGGCGGGAGCGGGCTCGGTGGCGCCGAGCTCGTGAAGGCCGACCCGTTGCCCTTCCACGGTTATCCGCAATCGGTGGAGCTCACTCTCCCGCCGCTCGGCGCTCTCGTTCTCGCACCGGTGAAGAGCGGAGCGACGGCGCGCGTGGCAGAGGGAGCAGGTGCGGAGACGGGGACGAGGGCGGGGGCAGGGGCGGGGGCGGAAAGGCGAGAGCGCGGCGAGCTGGGGGAGTAGCGCGTTCGCATGTCGCACGACGGAGCGTTGCGCGAGCTCGCCGAGCGCCTCGGAATCCTGTCGTCGTACCTGTCGCAGGATGGGAGCGAGCTTCGTTCGACGTCGAACGATACGCGGGCGGCGATACTCGCGGCGATGGGTCACGACGTGTCGAGCGAGGAGCGCGCTCGGGGGGTGCTCACGGAGCTCGAGGTGGGCGACGAGGAGCGGGTGGTGGAACCGGTGCTCGTGGTGCGCGAGCGCGTGCTGCGCGGGGAGGAGTCGCTCGACGAGCGGTCGCGCGCGGCCGGGTCGAGTGAAGCAGCGGAGCATGGATCGCGGTCGCGCGCGGCCGAGTCGCGTGAAGTAGTGGAGAATGAATCGCGGCCGCGCGCGGCGGGAGCGGGCGCACTGCGCTTCCACGTACCCGAGTCGTGGGGCGTGCGCGCGGGGGAGCGAGTCGACTACACCCTGGCGATCGGCGAGGCGGAGAGTCCTGCCGCGGAGCGCGGCGAGCGCGGCATCGTCCACGAAGGCGGCGCCACGGTGGGTGAGGACGGCTGGTTCACGATCGCGCTCGCGCGGCCGCCCGCTCCGGGCTACTACGACGTGGGGATCCGGATCGCCGCCAGGGGACTGAGAGCCGAAGCGCGACAGCGACTGATCGTCGCGCCCGATCGCTGCGTCACGCCCTCGCGCGCGGGCTACGGCATCATCGCCAACCTCTACTCCGTGCGGGGAGCGCGGAGCTGGGGAGTAGGCGATCTGACCGATCTCGCCGACTTGGCGCGCTGGAGCGGCGAGCATGGTGCGGCATTCGTGGGCGTGAATCCGCTCCACGCATTGCGGACCGTCGGTGGCGAAGTGTCCCCGTACAGCCCTGTGAGCCGGTTGTATCGAAACTCCGCGTATCTGGACATCGAGGCGATCCCGGAGCTCGTGGCGAGCTCCGAAGCTCGCGCCATGCTCGGCGATGTATCGATGCGGGCGGAGCTTGCACAGATGCGGTCCAGCGACCGGGTGGAGTACGAGCGCAGAGCCCGCCTTGCGCGACCGATCCTCGAAGCGCTGCATCGCTCCTTTGCGGAGCGGAGCTCGAACGACGACGACCGCCGGCGCGCGTATGCCGCCTACCGGGAACGCGAAGGACGCTCCCTCGACGAGTTCGCCACCTTCATGGCACTCGATGAACACTTCGTCCGTGGCAGCAACACGTCAGTGACGTGGCAGAAATGGCCGGTGGAGTACCGCTCCCCCGCCTCGCCCGCGGTTCGCGAATTTGCGAGTGCCCACGAACTGGAAGTCGACTTCCACCGTTGGCTCCAGTTCGAGCTCGACCGCCAGCTCGCCGCCGCGGCAGCCGCGGGCTCGGGCGCCGGCCTCTCGATGGGCCTCTACCAGGACCTCGCCGTGGCCAGCGCTCCGTACGGAAGCGACGTCTGGGCAAGACCCGACCTGCACGCTCATGGCGTCAGTTTCGGCGCACCACCAGACGATTATTCCGCCACCGGGCAGAATTGGGGGCTCACCCCGCTAGATCCCCACCGCCTCCGCAGTGACGGCTATCGCTTCTGGACCGCGCTCGTTCGATCCGCGCTCCAGCACGCCGGTGCCATCCGCATTGATCACATACTCGGTCTCTTTCGCCAGTTCTGGATCCCCGCCGGGATGACCGGCTCCGATGGCGCATACATTCGGTTCCCGACCGACGACTTCATGGGCATCCTCGCGCTCGAGAGCGCCAGGCATGGTGCCGTGATCGTCGGGGAGGATCTGGGCACCGTCCCCCCCGAGGTCCCCGGCACCCTCCGCGACTGGGGGATCCTGGGGACGCGAGTCCTGCTCTTCGAGCGCGAGCGTGACGGATCATTTCGTCCCGCCTCGAGCTACGAGCCGCTCTCACTCACCACCGCGGACACCCACGACCTCCCCACCCTCGCCGGTTTCTGGGAAGGAAACGATGTCGCACTCGCCGCTCGCCTCGGTCGACTCCCCGACGCTGAGGCCGAAGCTGCGGCGTTGCGCTCCCGTCAGAACGACCGCCGTCTTCTGGCAGAACGACTGATCGCCGACGGCGCACTCGGCGCCCAAGAGGGCAATACGACCGACTGCTCGAATGCAACCGCCGAGCTCGGTAAGTCGATCTCGCTCCCCGGATCCGCGGCGCTTCGCGACGCCGTCCACCGATTCCTCTGCTCCACTCCGGCCGTCCTGGTAGGCATCTCGCTCGACGACCTCGCTGGCGAGACGGAGCCCGTCAACGTGCCCGGCGTGAGCGCCGAGCAATTTGCGAGCTGGACGCGGCGAATGCGGACCCCGCTCGCCGAGCTCATCGCGCGCGACGACCTCATCCCACCGCAGGGGTGCGACGGGGTCAGGTCTTGACTTGATACATTTTTCGGCCACAGCCGAAAAATGTATCAAGTCAAGACCTGACCCCGTCGCACCCTCGCTTACGACACCCGACATCACTATGATTGTGCCCCGTCGATTGTCCCCCGTCGCCGAGGATAGCCCCTATGCGATTGCGCGTGTGGTGTCTGGCGTTGCTGATGCTCGCGGCGGTGCCGCGGATGGCATCGGCGCAGGGCCTGCTCGACAAGCTCTCCGAGCTCTTCATCTTCGGACCGGGCGAAGACCCGCTATTTCTCGCAGGCTCCGGTAACCCGAACAACCCGACATCGCTGCGCGTCCACGGCACGCACTTCATTCCTTCGGCCGTGGGGAGCAACGGGACGATCATCGACTTCCTCAGTACGTCGATCACCACCAACGTCGCGCAGATTCCGGTGAGCGCCACGAGCGGCGGGATCACCTTCCGCTTCGAAGGCGGCGTGCCGGTGCGTACCTCGCGCTCCGCCGGCCCGATCTTCGGCGAGCGCGCACAGACGCTCGGCCGCGGTCGCGTGCTCGCCGGCGCCAATCGCACGGGAATCTCCTTCAGGACTCTCCGCGGAGTGGACCTGCACGACATCCGGCTCACCTTCACGCACGAGAACGTCGACTTCGACGGCTGCGACTCGGTGGCGGGTGGTGACTGCACTCTGATGGGAGTGCCCAACGTCGAGAACGATGCGATCGACGTGAACCTCTCGCTCGACGTCGATCTCTCGGTCACTTCCTTCTATCTCACCTACGGTGTGCTCGACAAGCTGGACATCGGAGTGGTGCTTC
>JBIQMO010000304.1:0-4315 GCA_044463245.1 Gemmatimonas aurantiaca
CGTATGGCCAGTGGCCATACGACTCGAAATCAAAGACCTGACCCCGTCGGCCCCGGAACCTTCAGCGATGAACACAGACCATAAACGGAACTCCATAAACGTGCTCACCATAAAGGACCTACACGCCAGAGTGGCTGGAACCGGGGATAAGGACATCCTCAGGGGGATCGACCTCACCATCAACGCGGGTGAGGTGCATGCTGTCATGGGGCCCAACGGGTCCGGGAAGAGCACGCTGGCGCAGGTGCTCGCCGGGAACCCGGCGTACGAGGTGACCGGTGGGTCGGTCACGTTCGACGGGCAGGACCTCCTGGAGATGGATCCAGAGGTGCGGGCGCAGGCCGGCGTCTTCATGGCGTTCCAGTATCCGGTCGAGATCCCCGGCGTTTCGAACGCTTATTTCCTGCGCACGGCGTACAACGAGATCCGGAAGTCCAAGGGACTTGCCGAGATCGACCCGCTCGAGTTCCTCGACATAATGGAGGAGCAGCTCGCGCTGGTGGACATGGATCCTGGCATGCTGAATCGCTCCGTGAACGCCGGCTTCTCCGGCGGAGAGAAGAAGCGCAACGAGATCCTGCAGATGGCGGTGCTCCGTCCGCGTCTCTCGATCCTCGACGAAACCGACTCGGGACTCGACATCGACGCGCTGCGTATCGTGGCCGAGGGTGTCAACAAGCTGAAGCGCCCCGACAACGCCGCCATCGTCGTCACGCACTACCAGCGACTCCTCAACTACATCGTGCCCGACTACGTGCACGTACTCTCGGCCGGCCGCATCGTCAAGTCGGGCGGGAAGGAGCTGGCGCTCGAGCTGGAGGAGAGGGGCTACGAGTGGGTCGAGCAGAAGGAGGAGGCGCTCGCATGACCGAGGCGTACGTCAACGACTTCGCCGCATTCGCCGCGAACGGCGGGAGCGCGGGGCCCGACTGGCTTCCGTCGCTTCGCCGTTCGGCGATCGAGCGCTTCAGCGCGCTCGGCTTCCCGACGACGAAGAACGAGGACTGGCACTTCACGAGCGTGGCACCGATCGCCGAGCGCGAGTTCCGGATCGCGCCACCGGCGCCGCGCGGGGTGGAGGCATCCGACCTCGCACCGTTCTCCTTCGGGCACCCCGAGTGGCCGACGCTGGTTTTCGTGGACGGTCGCTTCGACGCCGAGCTCTCGTCGGCCGAGAAGCTCCCGCGCGGGCTCGTCGTGATGGATCTCAAGCGCGCCTGGCGCGAGGCGAGCGTGCTCGTGGAGCAGCACCTCACGAAGGTCGCTGCATTCGACAACGAGGCGTTCACCGCGCTCAACACGGCGTTCATGAGCGACGGCGCCGTGGTGCACCTCGCGGCCGACGCCGTGATCGACGCGCCCGTGCACCTGATCTTCGTTTCCACGGGGCTCACCGACTCGCTGGTGACCTACCCGCGCAGCCTGATCGTGGCCGAGCGCAACTCGAAGGCTACCGTGATCGAGAGCTACGTCCCGCTCGGCGACGCCGCCTACTTCACCAACGCGGTGAGCGAGGTGGTGCTGCGCAGGGGTGCGACGCTCAACCACATCAAGCTGCAGCGGGAGAGCGAGAAGGCCTTCCATGTCGGTAATGTGCAGGTCAGACAGGAGCGCGACAGCCACCTGCTTTCCTTCTCCTTCGCCACGGGTGCCGCGCTCTCGCGCACCAACGTTCACACCTCGCTTGGCGGCGAGGGGTGCGGGGCGACGCTCGACGGCCTCTACATGGTGAACGGCGAGCAGCACGTGGACCACCAGACTCTGGTGGAGCACATCGAGCCCAACACCTTCAGCCGCGAGCTGTACAAGGGGGTCCTCGATGGAGCATCGCACGGCGTGTTCAACGGCCGGGTGTACGTCCATTCGAAGGCGCAGAAGACGGACGGGACGCAGCAGAACAACAACCTCCTCCTCTCCGACCGCGCGCAGATCGACACCAAGCCGCAGCTCGAGATCTTCGCCGACGACGTCCGCTGCACGCACGGCGCCACGGTGGGCCGCCTCGATGACGTCGCGCTCTTCTACATGAAGAGCCGCGGCATCTCCTCCGGCCGCGCCCGCGAGCTCCTCACCTACGCTTTCGCCGCCGACGTCCTCGAGAAGATCGACGTCCCCGCGATCCGCGATGAGCTGGAGGACCAGGCGTTGAGGAGATTCACCAAGTGACGGGGTCGGGTCTTTGATTTCGAGCCGTATGGGTGCCGGCGGGGTCAGGTCTTTAATTTCTAGTCCCGTGGACGGCCGTCCACGGGACTAGAAATTAAAGACCTGACCCCGCCGTTCATCATGCCGCCACTCGCCCGCCTCTCCGATATCCCCGAGGGCTCCACTCTCGGCGTCGTCCTGGACGATGGCACGCGTGTATGTCTGGTCAACGACGGTGGAGAGATCCGCGCGATCAGCGATGTGTGCACGCACCAGGCGTACTCGATGGCGTCGGGGAACGTGCTCGGTGAAGGGCGCATCGAGTGTGGGTGGCACGGGACCATATACGACTGCCGGACGGGCGCGGTGGAGCGTGGTCCGGCAACGGCGCCGATCGCGGTGTACGAGGTGACGGTGAAGAACGGAGAGATATACGTGGGGGAGAGGGTTCGATGAAGCCACTGGTGGATCGCGCGGAATTTCCGCTCCTCGCCGAGGAGCCGGGGCTCGTCTACCTCGATTCGGCTGCTACTTCGCAGAAGCCGCGCGCGGTGATCGACGCGATCGCCGCTGTCTACGAGCACGACAACGCCAACCCGCACCGCGGCGCATACGCACTGTCCGTGCGCGCGACCGAGCGCTACCACGCGGCGCGCGAGCGCGTCGCCCGCTTCCTGGGCGTGCGCGACGCGAGCTGCCTGATCTTCACGCGTGGCACCACCGAGTCGCTCAACCTGGTGGCATCTTCGTGGGGCCGGCGGGAGATCGGGGCGGGCGACGAGATCCTGGTCACGGGCTCGGAGCACCACGCGAACTTCGTCCCCTGGCAGCAGCTCGCACTGGAGCGCGGGGCGCGCTTCCGCATCGCGGAGCTGGACGAGCACGGGCGCATCGACTCCGAGCGGCTCGGCGGCATGATCGGTCCCCGTACTCGTGTCGTCGCCTTCCACCACGTGTCCAACGTCATGGGCGACATCGCGCCCGTGCGAGAGATCGCCCAGCTGGCCCACGCGGTGGGCGCGCTGGCGGTTTGCGATGGCGCGCAGGCGGTGCCGCACCTCCCCGTGGACTTCGACTCGCTCGGCGTGGACTTCTACGCCTTCAGCGGCCACAAGATGTGCGGCCCGATGGGGATCGGCGCCCTGATCGGCCGCCGCGACTTGCTCGAGGCGATGCCGCCCTACATGATGGGTGGTGACATGATCGAGTTCGTCCACGACGATGACAGCAGCTGGAACGTGCTCCCTCACAAGTTCGAGGCGGGTACACCAAACGTCTCGGGCGCGGTGGGGCTGGCCGCGGCGGCCGACTACCTCGATGCGCTCGGCCCCGACCGCGTACACGCGCACGAGCGCGAGCTGGTAGACGAGGCGTGCGCGCGGCTCGCTGCCATCGACGACGTCACCATCCACGGGCCGCCACCGGGTGAGGAGCGCAGCGGAGTGGTGAGCTTCACCGTCGCCGACATCCATCCGCACGACCTCTCCAGCATTCTCGACGCGCGGGGGATCTGCATCCGCGCGGGGCACCACTGCGCGCAACCCCTCATGCGGCGTCTCGGCGTAGCTGCCACGGCGCGTGCATCGTTCTACATATACAACGGCTCGGCCGACATCGATGCTCTGGTTGCCGGCGTGCAGAACGCGAAGGAGCTTTTCGGCCATGCAGCCATCTGATCGGAAGGGGGCAGCCGACCTCTCGGCGCTCTATCAGGAGATCATCCTCGACCACTATCGCCGGCCGCGCAACAGCGGAAAGCTCGAAGCGCCCGACGAGCGCATCACTCGCAAGAATCCCTTCTGCGGTGACATGATCGAGCTGCAGCTCACCTTCGACGGCGACCTGGTTCGCGAGGCGCGCTTCACCGGTCAAGGGTGCGCGATCTCGCAGGCATCGGCGTCGATGATGGTGCAGCTCGTCGAGGGGAAGAGCGTGGCCGAGCTCGAGAAGCTGGCTGCCTCGTTCACGCAGCTCGTCTCCGAGGGAACGCCCGCAGAATCCGGTTCGTCGCTGGGCGAGCTGCGCGCCTTCGCCGGAGTAGCCCGCCTCCCCAATCGCCACCTCTGCGCGCTCCTCGCGTGGGGCGCGCTCACCGAAGCACTCCACAAGAGGCGGGGTCAGGTCTTTAATTTCGAGCGGGCGCAACCATAGCGGAGCTATGGTTGCGCCC
>JBIQMO010000305.1:0-4308 GCA_044463245.1 Gemmatimonas aurantiaca
CCTGACCCCGTCTCTATACTAGAGCCCGCTCGAAATTAAAGACCTGACCCCGTCGCATGCTCTAGCGTTTGTGGTGGAATACCGATACATTCATTCGGGATGCGATTGAGAACGATTCTCAACAAGACTCTCCCTCTCCTCGCCGCCGTCGCGCTCGCCTCAGGCACGCTCGACGCGCAGGAGCACCCCGCGAAGCGACTCTCCAGCATCGTGGGCGTTGCCGTAGAGGAGTACGGGAAGGGAATAGATGCCACGGGCCGCATGATCTCCGATCAGGAGTATCAGGAGGCCGTCGATTTCCTCTCCAACGCTCGCGACGTCGCCGAGCGGTTGTCAGGCGCGCGCGCCGACGCCGTTCGCGCCGAGCTCGATTCGCTCTCGGCCGCGGTCGCGGCAAAGCGAACACCCGCCAAGATCGCCGAGATCCACGCGCGCTTCACCTCCGCGCTCGGTGCCGAGGGCGCGCTCGAGCTACCAACCGGGGAGCTCAGCATCGCGGCAGGAAAGGAGATCTACCAGACCAACTGCGCGTCCTGCCACGGCCAAGCAGGGCTGGGCGACGGACCCGCGGCAAAGGGAATGGATCCGCCGCCGCCGGCGGTCGGCGATGCGGCCACGATGGCCGATGCCACGCCCGCGCTGCTCTATCGCGTGATCTCGGTAGGAGTCCCCGGGACGCAGATGGTGGCGTGGGGCTCCACCCTCACCGCGCAGCAGCGCTGGGAGGTCGTGGCGTATCTGCAGAGCTTGCATGCCACGCCAGCCCAGGTGGCCGAAGGAGAGGGGCTCTTCGTGCAGTCGTGCTCGGCCTGCCACGGACCCACCGGCGGCCTCGATGGTGCCGCGACGCGCGCACTGAGCAAGCTCCCGCCCGAGATCGGTTCCTTCGCATGGCAAGCCGAGCGCAGCGACGTCCAGATCGCCGCCGCGATCCGTGAGGGCGTGGCTGGAAGCGCGATGCCGGGGAACCCGCATCTGAGCGACGACGACATGGCCAAGATGGTCGCCTACGTTCGCTCGCTCCCGTTGCGCGGCGGCGTGGTGAGCATCGCGAATGCATCGCGCGCTGCGGCAGACAGCACCGGCGAGGCGGCCGCGAAGGCGGTGCTGGCGAAGCTGGATGAGGCGCTCGCCGCGGCGCGCGCGGGTCGCACAGACGATGCGAACGATCGCGGCTTCGATGCCTACATTGCCTTCGAGCCGCTGGAATCGACCGCCCGAGCGAAGAGCCCCGGGCTCGTCGCATCGATGGAGCGGCAATTCGCCGACTTCCGCGGCGCAGTGAAGTCGGGCGATCTTCGCACCGCCGAGAAGACGCGCGATGGGATCGAGGTGAATCTTCCATCGATCGTGGAGCTGACGCGCCCGACATCGGGTGGATGGGCGGCGTTCCTGCAGTCGTTCCTCATCATCCTGCGCGAGGGCTTCGAGGCGATTCTGGTGGTGGGCGCGGTGGTCGCGTTCCTCATCAAGACCGGGAACCGCGACCGGCTGCGCTCGATCTGGGGAGGCGCCGGACTCGGGGTGGTAGCCAGCGCCGCGACCGCGATCCTGCTGCAGACCTTCCTGCGCGCGATGCCGATGAGCCGCGATCTCATCGAAGGGATCACGATGCTGGTGGCGGTGGCCGTGCTCTTCTCGGTGAGCTACTGGCTCATCTCGAAGGTGGAAGCGGCCAAGTGGCAGCAGTTCATCCGCGACAAGGTGAACAGCGCGCTCGCGCACGGGGGCGGTACCGCGCTCGCGTTCGTCGCCTTCCTCGCCGTGTATCGCGAGGGGGCGGAGACCGCGCTCTTCTACCAGGCGCTCTTCGGCGAGGGATCTTCGCTGCTCGTCCCCATCCTGCTCGGCATCGTGGCGGGCGGGCTGATACTCGCGCTCATCTTCACTCTGTTCTACCGCTACGGCGTGCGAATCCCGCTGCGACCGTTCTTCGCGGTGACGAGCGTTCTCCTCTATTACATGGCGTTCGTGTTCATGGGGAAGGGGATCCGCGAGCTGCAGGAGGTGAACGCGTTCCCCATGAACGTGCTGCGTGGCTTCCCGCACGTGGACGCGATGGGGATCTACCCCACGGTGGAGACGCTGCTCGGTCAGCTCCTGCTCGTGGCGCTCTTCATCGCTGCACTGGCGAAGACCTTCTGGCCCAGGCGCTCGGTGACGCTCCCGACGATGCCCGCTGCTCCCGTGCCGCCTGTATCTCCCGGCATACCGGCGGCCGCGACGACCAACGGTACGACCACGACCGTGGTACCTGCGGCGGAAGCGGAGCGCGAGATCCCGATGGCAGCGCTCGAGGAGAGCGTGCAGCGACTCGAGGAGCGGGTGGCGGAGCTGGAGAAGATCGCGCAGCGCGAGGGAGCGACGCGCGCGGATGCCCCGTACGCCGGAGAGGAGTCCTTCCCGGGAAGGTAGTGGCGGCGCTGCCTCAGGCGGGGACCGTGCTCGGCGCCTCGGCGCGCGGTGCGGCCGCCGCGTGCCTGGGCATCCGCGCCAGCTTCTTCAGCGTTTTCTCCAGGAAGTGCACGTACTCGTCGTACTGCACGTAGATCGAGTGGCGCTGCGACTTCAGGTAGCGAATTCCGCCGGTCAGATCGGGCGGAGCTCCGGCGCGCAGGCGACCGAACCACTCGAGAGCTGCGGGTGACTCGCCCTCGGCGCGGATCAGCGACGCGATGAGCGCTGCCTGCTTGCTCACGATCGGATACGCGCCGCCATCGGTCTCGAAGAGTCCCACCGCGTAGAGGTTGGGGCGCTCGTGAAAGATGTTGAGAAAAAAGGGCGCGACGCCCGTGCCGCCAGGAAGGAGCGACTCGTCGAGCACCGGGATCGAGGCGCGATAACCGGTGGCGTACACGATGAGGTCGATCTCCTCCTCGCTTCCGTCCGTGAAGCGCACCGTACGGCCGCGCAGCTCCGCGACGTCGGGGCGGGCGGTAATGTCGCCATGCGCGAGGTAGTGCAGGAGCTGCGAGTTCACGATCGGGTGGCTCTCGAGCACCTTATGGTCTGGCTTCGGGAGTCCGTAGCGGCGAAGATCGCCGACGAGAATGCGAAGCAATCCGGTCAGAAGCGGCTGCGCGAGCCACGCCGGAAGGTGCGGTCCGCTGCGGAAAAACGCATCGGTGGGCTGACCGAAGAGATGCTTCGGTAGGAAGTGGTAGCCGCGCCGCATCGAGATGAAGGCCCTGCTCGCCGCCGCCGCGGCATCACACGCGATGTCGCACCCCGAGTTCCCGCCGCCTACCACGAGCACGCGCTTCCCCGCGAACTCCGTCAGCGAGCGGTACTCGAACGAGTGGTACGACTCGCCATCGAACTTCCCCGGGTACGACGGGACCACCGGATCCCAGTTGTGTCCCGTGGCGCACACCACTCCGCGATAGCGGCGCGTCTCGCCGTTGCCGAGCGTGACGTCCCAGGAATCGGAAGCATCGGGAGCCGGTGCGACGCGCCGCACGTCCACACCGAACTCGATCGAATCCCGCAGCCCATAGCGCTCCGCGAACGACTGGATGTAATCGCGGACCTGCCGCCACCCCGGGTAGTCCGGGTAGCTCTCCGGCATGGGGAATTCATCGAAGGCGGACTGAGTGCGCGATGAGATGAAGTGCGCGCTCTCGTACATCGGCGTCCGCTCGTTGGACATGTCCCAGATTCCACCGACATCGTGGTGACGCTCGAGGACGTCGAACGGAATTCCCGCTTCCCTGAACGCGCGCGCCGTAGCCAGCCCCGACGGCCCAGCGCCGATGATGCAATAGCGGTGCATGGGGGGGAAGATAGTGAAGAGAGCAGACGGCAGAAAGCGACGACGGGGTCAGGTCTTTAATTTCGAGGGGGCTGAGCGAATGCTCAGCCCCCTCGAAATTAAAGACCTGACCCCGTCGTCTCAGTACCTGTAATGCTCTGCCTTGTACGGTCCCTCCACCGGAACGCCGATGTAGGCGGCTTGCTCGGGGGTGAGGGTGGTGAGCTCGACACCGAGCTTGTCGAGGTGGAGGCGCGCGACCTTCTCGTCGAGCTTCTTGGGGAGGACGTACACCTTGCGCTCGTACTTCGACGTGTTCGTGAAGAGCTCGATCTGTGCCATCACCTGGTTGGTGAAGGACGCGGACATCACGAAGCTCGGGTGGCCCGTGGCGCAGCCGAGGTTGAGGAGGCGGCCTTCGGCGAGGATCATCACCGAGTGGCCGTCGGGGAATACCCACTCGTCGTACTGCGGCTTGATGTTCACGCGCTCGATGCCCTTGGTGCGCTTGAGGCCCGCCATGTCGATCTCGTCATCGAAGTGGCCGATGTTGCCGA
>JBIQMO010000306.1:0-4304 GCA_044463245.1 Gemmatimonas aurantiaca
CGGTCGCCGTGGCCGGTGTTGAGCGGCTCGTCGAGCGAGCGCTCGGGCTGCGTGAGCGCTACGAGATCCTTGGTGAGATCCACGGAGAGCTCGGCGACCTTGGCGATCTCCTCCACCGTGGGATCACGGCCGAGGGTGTCGGTGAGCACCGCACGGGCGCGGGCGATCCGCGTGAGGTCGCTCGCACGGCTCAGCGGCAGACGTACGGAGCGCGACTGCTTGGTGATCGAGGCGTGGATGGCCTGGCGAATCCACCACACCGCGTAGCTGATGAAGTTCACGCCAACGTCGGGATCGTACTTGTCGGCCGCGCGTACGAGTCCGCTGTTGGCCTCGGCGATCAGATCCGAGAGGTCGAGGCCACGATGCTGGTACTGCTTGGCGATCGAGAACGCGAAGCGGAGGTTTGCCGAGATGAGCTCATCCCGCGCCCGCTCGCGCTCCGCGGGCGATCGCTTGGGATCGCGCATCACGCGGGCGATGGCCTTCTGCTCGGCGGCAGTGCGCGTGGGCACCCGCTGGGTCTCCGCGATATAGATGTCGAGAATGTCGCCAGTCATGTGATCGCTTAGGGTATCGGGACGCCGTGCGGCCTTCCGGCGCCCGCGTGTTGTGGGCTTACGAGACACCATTCCTCCAAAAACGCTACGCACGAATAGGCGCCACCCGCGCGTGATTCGCCGGGTGCGCCGGGGCGCGTGCGGTCAATTTCGACTGTCATGTACTGCCCTTTAAACAGCCGCAAGGGCCAAGTTGTTCCGATAATGGCGCACGGAACGGGGAAAAGCTACTAGCTGTCGCAACTTTGTCGTCATGCTGATACCGCCGCGCCGGTCTCATGGCTCCCCCAGCCGAACGAGAAGCGTTTCGAGCGCCTGGCGCCAGTTCTCCTCCAGCTCGTGCACCGCCCGGTCGAGCTCCCCAACTTCCAATGCCTGGATCACCCGCAGGTGCTGAGCCACCGAGCCGGCAACGAGCGACGCATCTCTCATATAGAGCCGTTCGTAGCGTGAAACGGTTTCCTTGAGCCGGGCGATGAGGTCGAGGAGGCGCTTGTTGGGGCAGGCGGCGAGGAGCGCGTCGTGCCACTGATGGTCGAGGAGCTGGCCGCGCTCGGAGTCGCCGGCCACGGCGGCCAGCTCCTTGTTGATCCGCCGGAGCGCTGGTGCGGTGGTGACCGCGAGCTGGCCGATCGAGCGCAGGGCGAGCGCCTCGAGCGTCTGCAGAATCGGGTAGCTCTCACGCACCTCGCGGACGGAGAGCGGGGCCACCGAGAAGCCGCGGGCGAGGTCGGAGCGGACGAAGCCTTCGCTCTCCAGACTGAATAGCGCCTCGCGGAGCGGGGTCCGGCTCACGCCGAGCTCCGTGGCGAGCCGCGACTCGGTGATTCTGCTCCCTGGCGGAAGCTCGCCGCTCAGGATCCGGTCGAGGATGGTCTGGCGGATGTCCTCGCGGAGGGGGGTGCGGGCCGCCGAGCGCTCCGCGTCGGTCTGCTCGGACGCCTCCCCAGCCTCCGCGCGCAGCTCGACCGGAGCGGTCACCGCCTCATCCTCGCGCTCGTCATCGCGTCGCTTCGCCATTATCACGCAGCCCTCCGATTCACCACGTAGACGCCGCCAAGGACCAGAGCGCCGCCCACCGCCTGCGCGGGGGAGAGGCGCTCGCCAAGGAGCGGCATGGCGAGGAGGGCGGTGAGCGGCGCCTGGGCCAGGAGGCTCACCGAGGTGACCGTCGCGCGGAGGTGTCCGAGCGCGTAGGTGATGGCCAGGTAGCCGCCGACCTGCGAGATGAGTCCGAGGGCCACTACCGCTGCCCAGGAGCTCGGCGCGAAGCCGCTCATGGGTACGCCGGTCACCAGGCAGACCACGCCGAGCGTGACCGCGCTGGCCGCCACCGAGATGGCGGTGAAGGTGAGCGTATCGCTCGTGGCGCGGACGCGGTGGGTGGTCATGAGGTACGCCGCGTACCACGCCGACGACGCGACGGCCATGAGGTGGCCGTAGCCGAGCGTCGAGTGGTGGAGCACGTCGCCGCCCACGAGCGCCATCATCCCGACGAGGATCACGCCGAACCCGACCCAGAAGCCGAGCGGCGGGAGCTCCTTCCAGAGAAGCCACGACCCGAGCGCCACCCAGATCGGCGTGCTGTTGGCGATGAGCGTGGTGCTGGTCGCGGTGGTGACGAGTATGGCGCTGTTGAAGAGCGCCACGTCGAAGGCGAAGAAGACCCCGCCGAGCGCCGCCAGCCCGATGGTCTGCCGATCCGGGAGCTTCCGCCGTCGCGTCTTCACCGCCCAGAGCGGAAAGAGCACCGCACCGGCGACGAGGACGCGGTAGAATGCCGACGCCTGCCCGCTCACGTCGTCCGCGACCTTCACGAGGATCGCCGACCACGCGATGCACAAAATCCCCACGCCGAGCACGGCGTAGGCCTTCCACTCCCGGTTTTTGCGTCCCTGGGCGGCAGCTACGGCGTTCATCAGTTGGGGAGTTGATTGTATTCGATCGAACGACGATTGTATACGATTCTTAGGGAAAAATCAAGGTGGGGGAGGACCGGGCCGACGGGGTCAGGTCTTTAATTTCGAGCCGTATGGCCAGTGGCCATACGGCTCGAAATTAAAGACCTGACCCCGTCGCTACATTCTCCCCATGCTCCCACCCCCGCCTCCGGTCCCCCGCATCCTCCTTGCCGACGCGGACGCGTTTTACGTAGCGGTCGCGCGGATGGTGGATCCGGAGGGGGCGGGGCAGGCGAAGCTGCTCATAGTGGGGGGGACGGCGGAGAGCAGGGGGGTGGTGTGCTCGGCGTCGTACGAGACGAGGAAGTATGGGGTGCGGTCGGCGATGCCGATCGCACGGGCGCTGCGGCTCTGCCCGGGAGCCATGTGCGTGCCGGTGCCGAGGAAGGAGTGCAGCAGGAAGAGTGTGGAGATAAGGGAGGTACTGCAGCGCTTCTCGCCGGTGGTCGAGGGGGCGAGCATCGACGAGTGGTACCTCGACCTCGGCGGGACGGAGACGCTGTACAGGGGGGAGTCGCTGGCGGAGACGGCGCAGCGGATCAGGGAGGCGGTGCGGGAGAAGGTCGGTCTGACGATCTCCGTGGGGGGCGGGACGAACAAGCTCGTGGCGAAGCTCGCGGTGGAGCTGGCGAAGCCGAAGCCGGGGAACGACGCCACCGGCGTGCACATCGTCGAGCCGGGGACGGAAGCGGAGTTCATACTTCGCTTCAACCTCGCCGACATCCCGCTGATCGGACCGAAGTTCCAGGAGCGGCTGCAGCGCGCGGGGCTGCGCACGGTGCAGCATGTGCGTGAGCAGGAGCTGTCGTCGCTCATCCAGTGGTTCGGCGTGCGCGAGGGACGCTGGCTCTACGACCGAGTGCGGGGGATCGACCGCGGCCACGTCGCGCCGCGCGAGGAGCAGAAGAGCATCAGCCGCGACGACACCTTCCCGCGCGACATCAACGATGACGCAGAGCTCGAGCGCGTCCTCCTCCGACTCGCCGGCCGCGCCGCCGCCGACCTCCGTCGCGACGGACTCGCGGCGCGCACGATCACGGTGAAGCTCCGCGATGCCGACTTCCGGACGCGCCAGGGGAGCCGCACGCTTCCCAATGCGGTCGTCTCCGACCGCGTCATCTTCGAAACCGCCCGCACGCTCCTCCGCCGCCTCCGCTCCAGGCGCCGCTGTCCCGCACGGCTCCTCGGGGTATCGCTCTCCTCACTCGTAGGCGGCACCACCGCCGAGCAGCTGGCCCTCTTCGATGGAGTAAGTGGCGGCGACGAACCCGCCGAGTCGGCGCGCGACCGCGCGCTCTCGCGCGCTGTAGACGAGCTCCGGGCGCGCTTCGGCAACGACGTGATCGGGCCGGGGGGGCGTGGGTAGTTCCTCTCGGGGGCTACATCATCGCGCCAGCACGTAACTGCGCACGCGGAGGGCACGGAGGGCATCGCGCGGGGCCGTAACTGCGCACGCGGAGAGCGCGGAGGGGACGGCGAGAGGACGCGGAGAACAGCCTGTGGGTGGAGGCATCGCGATCCTGATACCGGCTGCAGCTCAGGGCCCGGGCTCCTTAGAAAAGCTGGAACGCGGAGAACGCAGAGAACTGCAAGAGAGAACGCAGAGGGTGCGGCACGGTCAGCTATCAGGCGCAAGCGGCCGGGAGAAAAAGGGGAACTGCTCCCGCGGTCGGAGCTCTGCCCACCTGGGCAGGACTCTGGGCGCGGGAGCAGTTCCCCAAAAACCCCCGTTCGAGATCTCGCCTTACGGGTTTTCTCTGCGTTCTCTCGTTCTTCTCCGCGT
>JBIQMO010000307.1:0-4265 GCA_044463245.1 Gemmatimonas aurantiaca
CCGCGGCTCGGCCGCGGTGGTACCTGCTCGAAATTAAAGACCTGACCCCGTATTCTCACGTCGGCGGGATGGTGAGTATGACCTCATCACCCGCCGTGACGTTGATCTCCTCGCTCACCGGGAGGCGGTTCCCCCCGATTGGATCGGCGATGAAGCGGAGCGGCTGGATACCGTAGCCGATCAGATACGCCGGAATGGTGAACTTGCTCTTGGAGCTCCCCGTGGCCTGCCCCAGGCGAATTCGCTGCCCGCCGGAGAGCACGTAGACCGTCATGTCCAGAAAGCTCTGGTTGTCCACCGTGACCGTGGTCTTCGGTGGAGGTCCGCCCTGAGTGCTCGGCTTCGCGCGGTGACTGCACGCGAGCACGCTCACGCAGAGCGCCGCGGCACCGAAGACGCGCATGACTGTCCCCACTTCCACCTCCCTGAGGTCCGTGGCCGGTTGCTGCTTGCCCAGCGACACTTCTCGTGCCAAACTTCGCACGCAGCGGCCCCGCCCGCCACCGGCGCGGCCGCGCCGGTGGGAGGGGAGTCGGAAGGTACTACCCCGGTTCCCCGATGGAGGTCGGTCCCCAACCGGGTGCGTCGCTCGCCGGAAAGCTCTCCTGCGATGTCTCGTCCACCGTCCTGTCCTGCACCGCCTGCATCAGCAGATCCACCAGCTTCGAGCAGAACTGACGGATGTTCTCGGCCCCCTTCGCCGTGAGCAGACGCTGATCCACCGCTACGCCCTCGTTCACCCACACGCCGCCCGCCTCACGGATCTCATCGGCGACAGCGGGCGACGAGGTCAGGGTGCGACCGCGCACAGCCTCCGCCTCGACGAGCAGCACCGGCGCCTCGTCCACCGCGGCCATGGGCCTGTCCATCGCGGCGAAGTCACGGATGAAACGGAGCGCGTCCGTGTTCGTGCGCAGTGTGCGCACGCTCGCGTCGCCGCCAGGGAGCACGAGCGCTCCGTACTCCCGCGCCTTCGTGCTCGACACCGCGCGATCTGCCGCGAGCGTCTCCCCTACCTCTCCACTCTGCACCGTGCGTAGCGCGTCGCCGGACGGCGTGATGATGTATACGTCGGCGCCCGCGACCTGCATCGCGCCGATCGGCGCCTCCAGCTCCACCTGCTCTACCCCATCGGCGGCGAGCACCGCCACGGCGAGCATCTCGAGCGGTGATGGCCTCGGCGCGCGCTCAGCCATGCTCCCTCCCGGCGCCGCCCTTCCCCCTCGCCTTCGGCTTCGGCCCCTTCTTCGGTGCACTCGGTCTGCCGCGCGATTCGTCGCTCACTTCTCCCTTGCGCGCGCGCAGCTCCGCGCGCACGGGATTCTCGTTGGACTCCGGAATGTAGCTCTCCTCGCGCCGCTCGCTCTCGGCGAAGCGCTGCTTGTCGGCGTCGCGCAGATCCTCCCCGCGGTCGCGGAACTTGTAGTCGGTCGCGCCCGCTTCACCAGGGTCGATCTGATATTGATCGGGTCGTTTGCCGCCCATTCGACTCCTCGCTATCAAGAGGTTCACCAGACACCCGTCACGAAGCATGCCGCGCGCACGCGTTCACCGCACTCGCCACCGGCGATGGGCCCGACAGTTGCACCTCCGCCCACGTCACGCTCGTACCACCCCGTCACCGGCGGGATGAGCTAATCACGCGACGGCAGCGCGAGGCGAGCGGATGGCGCGCGTCGTGGTCGTATGGAGGAAACGATGGCCCAGAAGAAGAGCATGCGCGCATCTCCGGGGACGAAAACCCGTGGCAGCGGCGCTCGCAAGACCGCTTCGCGCGGTACCACCGAGCCGCGTGGGAAGACCCGCCCGGAGACACGTTCCGTATCGCGCACATCGCAGGAGCACGCCGACGAGAAGCACGCTGAAAAGAAGAGCGCCGGCAAGACGCAGCAGAAGCAGCCTGCACCCGTGGGGAGGATGCGTGAGCCGGAGCCTCCGTACCCCGAGCAGCACCAGAGCCACCCGGGACTCGAGGAAGACATCGAGCCGCGCCCTCGCTACGAAGCTCCGCACTACAAGGCCGCTGGGAAGCTGGAGGGAAAGGCCGCGCTGATCACTGGCGGCGACTCCGGAATCGGCCGCTCGGTGGCCGTGCTTTACGCGCGGGAGGGAGCCGACGTAGCGATCGTCTATCTTCCCGCCGAGGAAACCGACGCACGCGAGACGCAGAGCGCGATCGAGGCCGAGGGACGCCGCGCACTGCTGATCCCCGGCGACGTCACTGATCCTGATTTCTGCAGAGAAGCCGTCGAGCAGACGGTGAACGAGCTGGGGAAGCTCGACATCCTCGTCAACAACGCCGCCTTCCAGCAGCACCAGGAATCGCTCGAGGACATCTCCGAGGAGCAGTGGGACCTCACATTCCGCACGAACGTCTACGGGTACTTCCACATGGCGAAGGCGGCACTGCCGCATCTGGATGCCGGTTCGACGATCATCAACACCGGTTCCATTACCGGTCTCGAGGGCGCCAAGCAGCTGCTCGACTACTCCGCCACGAAGGGTGCGATCCTCGCCTTCACGAAGGCGCTCGCACAGAACCTCGTCCCCAAGGGGATCCGCGTGAACAGCGTGGCGCCCGGCCCGGTGTGGACGCCACTGAACGTCGTGGACAAGCCGCCGGAGAAGGCAGCCATGCATGGCGCCGACACTCCCATGAAGCGCCCCGCCCAACCAGAGGAGATCGCTCCGACCTACGTTTTCCTCGCCTCCAATGCCGACTCCAGCTACATTACCGGCGAAGTCGTCACCCTCCTCGGCGGTGAAACCGCCGCGGGGTGAGGGGAACTGCGAGGGTTCAGGAGGCAGGGTTCAGGGTTCAGGTACTACCTCGGGGGAGAGATCTCTGCGCCAGAGCAGTTCCTGAACCCTGAACCCTGCCTCCTGAACCCTCGCAGTTCCCGCCCTGAACCCTCGCAGCCCAAACCATGCCCCTCCTCCCACTCTACGGTCACGAAGAGCTGCGCTCGAGGTTGAGAGCTGCGGTGAGCAAGGGGACCTTGCCATCCAGCTTGCTGCTGCATGGGCCGCGGGGCGTGGGGAAGCAGAGGCTCGCTCTCTGGCTCGCCCAACTGCTGCTCTGTCAGGCGGATGACGAAGGCGCGATGCCATGCGGGAAATGCACGGCGTGCAGGTTCGCGCTCGAGCTGGCGCATCCTGACCTCCGCTGGTTCTTCCCTAGACCGCGCTTGTCGGGCGCGGACGCGTCGTCGGATGAGGTGATGGATGATTATGCCGATGCGATCGCGGACCGCCTCGGGCGCCGCGGGCTCTACGAGCCGCCATCGGGCACGGAGGCGATCTATGTGGCGAGCGTGCGAGCGCTCGTGCATCTCGCGTCCTTCAAGCCAAGTATGGGAAGGCGAAAGATATTCATAGCGGGCGATGCGGAGCGAATGGTGCCGCAGGAAGGCGCGGATCAGGCTGCGAATGCTTTTCTCAAGCTTCTCGAGGAACCGCCCGCGGATACGACCATCATCCTCACGTCGAGTGAGCCCGGCGCGCTCCTGCCCACCATCCGCTCGCGCGTAGTGTCTATCAGGGCCGCGCCGCTCGCAGAGAGCGAGATGCGTGCTTTCCTCGGTGACACGGAGATTGCCGCGGCGCTCGACCGTGCTGGCGTCATCAAGGGAGTGAACGAGCGCCTGGAGCTCGCGCTCGGCGCGCCAGGCGTGCTGCTCGCCGCCGGCGCGCGTGGCGACGCGCGCGACGTAGCAGCCAGGTTTCTCGCAGCACTCGAGTCGGGGCGGCAGGAGCGCATCTCGGCGGCGTTCTCACTCGGCGGGTCGAAGGCGCGCGGCTTCTTCTCGGACGTGCTCGAGGCACTCACTCTCCTTCTGCAGCAGCGAGCACGCGAAGCCGTGGAGCGTGGCGACCGGCTCGCCGCACTGCGCGCGCTCGATGGAGTGGATGCGGTGGAACGCGCAAAGGAGCTCGCGGCAGGCAACGTCAGCCCGCAGCTCGTAGGCGCTGCACTTGTACAACGCATACGAGGACGTGCGGCATGACCGGCCTGAGCCACATTGGGCCCGACGGCGAGGCGCGCATGGTGGACGTGTCCGACAAGGAGGTCACGGACCGTCTCGCGCGCGCGGCAGGATCCATACGAATGAAGCCCGAAACACTCGCCGCGATCGAGGAGAAGTCCACAGTCAAGGGGGATGTGATAGCTGTAGCGAAAGTTGCCGGGGTGCTGGCGGCGAAGCGTACCGCCGACTTAATTCCCCTCTGCCACTCGCTGCCCCTGACGGACGTGCAGCTGGCGA
>JBIQMO010000308.1:0-4262 GCA_044463245.1 Gemmatimonas aurantiaca
TCGATTCGCTGATGCCGGACCTGGTCGGTCACGATCACCGGCCATCGGCGTTCATTACGTATCTATTCCTCTGGCGGCAGGCGGGCCGCGCCGGTGGACGCGTACAGGTCAGCCTGCGCGACATAGCGGACGGCACGGGGCTCTCCAAGCGCGCCGCGCAGGAGGCGTTGCGCGTACTGGAGCGAAGGAAGCTCGTCACGAGCTGGCAGGCACACGCGACGGCGGTGCCCGAGTACCGGGTGTTGAGGCCCTGGGACCGGGACTCGGCGCGGGCAAGGTCCCGCCTCACTCGGGAACCGAGTGGAGGTACCACGCGCTGACCTCAGCCGCACGCCGAGATCATCGCTAGTCGCGCGTGAGGTCGACTGGCTCGCTCCAGCATCCCGTCAGCGCTCGCGCACCGACGGGATCTGGCAGCTGCTACATCGACGAGCCGGTGCCGATGTTGCTCTGGATCACCTGCGCGCTGTCGAGATGGCTCTGAATCATCGGCTGCGCCTTCTTCGCCATTTCCTGGAGCTGGGCATTGGCCGCGCTGCTCTGCATGGTACTCAGGAGACCGAGTACGGCTTTGTGTGCCGCGACCTGACTGTTCATGTAGGTGGAATCGAACGACGTCCCCTTCGCCGCTGATTGCAGCGCCTGCGTGGTCCGCGAGTTGAGCTCGCGCACCGGATCGTCGGCGGGTGGCTGTGGAGTCAGACCGAGCCGCGTCAAGAGCTGCTTGCCCTCGTCGCGCAGGCGCGTGTGGTCCCGGATCATCCACTGGGCGAACGTCTTGACCGCCGGGTTGCTGGCCTGCGTCCGAGCCACCGTCGCTGCCTCGATCTCACCCGTGTTCGCTTCTTCGACGAGAGCCGCGTAGTTCGCATCGGCGAGACCCTTCAGGCGGCTCGCCATATCGCTGGCGATTGCTCCCGCGTTCACGGTCGTGTCCAGATTCGCGCTGGCCGCGGATGCACCGGCGGCGGTTTCCGTGCCGGCGATGGAGGCGTTCGCGGTAGCGGTGGTATCACCGGTGGCGGCGGTACCGGACGCCCGCGAGCTTCCGTTTGCAGAGTCCGACACTGCGCGAGACGAGCGCTGGCCCTCGCACGCACAGATGAATATGCCTGCGGCAATCGCAAGCGATAGGCGCGCGCGCGGCGTTGATCGCACTCTCATCATTCCTCCATGCACGGACTCAGGCGTGCGGAAAGATCTCGAAACGCTGGACCGAGGAAACGCTGCATCGTACGCGGACCTCACAGGGCAATAAGCGTACACTCGGCGGTTCCGCGGTCAGACGCTTCGCGTTCCCGGATTCAGAAGAACGAGTCGAGCCCGTCGATCTGCGGTCGCATGGATGCCGGCACCAGGGTACGCAACCTCGGATGAGATGGGGCGACGCATGCAGCAGTCAGCACTGCAATGACACATACGCGGCGGCGAGTCCTCAATCGGCGCCTCCATCCACCAGACCCGCTCCCGTCGCTCCGGCGAGCAGCGCGGCCCCGAACACGCCCGCGCTGTCACCCAACAGCGGCCTCAGAAATTCCGTGCGAAGCACGGGATTGAAGATGTGGCGCTGGACGGCACGGCGCGTGTCGTCGTCGTACAGCGCTTCGATGTTCCCCACACCACCGCCGATCACGATCGCGTCCGGATCGACGATGTTGATCACCGCGGCAATCGCTTCGCCGAACTTGCTGCGCAGCCGCTCGAGCGTAGCTACGGCAGCGGGTTCACCCCCGGCCGCGCGCCGCACGATCTCCTGGAGGCGCACCGGCTCGCCCGTCAGACCACAGTACAGATGCTCGAGGGCGGGACCCGAGATCACGGTTTCCACACACCCACGGCGGCCGCAGTAGCATTGCGTGTGCTCGCCACGCATCGGGTTGTGTCCCCACTCGCCGGCGATTCCGTGCAATCCCTGGAGGACGCGGCCGTCCACCACGATCCCGCCTCCGACACCGGTACCGAGGATCAGACCGACCACCACCCGCCGCCCGCGCGCGGCGCCGAGTCGCTGCTCGGCGAGCGCGAAGCAGTTCGCATCGTTGGCGAGGCGCGCCTCGACTTCCAGCGAGCCCGCTATGTCGTCGCGCAATGCGCGTCCATTGAGAGCGACAGTGTTGCAGTTCTTCATTACGCCCGTCGCCGGCTCGACGGTACCGGGCGTGGCGAAGCCGATCACCGACTGACGCTCGAGACCCGACTCGGATTCCAGCCGCTCGACGAGCGTGCGGATCTGACCGATGATATGCTCGTAGCCGCGCTCACTCTGCGTGGGAATGCGCAGCCGCCAGAGAGCACGATCGTGCCGAGTCGGGTCGAGGATCGCGCCCTCGATCTTCGTGCCGCCGAGGTCGATCCCCCAGAGAGGCGTGGTGTCAGTGGAGGCACTCATTGCCCTCGACCTGGTGCTTGATGAATGCCTCTACCGATTGCTCACGCCAGCGCTCGTACAGCGTGAAGCATGCGGGGTCCGCGATGTCCTGCTGCAGCGAGCAGCCGGCGAACGCCGGCTCGCGCGTATCGTGCGGGAGCGAGGTCAGAAAGTCACTTCCTTCACTGTCTCAGCCTGAAGCCGAAGGGCATCTGCACGAGCTGCCTCACCTTGCACCCACCGATCCGCGCCGGCTCGAAGCGATCCCGGGCGATCGATTGTACGATCGCCTTTCGAAACGACTCGTAGTACTCGCCCTTCTCTCCAGTGAGGCGCGGCCGATCGGATGGCCAGACGTCCTTCACCGTAGCCATCTCGGCACGACCGGTCGTGTCGACGATGAACTGCATGACGAGATTCCCCGCGACGCCTTTCGCCTGCAGCTCGGCCGCATATGCGGGATGCAGCAGTCGCGTCGCCACGGCCGGCTCCGATGTCGGCACCCGTATCGAGAAGAGCGCGAATGCCTGCCGCAGGTCGAGCGTGCCTACATCACCGCGGCCGTTCACGAAGGGGTAACGCATCTCGAGACGGAACGCGACGGAGTCGGACTTCGATGCGTCGGGCCAGATCATGAAGTACTGGTCGCCCTTCGCTACCGCCGCGAGCGCGCGTGCCAGCAGAAATGCCGCGGCGGAATCCGGTCTGTAGCTACCGTCGCTCACGTGTACCGCCGAGTGAACGTGGCCGTCGCGGCGCAGCACCATATCCAGTCGGGCGTCCAGCGCTCTCCAGGTCAACGGGGGTTCGGCATTCGGCAGCTGGTCGGCCGCGGCCCCGAGCGATGCGCGCACGCCGTCTGCCACCTCCTGCGTCAGGAGGTCTATTCCCGGGAGGAGGGACCGGTCGGTGGAATCGACCAGCTCGGCCTGGATGTATACGGCCACGCTGCGCAGCAGGCTGTCCGGAATGCTCGCGAGACAACTCGGCGCGGGAGGCGCGACCGCGTCGCTCATCTGGGCGCGAGCGACCCGCGGTGCATTCGTGAGCAACACGACGGCACCGATGGCGAGCGATATCGAACGGGTGGAGTGCATTTCAGATCGTAAGTGGAGTCGCTACGCGCGTCGCTTCGCCCTCAGCTCCTGGCCACCAGTGTGCACTACGAGGTACGTGACACGTCCCTTGCCGTCCTGCTCGAAGGTGAGCCGCAGCGCATTCCCCTCGGGAAAGAATTGCGTCTCGGACTCCGCCAGGAGGCGCGCTTTCGGCTGTCCCGGGTACGAGGCGAAGAGCTGTCCACCATCACGAGTGATGCTCATGACGAAACTCTGATCGAGTACGTAGTCGCCGACGTACGGCTCGATCACCTTCGGCGCGACCTGCACCACCGTTCGCGTCTCCGGCCTGAAGTCGGGCCATCCGTACACCTGCGCGACCGCGCGCACCACCTCCATGTACAGCGCGGCACCGGCATCGGAGCTCGTCATGATCGCGACGCCATCGCCTGTGGATGGATACAGCACGAAGAAGGCGCGATACCCCTCGTTTGCGCCACCGTGGCTGAAACGAAGAGTGTCGCCAGCTCCCGCGACAGCCACGCCGAGTCCGTAGCCGCCCATCCGCTCGGTCAGCATCTCGCGAGCGGTAGCCTGCTTCAGGATGGAGCCTTCCTCACCCATGTACGACGCGCGGATCCCGAGAGCGAAACGCGCGAGGTCGGAGGGCGTCGTCCACAAACCCGCCGCGGCCTGCTCCGGGTAGGTGTGCCAGCGCCCCTCCACCTTCTCGCCGCTCGACCCGTACGCGACCGCGGCGGAATCGGCGAGCCGCTCCGGAAGCGGCTGCTCGTACGTGCTCTGCTTCATGCCGAGCGGATCGAGCACCAGCCGCT
>JBIQMO010000309.1:0-4221 GCA_044463245.1 Gemmatimonas aurantiaca
ACCCGCGACCCCCTGAACCCCATTCAGGTGCGCTACCGGGCTGCGCCACGTCCCGTCCGCTCCTGCTTTCTGCGGACAAGCGTTGAATCTACTTCAGCGGGCAGCGCCGTTCAACTGCGGGGCGAATGACGCAGGTGCGGCACGACGCGGAGACTCCTCCACCGCCGAGCCGCCCCAGATGCACCTTCGCCTTCGCGCCAACCACCCTTCTCGCTGTATCTTCAATCCAGACCATTGCCGCAATGGTTCCGCCCCGCCGTCCCACTGTGCACATTTCTGTCGCCCGGTTGTCCCGCGAGGAGACGGCGCACCTGCCTCGCCTCGCGACGATCCCCGGCTCCCGCGACTCCCGCCCTAACCCGGACGTGAGCCGCCCACCACTCCGCACGCATCTCTACTGACCGAATGAACATCGCCGTACCTCGCGAGACCACGCCGGGCGAGAAGCGCGTAGCTCTCATCCCGGAAGTAGTCGCGCGCCTCGTGAAGGATGGCCACGCGGTCGCCGTCGAGCGCTCGGCCGGTGAGCTCGCGGGCTTTCCGGACGACGCCTTTCGCGCCGCGGGCGCCACCATCGTCGACGATCGCTCGACGCTCTACTCTGCCGCGGACGCGGTGATCAAGGTTCAACGACCCCGCTGCGACGCGGCTGGCGGCCTCGATGAGATAGCTCTCCTCCGTCCCGGCTCCACGCTGATCGCGCTTCTATCCCCGCGATCCGAGCCCGAGCTACTCCGCGACCTCGCCGCGCGCGACGTCACCGCGATCGCTCTCGAGTTGGTCCCGCGCATCACCCGCGCGCAGATGATGGACGTCCTCTCCTCTCAGAGCACGGTGGCGGGATACAAGGCGGCTCTCCTCGCCGCGAATGCCGTCCTTCGCTTCTTCCCGCTCCTCATGACGGCGGCCGGCACCATACGTCCGTCGAAGGTCCTCGTGATCGGCGCCGGCGTCGCGGGACTACAGGCGATCGCCACCGCGCGACGCCTGGGCGCGGTGGTCGAAGCGTTCGACACGCGTCCGGTCGTGAAGGAGCAGGTGCAGAGTCTCGGTGCTTCCTTCGTGGAGCTCGACGTATCGGTCGCCGAGGCGCAGGACGCGGGCGGCTACGCGAAAGAGCTCGCGGAAGACCACATCCGCCGCGAGAAGGAGCTGATCCACGAGCACGCTGCGAACGCCGACGCGGTCATTACCACGGCGCTCGTGCCGGGCCGTCGCGCTCCCGTGCTGATCCCGGAGGCCACGGTGCGTGCCATGCGACCGGGCTCCGCGATCGTGGACCTCGCTGCCGAGCAGGGTGGGAACTGCGAGCTGTCCGTTCCGGGTGAGACTGTGGTGCGCCACGGCGTGACGATCATGGCTCCCCTGCACCTCCCCGGCGAGCTGGCGCACGACGCGAGTCAGATGTACGCCCGAAACGTAGCTGCTCTCCTGAAGCATCTCGCCCCGGAGGGAACGCTCGCCATCGACCTGACCGATGAGATCACCGGTTCCATCACGGTGACCGCAAGGGGCGGTGTGCGTCTCGACCCGGCAACCGGAGCGGTCGTACCGACCGCGGTGCCTGCCACAGCCACGAAGGAGCAATCCAGATGACGCGTGAGATCATACTGGCGATCTACGTGGTGATTCTCGCGATCTTCACCGGCTACGAGGTGATTTCGCGCGTCCCCTCAATTCTCCACACGCCGCTCATGTCGGCCACGAACGCGATCCACGGTATCGTGCTCCTCGGGGCGATCATCGTGCTCGGCGCGGCGGACACGACTCTCCTTCGCGTGCTCGGCTTCGTAGCCGTGGTGCTCGGCGCGGCGAACGTTTTCGGCGGCTTCGTGGTCACTGACCGGATGCTCGAGATGTTCAGAAAGAAAACGAAGGAGGAGGTCAAGTGACGCTCGGCCCGATCGAGAGCATCATCGAGGTCACCTACCTCGTCGCCGCAGTACTCCTCATCATAGGTCTGAAGCGGCTCAGCTCCCCGGCCACCGCGCGCTCGGGGAACCGGCTCGCCGCGGTGGGGGTGTTCATCGCGCTGCTCGTCACGCTTCTCGACAGAAGCGTCGTATCGTACGCCGGGATCATCATCGGTGTGATCATCGGCGGCGGCATCGGGATCATCGCGGCACGCAAGGTCCAGATGACGGCGATGCCGCAGATGGTAGGTCTACTGAACGGCCTGGGCGGCGGCACGGCGGCACTGGTCTCGCTCGCAGAGTACATGCGCCTCGCCCGCGACGCACCGCCCGTCGGCCCCGGCGAGTCGCTCTCCGTGGCACTCGGGACCGCGATCGGAGCGGTGTCGTTCACCGGAAGCATCATCGCGTTCGCGAAGCTGCAGGAGCTCCTCTCGGGGAAGCCGCACCAGTTCCCTTTGCAGCGTTTCCTGAACCTCATCCTCGCGGCGGCGATCGCGGTGCTGGCGGTCCTGCTCATCGCCGGAACCGGCGGGATAGCCGCGCTCTGGGGGATCCTCATCGTCGCGCTGGTGCTCGGCCTGCTCCTCGTCCTTCCGATCGGCGGCGGCGACATGCCGGTGGTGATCTCCACGCTCAACGCGCTCACCGGGATGGCAGCGGCGTTCACGGGCTTCGTGCTGCACAACCAGATGCTCGTGGTGGCCGGAATCCTCGTCGGCGCTTCGGGAACGCTCCTCACGGTCCTGATGGGCCGCGCGATGAATCGCTCGCTGGCCAACGTGATGTTCGGCGCCTTCGGTGCGACGGGAGCCGAGGGCGCGGCCGGTGCGACGGGCGGAATCCCGCGCACGGTGCGCCAGACTACAGCGGAAGACACCGCGATCGCGCTGGCCTATGCGCGCAATGTGGTGATCGTCCCCGGCTACGGCCTCGCAGTAGCCGAGGGACAGCACGCCGTGCGCGAGCTGTCGCAGGAGCTGGAGCGGCGCGGCGTGGATGTGAAGTTCGCGATTCACCCGGTTGCGGGTCGAATGCCGGGTCACATGAACGTGCTCCTCGCCGAGGCGAACATCCCCTACGACCAACTCCTCGAGATGGAGCAGGTGAACGGAAACTTCGGCAACACCGACGTAGTGCTGGTGGTGGGCGCCAACGACGTGGTGAACCCGGCCGCGCGCGAGGATCCGACGAGCCCGATCTACGGAATGCCCATACTCGACGTGGACAAGGCACGCAACGTGATAGTGCTGAAGCGGAGTATGGGTCACGGCTTTGCCGGGATCGACAACTCGCTCTTCTATCGCGACCGCACGCGGATGCTCTTCGGTGACGCGAAGCGAAGTCTCACCGATCTTGTGGAAGCACTCAAGACAGTCTGATCCGCGCCGGCAGACGCGCCAATGCAGCAGCCGATAGACATCACCGTAGCATACAACACGGCAGAGCGCATACTGCTGCAGCTCTACCAGGCAATCCCGCGGCTGGTCATCGCCACCGTAGTCGTACTGGCGCTGTATTACTTCGGGAAGCTGCTCCGCACGGTCGTGATGGCCGGGCGGGACCGCTGGCGCGGCCGCGAGAATCTGGAGCTCGCGGTGAGCCGGATCTTCCAGTCCGTGGTGATCGCCATCAGCCTACTGATCGGCGCCACGGTGGTATTCCCCACGGTCACGGCCGGCGGGCTGATCCAGCTCCTCGGGATCAGCGGGATCGCGGTGGGCTTCGCCTTCAAGGACATCTTCCAGAACTTCCTCGCCGGGATACTCCTTCTGGTGACGGAGCCCTTCTCGATCGGCGACGAGATCAGCGTGGCCGGATTCGAGGGGACGGTAGAAGATGTACAGACGCGCGCGACGATAATCCGAACCTACGACCACCGCCGCGTAGTCGTGCCGAACGCCACTCTCTTCACGCAGTCGGTGGTAGTCAACACCGCCTTCGCCGTCCGCCGCTCCGACTACGACCTGACAGTCCCATCGTCCACGGACGTAATCTCACTCAAGCAACACATTGCCGATCGCCTCGACACCGGCATCGAAGGCGTCTCGCGCGCGCCCCGTCCCGAAGTCCTCGTCCTCAAGACCGACCCCACCAACACCACTCTCCGCATAAGCTGGTGGGCCCCCCCGCGCCAGCGCGAAGCTCTGGCCGTGCAGGACCGCGTGCTCGAGGCGGTGAGGGAGGAGGTGACGGCGGAAGAGAAGAGGACGCAGCAAGGGACGGGGTCAGGTCTTTAATTTCTAGTCGTGTGGGGGCCGACGGGGTCAGGTCTTTAATTTCGAGCCGTATGGGCAGTAGCCCATAC
>JBIQMO010000310.1:0-4181 GCA_044463245.1 Gemmatimonas aurantiaca
CCGACTTCCTTGAAGACGTCGTCGGCGAGCTGCTTCACGATGCGCGCGCGTGGATCGTAGCTCTTGTACACGCGGTGGCCGAAGCCCATGAGGCGTCCCTCGCCGCTCTTCACCTTCTCGATGAAGCCAGGGACGTTCTTCACGGTGCCGATCTGCTGGATCATGCGCAGCACAGCCTCGTTGGCGCCGCCGTGCAGCGGGCCGTAGAGCGCGGCAATCCCCGCCGCCACCGCCGAGAAGGGGTCGGCGTGCGCCGAGCCCACCGTGCGCACCGCCGTGGTCGAGCAGTTCTGCTCGTGGTCGGCGTGCAGGATGAACAGCACCTCTGTCGCCCTCGTGAACACGGGACGCGACTCGTAGCGCGGCTCGCTCATCCGGGCGACCATGGAGAGAAAGTTCTCCACGTACGACAGGTCGTTGTCCGGGTAGACGAACGGCAGCCCCTTGATGTGCCGGTAGATGAACGCCGCCAGCGTCGGCATCTTCGCTATCAGCCGGATGAACGAGAGGTCGCGCTCGGCCGGGTCGTGGATGTTCTTCGCGCTCGGGTAGAACGAGGAGAGCGCGGCGACGATGCTGCAGAGCATCGACATCGGGTGCGCGTCGTAGCGGAAGCCCTGCAGAAAGGCCTTGATGTTCTCGTGGACGTAGGTGCGATAGGTGATGTCGTGTACCCAGCCGTCCAGCTCGTCCTTCGTCGGAAGCTCGCCGTGCCGCAGCAGCCACGCCACCTCGAGGAAGGTCGACTTCTCGGCGAGCTGCTCGATCGGGTAGCCGCGGTAGCGCAGAATCCCCTTCTCGCCGTCGATGTACGTGATGGCGCTCCGGCAGGCCGCGGTGTTGAGGAAGGCGGGATCGTAGCTCAGCAGACCAAAGTCCCCAGGATCGGTCTTGACCTGACGGAGATCCATGGCGCGCACCGAACCGTCCGTGATCGGGAAGCTGTAGCTCTTCCCCGTCCGCTCATCGGTCGCCGCGAGTGCGCCGCCTGCGCCGTTTGCTTCCGCGCCGGCTCCGCTCTTCGCTCTATCCTCTGCTGTGACGTTTCCCTTGCTCATGCCTCACTCTCCACACTATGCCGCGGCACCAGGCACGCGGTGGCCGCGGCTGGCCCTCGAAAAGAAGTAGTCTCCGGATGGCTGACGGATTGCCGACGCTGGGCGCCAGCCAACGAAAACTACAGGGAATCCACCGTGATGGTATGGGTGCGGGTCGCACTTGCGCCGGAGCTTGTTACATTGGTGGTACCTCCCGCCCTTCCGGCTCCTCTATCACGCTGCAATCGATCGTCATGCGCGGTTTTCATGACCTTCTCGTCACCCCTCTGCTGAGGGGGGCGCTCCTCGCCATTTCCCTCGCTCCGCTCCCCCGCCTCGCCGCCGCGCAGTCGAACACCGAGCGGATGGCCAACGACTGGTATACCCCATCCCACGATTACGATCTCCTGCATCAGCGGATCGAGCTCTCCAACTTCAATTGGGACTCGACGAGCTTCGCTGGGAGCGTCGCCACGGCGCTCGTCGCGCTCCGCCCGGGGATGGACTCGGTAGTGCTCGACGCCGGCGCGCTACTCCGGATCCACTCGGCGGTCGACGCGGTCGGCGACTCGCTTCGCACGAGGCACCAGGGCGACACCCTAGTGGTCTTTCTTCCCGCCCCGGCGGCCTTCGGCGACACCGTCCGATTCACGCTCGGCTATCGCGCTCGCATAGAGAGCGGCCGGGGGCTCACCTTCATCCAGGCGGACGGCCGCGAGCGCCGTCGTCGACAGATCTGGAGCCAGGGCGAGGCCGCCAACAACCACTACTGGTTCCCCACGTACGACCATCCCAACGACAAGATGACGTGGGAGCTCGTCGCCACCGTCCCCCGCGGCTTCACCGCGATCTCCAACGGGCGAGTGGTGGGTGATCGCCGACACCGCGACGGAACTCGAACACTCAGCTGGGCGCAGGAGAAGCCGGCGTCCACCTATCTCGTATCGCTCATCGTCGGTCAGTACGTGCGCGTGCACGACGAATGGCACGGCATGCCGGTGGATTACTTCGTCTACCCCGAAGACAGTGCCCTCGCGCGCCCGCTCTTCGGCATCACCACCGACGTCCTCGAGGTCTTCTCGCGGCTCACCGGCGTGGACTATCCGTGGGCGAAGTACGCGCAGACCACGGTAGCCGATTTCTTCGGCGGGATGGAGAACGTGAGCGCCACCACGCTGGTGGACTGGCTCCCCGACTCGAACGCCTACCGCGACCGACCCTGGTACCAGCACGTCCTCATCCCGCACGAGATCGCTCACCAGTGGTTCGGCAACTACGTCACGATAGACAACTGGGCGAACATGTGGCTCAACGAGGGGTTCGCCGAGTTCATGCCGGGTGCGTACTGGGCCGAGAAGCTCGGCACTCGCGCGGGCGACGACTACTACCTCGACGAGTACCACCAGTTCATGGCGATCGACAGGCGCCGCAGGATGCCCCTCGCCGCACTGGCGTCTAACAACATCTATCCGAAGGGCGCGCTCGTGGTACGCATGCTGGAGCAGTACCTCGGCCCCGAGCGCTTCTGGGCGGCGGTCAATCGCTATCTCACTCGCCACGCCTACGGGAATGCCACCACTGACGATCTCCGTCAGGCAATCCTGGAGGCCACCGGCGAGAACATGGGGTGGTTCTGGGATCAGTGGGTCTACCAGGCCGGCTACCCCGAGCTCGACGTCAGTGCTTCGTACGACTCGACGCGCGCGCGACTCACCCTCGACGTGAAGCAGACCCAGCGCGACTCGAGCACCGCCGACAGCACCGGTCTGCGTTACACCACGCCCCAGGTCTTCCGGATGCCCGTTACGATCCGCGTGGGAACCGCGAGTGGCGACCGAGTGCGCACCGTATGGCTGGCGAAGCGCCAGCAGATGATCGAGATCGACTCGCTCCCGGCCGAGCCGACGATGGTGGTATTCGATGAAGACAACGTCGTGCTCAAGACGCTCTCCTTCGACCAGCCCACGAGCTGGCTCGCCACGCAGCTCGCGCGCGATCCGGATCTCTGGAATCGCTCCTGGGCCATCACGCAGCTCGCCAGACGCACGACGGACACGCTCGCGGCCACCGCGCTGGCGAGCGCGGTGACCGGCGCCGACTACTATCGCACTCGAGCCGAAGCCGCCGGAGCGCTCGCCGCCTTCCCGCCGCAGCTCGCGCTTCCGACCCTCGCCGAGGCGCTGAACGACAGCTCATCGCGAGTGCGTCGCTCCGCCGTGAGCGCGCTCGGAAGCATCGGCGGCAAGCGCGCCCTCGAGCTCGCGCGCGCCACCTTCACGAACGACCCGAGCTACGAGGTCCGCGCCTCCGCGCTGGTCGCCGTCGCGCGCATGAACCCCGAAGCGCGCCGCGAAGTCGTGCGCGCCGGCCTCGACACCCCGTCGTATCGCGACGTCATCCAGAGCGCCGCCTTCGACGTAATAGCTGCCTGGCGCGACACCACTTTCATCCCGGAGCTCGAGAGGACACTCGGCACGCAGCCGCGCGCCTCCCTCACCCTCGCCACTCTCGCCGCCAACGGCAACGCTCACGCCCTCCAGCTCCTCGGCGCCCATCTCAACGACGACCGATCCTGGGTGCGCTCCTGGGTAGTCACCGCCTTCGCCCAGCGCGTCCCGTCCAACGTCGCCCTTCCCCACCTCGAGTCCCTCTTCGCCACCCTGAAGTACGACGATACCCGAGGCCAGGTAGGCGAGGTGGTGGCGAGGTTGACGGGAGGGGAGTGAGCTACGAGGGTTCAGCAACCAAAGGGTTCAGGGTTCAGGAACTGCTCTGGCGCAGAGATCTCTTCCCCGAGGTAGTACCTGAACCCTGAACCCTGCCTCCTGAACCCTGGTAGTTCAGCCTCCTCTCCCTCCCGTACGGAAACACGTCCCTGATCTCGCCGGCGAGTTGCTGCGCCTGGGCTTCGAGCCAGAAGCCGAGGGTGAGGAGATCGGAGTGGGCGGAGAGGAAGACGTCGCCGAGGGGGCCGGAAGGCACCATGAACGGGGCGAACTCCTCCGGGAAGACGTCGCGGTCGCCCACGTAGTACCAGGGCTCGGCGGAGAGCTCCTGGTCGAGGGTCATTGGCTCGGGGATGCGGCGGAAGACGCAGTCGGTGAGGAGAACCAGCTCGTCGTAGTCGTAGAAGATCACACGGCC
>JBIQMO010000311.1:0-4143 GCA_044463245.1 Gemmatimonas aurantiaca
AGCTCCTCCTCGAGCTTCTCGATCTCGAGGCCGGTGAGCTTGGCGAGGCGCATGTTGAGGATCGCCTCGGCCTGCCGCTCGCTGAGCGAGAAGCGCTTCTGCAGGCGCGCGCTGGCGGTGGGCGTGTCCTCCGCCTTGCGGATGATCTTGATCACCTCGTCGATGTTGTCGACGGCGATCTTGAGACCCTCGAGGATGTGCTCGCGCTCGAGCGCCTTGTCGAGATCGAACTGCGTGCGGCGGACGATCACCTCGTGCCGGTGCTCGATGTAATGCTCGAGCATCTCGCGCAGCGGCATCACCTTCGGCACGAGCTGCCCCGTGTGCTCGTCGGGGACGAGCGCGAGGTTGATCACGCCGAAGGTGGCCTGCATCTGCGTGTGCTTGTAGAGCTGGTTCAGCACCACGCGCGGGATGGCATCGCGTTTGAGCTCGATGACCACGCGCATCCCCTCGCGGCTCGACGACTCGTCGCGGAGAGCGCTGATCCCATCGATCTTCTTCTCGCTGTAGAGCTGCGCGATCTGCTCCACCAGGCGCGCCTTGTTCACCTGGTAGGGGAGCTCGGTGACGACGATCTGCGACTTGTTGTTGGACTCCTTCTCCTCGATCACCGCGCGGGCGCGCATGACGATCCGGCCGCGCCCCGTCTCCTGGTAGTCCTTGATCCCCTGGCGGCCGTAGATGTAGCCGGCGGTGGGGAAGTCGGGCCCCTTGATGTGCTTGCGCAGCTCGCCGGGCGTGGCGTCGGGATTGTCGACGAGGTGAACGATCGCCGAGACCACCTCGCGCAGGTTGTGCGGCGGGATGTTGGTGGCCATGCCGACGGCGATACCCGACGAACCGTTGACGAGGAGGTTCGGGATCCCGGAGGGGAGAACCTTCGGCTCCTGGAGCCGGTCGTCGAAGTTGGGCGCGAAATCGACGGTGTTCTTGTCGATGTCGCCGAGCATCTGCATGGCGATCGGCGTGAGCCGCGCCTCGGTGTAGCGGTAGGCGGCCGCAGGGTCGCCGTCCACGGTGCCGAAGTTCCCCTGGCCGTCCACGAGCGGATAGCGGAGGGAGAAGTCCTGCACCATGCGGACGAGCGCATCGTACACGCTGGAGTCGCCGTGCGGGTGGTACTTGCCGAGCACGTCGCCGACTACCGTAGCCGACTTCTTGTATGGCCGTCCCGGAACGAGGCCCAGCTCGTTCATCGCGTAGAGCACGCGACGGTGCACTGGCTTGAGTCCATCGCGCACATCGGGCAGCGCGCGAGAGACGATCACGCTCATCGAGTAATTGATGAACGATTCCTTGATCTCGTCGTCGATGAGACGCGAGATGATGCGTTCCCGGTTGTTCGGAGCGGTCATTTTCTGCGGTTTTCAGGGAGGGCGGAGCACTGTTGCTCCAACCGGATAAATATAACCCGGCGGACCCGTCAAAACAACCGGGGCGACGCTACGTAAGTTGCGTATTTACAACGTTTTACCTGCCGGACTCTGCCGCATCCACAGCCTGGCCCGCGACCGCCTCCTCCCCCTGCTCCCCCTCCTCCTCGGCCTCCTGGAGCGCGGCCTTCTGCGCCAGCCTCGCGCGCTCCGCTCTCATGGCCTCGTACCACTCGCGAGTCACCTCGCCGGCCAGCTCGCGGTTCCCCAGCCCGAACGAGAGCGCGAGGGCCAGCGCCACCGCGCCGAACACTATTGCGAACGCCGTCGTCACGATGTCGCTCGCGATCCCGAGCTGCTGCAGCGCCATGAAGATCGCGAGCACCACCACCACGCCGCGCCCCACACGCGCTAGCGTGGAACCGCCGCGGATCCCGCCCGCCGAGGCCATGATGAGGCCATCCACGAACTCGCCGAGCACTATCCCGATGACCAGGATTACCACGGCCGCAATGACGCTCGGGATGTAGCTCACCAGCTCCGTGAACACGCTCGCGAGCGAGGTGAGCCCGAGCGCGTTCGCGGCGAGCAGGATCACCGAGAACATCACGAACCAGAAGACGATCGTGGCGAGAAGTCGAGATGGCGACTTGCGCCACCCCGTGCGCTCCACGGCCTGCAGCACGCCGCCTCGCTCCAGCCAGTTGTTGAGGCCTATGCGATGGAGGACGCGATCGGTGCCACGCTCGATGAGCTTCGCCAGCAGATAGCCGGCGAAGAGGACCACGAGCGCTCCGGCCAGTGCGGGGACATAGTCGGCCAACTGGAGGAAGCTCGCCTGGATGCGCTCGAAGAAATCCGGGGTGGGGGGCATGTGGATGGACGGGGAGGAATGCCGGGGAATACGGAGCTACACGAAGCGCTCTGGACGCCGAGAGGGGCTTGCCGGGTGATCCCGCGCTAGTTCCGCGTCCCGCGCTTCACATCGAAGATCGCACTTCTGTGGCACTTCGGACAGATGAGCCACTCGCGCCTGCGGGCGTAGCCGAGGCCGAAGGAGCCGCCGCCGATGGGGCGCACGGTCATCGCCACCTCGCAGCGCGGGCAGAGCGGCTGCCCGCCCCCGCTGAACGCCTCGCGGATGGCGCCCTGCTCATCGAGCGTGTACTGCGCGCGCTCAGCCATCGTCCACCGGGAAGGAGGGCGGCTCGGGCTCGCCCGCGATCGGCTCGCGCTGCGGCGGCGCCTCGATCTCGGCACGCGCCCCCGGCTCTCGCTCGGCGAGGTCACGAAAGCGCGAGAGCTCGAGCTTGAAGTGGGCCAGTACTCCCACGCGTCCGATGGTATTCCAGGCGAGCGCGCCCACGAGCGACGCGCCTCGCACCTCGTGCACGCGGCGCACGACGGTTTCCGCGCCGTCAGCAATGAAGCTCCAACGCTCGGTCCCACTCCACGGACCCGTGAAGGCGAGCACCACCTCGCGCTCGCTCGCCGCCTCTACCGTGTAGTCGAACACCAGCGGCCCGATCACATGGATGCGGAAGCGGTCGCCGGGCCCGAGCCGGTTCGCCAGCGTGAGCGGCGTTACCGAGATGTCGGGCGCGACCCAGCGCCGGAGATTCCCGGTGTCCAGCAGCACATCGAGCGCGCGGGCAGCGCTCGCTCTCACGGTGGTGAGCTCTTCTACGCGGTCCATGTACGGGGAAAGTTAACCCCTCACTCACCTATCCGGATCACGATCTTCCCGAACTGCTCCCCCGATGCGAGCCGCTCGAACGCCGCGCGACCCGATTCCATCTCGAAAACCGAGTCGAGCGGCGGCGTGAGCATCCCCGCCGAGAACGCCCGCATCACGGCATCGAGCTCGCGGTCGTTCCCCATGGTGGAGCCCATGATGGTCCACTGGTTCCAGAAGAGGCGGCGCACGTCCGTCTCCACCATCGGGCCCGTGGTAGCGCCGCAAGTGACGAGCCTCCCCTGCTTCCCCAGCGCCACGAGCGACTGCTTCCAGGTGGCCTGCCCCACGTTGTCGATCACGACGTCCACACCCTTCTTCCCGGTGCGCGCGCGAACTTCGCGCCCGACCTCGATCTCGTTGTGATTGAAGCCCTCGTCGGCGCCCAGCGCGCGGGCGCGATCGAGCTTGGCATCGCTTCCCGACGTCACCCACACGCGCGCACCCTGCAGCTTCGCTATCTGGAGCGCCGCCACCGCGACGCCACCGCCGATCCCCCAGATCAGCACAGTGTCCTGCTCCGTCACCGCCGCACGCGTCACCACCATGCGCCACGCAGTGAGAGTGGCCAGTGGGAGCGCGGCCGCGACGTCCCACGGCACCTCCGGCGCGATGGGGCGCAGATTCGCCGCGGGCACCACCACATACTCGGCGATCGTTCCCGGGAGATGCTCGCCGAGGAGCTTGTAGTTGATGCAGAGCGACTGCTCACCCCTCTCGCAGTACTCGCAGGTACGGTCGCTGATCCCCGGGTTTATCACCACGTGATCACCCGGCGCGAAGCTCCGAACCGCGCTGCCCACCGCCTCCACCACACCGGCAGCGTCCCCACCCATTATCCACGGCGCGGTGATGTTAACGCCGGGGAGCCCCTCGATGACGAAGAGATCCAGACGATTGAGCGCGGCCGCGCGGACACGCACGCGCACATCCGTGGGCGATCGCAGCTCGGGAACAGGCAGGTCATCACGGTACTCCAGTCGATCGAGTCCGCCGTGTGCGGATATCGTGAGTGCTCGCACGGATGTGAGG
>JBIQMO010000312.1:0-4072 GCA_044463245.1 Gemmatimonas aurantiaca
GAGGGGGCTGAGCAGTCGCTCAGCCCCCTCGAAATTAAAGACCTGACCCCGTCGGGTAGCTCTGGACTACCTCCGGTAAAAAGTCATCCAGCGGCGTATACTCGCAGCCCAGCAGGGAGGCGGCTTCGCTGCCGTCCACGGGGAGGCCTTCGCAGAGGAAGCGTGCTTCGTCCAGTGGGAGAGCCGGGCGGCGGCGCTCGATGCGCGCTATGGGGGCGCCGACGGCGGCCATCGCCATCGCGGCGGCGCGGGGGAGCGGGAGTGGGCGAGAGGCCGACGCACCGGCCAGGCGCGAGATGCTCGAGAGGAGCGCGCGCTGGGAGGCGGCGGTGCCGCTGAACGTGTAGCTCTTCCCGCACTCGCCGCGACAGGCGGTGAGCGCCAGGGCGCGCGCGGCATCCTCGACCCAGATCCACCCGATCGGCGCGCGGGAGGCAAAGCGGCGCCGGCCGGCCACACGCTCGGCCACCAGGCGGCCCGCCCAACCAGGATCGCTGGGGGCCAGCACGATCGACGGGCGGGCGACCACCACTTCCATCCCCTTGGTGATGTAGCGAAGCGCTATCTCCTCGGCGGTCTGCATCGAGCGCGCGAACTCCGTCGTTGCTGGGCGCGGACCGTCGGATGTGGCACGGGCCGTATCGGCGGCCGTGAGCGCCGTGGAGCAGAACACGACGCGTCGGACGTCGGCCACGAGCGCGGAGGTCATCACCGCTTCCGTGCCGCGGATGTTGACGCCGAGGTAGGTGCTCGTGTCGGCCGCCCAGAAGTCGAAGAAGTGCGCGAGGTGGAAGACCAGGTCGCACCCCTCCATCACACCGATCAGCGAGGAGGGACGCAGGAGATCCTCGATCACCGGCTCGGCACCCAGCTCGCGCAGCACGGCGATCCCGGCGCTCCGGCGAATCTGCCCGGCTACCGAATGTCCCTCGCGAACGAGGATGCGTGTGAGCGCCTGCCCCAGCGGGCTCGCTGCTCCAGTGACGAAGATGCGCATTCCGATGACCCTCCTCGGCGTGCGGCGAAGATCAGGGCTTGTCGAAGTTCGGGGGCGGGAGCTCCACCGTGCGGCCGATGGAATCTACCTTCGTATTCACGCCGGTCATGACCTTGTCCCCGAGCCGCTCCATCGTACGGGTCATGCGCCGCGCGTGCGACCGCGAGGGGATGCGTGCCGTGCGAGTGTATCGCGGTGTGTTCTCATCCCAGTCCGGGATGCGCGGAACCGGTCTCCGCGCTGCCGGCGCGGTGCCATGCGTGGCGCTCTGCGTGCCCACCGGCGCCGCCGCGTGCACCGGCGTGCTGGGGTCGAGCGAGCCGGCCTGCGGTTCCTCGATGGCACCGCGCGAGGCCTGCTGTACCTGGAGGAGCGGCTCCGCCTCCGGCCCCGCGCGCACGCCGCGACCGAGCACGAAGCCGGCACCGCCCGCACCCAGGAGCGCTACCGCCACGATACCGAAAAACCAGCGGGCGCGGCGCCCGTACAGGAACGGCGGGAGTGAATCCACTATCGAGCGCCGGTTCTCATCAGCGCTCGGCGCATCCGCCATCTCACCGGGCGGGACGATGATCGCCGGGATGTACTCGGCATCCGTCACCGGCGTGTCCTGCGGAGCGGCCCCGCGCTTGGCGCTCACCGCTACGTCGTCCGCCGCGTAGCCGTACCGTCGCTCGGCTTCCGACTCCGCGTCCTCCGTCGCCGCATCGGCGTGGACCGACACATCACGTTCGGCCGCGTGGTCGGGCGAAGCCGACGCGTTCACTTCCTCCCCTTCCTCCTCGCTCACCGGTGCGGCGGGGCTCGACGGCGCAATGTCACCAGATGGTGAGGCGAGGCTCGACGGCGCGACGTCACCAACTGGCTCGGCGGCAGCATCAGCTGCCGGCGCGGGCTCGACGCGCGAAGGCTGCGCCGCCTCCGAGGCCGGCGACCGCTCCAGCGTGCTCGGCTCCCGATTGGCGCTGGAACGCGACCTTATCGCGCGCGCCCGCTCCCGCAGCGACTTCTCCTCCGCGGCGAGGGCGACCAGCTCCGCGTCGAGCGAGCTGTCGCTCGATCCCTCATCCCCTGTGCCATCGCTCGACGCACCGCGCGCGCCGCCGAGTATCCGCTCCGCGTCCGCGAGCGATCGCATCCGCTTCGCCCGACCCGCGCAGAAGTACGCCACCAGCTCGAGGCTCACCGCCACTGCCGCATCGTCCGGCTCGAGCACGCGCTCGCGGATGGCCAGCGCGCGGCGCGCCATCCCCTCGGCTTCGTCGTGCCGCCCCGCCATGGATCGCACGCGCGAGAGAGCGGTGAGTATCGCCGCGATGTCGGTGTGTTCCGGACCGAGGGTGCGCTCCTTGATCTCGAGCAGTCGCGTGAGCAGCGGCTCGGCGCGCAGGTGGTCGCCGCTCTTGAAGTACGCACGCGACAGGTTGTACAGCGCGAGCGCCAGGTCGGCGTGGTCGGGCGCGAGCTGCTTCTCGGCGATGGCGAGAGCACGTTCGTAGAGAGCACGCGCCTCGGCGACGTTGCCGTAGGCATAGTGCAGCGCGGCGAGGTCGTTGAGACCCTGTACCACTCCATAGTGGTCGGGGCCGAGTGCCTCTTCGCGTACGGCGAGCGCGCGCTCGAGGAAGCCCTGCGCCCGCTCTCGGTCGCCCTGCCGGTGTTTGAGCTTGCCGAGGATGCCCAGGCTCGATGCCACTCTCAGATCGGCCGGGCCAAGGGTGAGCGCCTCCTTCACGGCGGCGAGGAGCGACTGCTCCGCTTCGGCGTAGTTGCCCTGGCTGACGTAGCGTCGGCCCTGGTCCACGTGGCGCTGCCAGCGCGTCTCTGTCGATTCCACTGTTCCCGGTCCTGTTGTGTGCTCTCAACAGAGAGACGCCGACACGGCCATAGGGTAACGAAAAGCGTAAAGAAATTTCCAATTGCGCGAGAAACGCCTGAGGCGAAGATTGGAGACCCATTGAATGTCAGGAGACCAATGCGATCGAGCTTCGTCCGCACATTCCTTCTCTGCGCCGCCGCGCTGCTGGCTGGCTGCAGCGACTCCACCGCCATACAGGAAGGCCTGATTCCGAGGATGACCTTCGGCGCCATCACGGATTCGGGCGTGGTGATGGCGAACGCGGATGGGTCGGGATTCAGGATGCTAGCTCCGGCTACTCCGGGGTACGTTTCGTACACGACCGACTGGGATCCCACTGGGAAGCTCCTCGCGTACGACAGCTACGGCGGCTACGGCTACTACCCCGGCGGAATCCGCACCGTGGACGTGAACGGAAACGTGACGGGCATCGGCTACGGACTCCACCCCGAGTTTTCGCCCGATGGCGCGTGGATCTACATCGATCAACTCGCGTTAGGCCTGGGGATATACAGGAATCGCAGCGATGGCAGCGGCAGCGTACAGAGCGTCGGCGACTCTCTGCCCAAAGGCGAATCGCCATCGCTCTCACCCGACGGAAAGCGCGTCGTCTTCTCCACGGCCCACGAGAGGAAGCTCGCGATCGCGAACATCGCGACCGGCGCGTGGAGCTACATCGATGGCGCCATCGGTACATCGCCCGCCTGGTCTCCGGATGGCTGGCGCATCGCGTACGTCGGCAGCGACGGCGCGGGCCTGCACACCGTGGCTCCGGATGGAAGCGACAATCGCCGCGTGGGTGATGAAGGGAGCAGCTACGACGCGGGTATCGACTGGTCGCCCGATGGGAAGTGGATCATAGTGCGCAACGCGTCGCGCGATCGCCTGGAGCTCATCGAGCTCACGACGGGAAGTGTCTATCCTCTCGCCAACACGGCGGGTTATCGAGGCCCGTCCTGGCGGCCGTGATGGCGCGATGGTTGCTATTTCAGGCGCACAACCAGAAAGGAGACGATACGTGCGCCAGCTCACGATAGCGATGGTCGTTGCCGCCATGTGCGCGATCACGGCCTGCAAGAAAACGGGTGAGGGAGAGTATCAGGTCGAGAAGCCCGTCGTAGGGACGCAGACCGATACGGTACACACACCCACGGTGGACGTCACCAAGGACACGGTTTCCGCCACCGTTCCGAAGGTGGAGATCAACAAGCCCGACA
>JBIQMO010000313.1:0-4041 GCA_044463245.1 Gemmatimonas aurantiaca
CCATCCAGGATCGCATGGCGACGAGCGCCAACCCCACGCACCAGGACGCGTCGGGGCGCAAGGTGTTCGACCCGGTGGTGACCCCGACCTTCGCGCTGCGCAAGATGCTCGCGCCCGGCCTCTCGCTCTACGCCAACGTCAGCGAGGGGTACACGCCGCCCACATCGTCGGACGCGGTGATCCCCTTCACCGGTGAGCGGAACGAGGGACTCAAGCCGGAGCGCGCGTGGCAGTACGAGATCGGAACCAAGGGGAGCCTCCTGGACAACCGCCTCTCGTACACGCTCGCGCTCTTCCAGATGGATGTGACCGACAAGCTCTCGTCGGAGGCGGTGTTCGACACCGACGGCACCGTGCTGTACAGCTTCACCGTCAACGCCGGCGACCAGCGCGACCGCGGGGTCGAGCTCGGCGCGAGCTACGCGCTCATCGACGACCCGTCGCGTCCGGTTTCGCTCATCAAGCCGTTCGTGTCGTACACCTACTCCAACTTCGAGTACACCGACTTCAAGAGCGACGACAACAACGACGCGAACACCGTGGACTACACGGGCAACACCGTGGTCGGTACCGCGCGCAACGTCTTCAACCTCGGAGTCGACGCGCGCCTCCGCTCCGGGATCTACGGGAACGTCACCTACCACGACACAGACGGCATGCCCATCAGCTACGACAACGCGCACCGGGCACCCGGCTTCTCCCTCCTCAATGCCAAGATCGGCTTCACGCACGACGTCTCCGACCGCTTCACCCTGGATGCGTTCGTCGGCGGCGAGAACCTGACTGACAGCCGCTACTACACGCAGGTCTTCCTGAACCACAAGTTCGACACCCCCAACCCGCACATGTACCTCAACGGCCCCTACACGGCGAAGTACTATGGCGGGCTGAAGGTGAGTGTGAGGCCGTAGGGGGGAGGGCGGGAACTGCAGGGTTCAGGAGGCAGGGTTCAGGGTTCAGGTACTACCTCGGAGGCGAGATCTCTCCGCCAGAGCAGTTCCTGAACCCTGAACCCTTTAGTTGCTGAACCCTGTTAGTCGCTGAACCCCGCTTCACCCCCTTCCTCTAGCCCCGCCCCCAAGCCTCACCTATACTACTCCTGCTCTGCGCGAGGAGTGGCGGTGGCGAGCGAGATCCCGACTGGGCTTCGTGAGAATCTGGCGGACAGGTACGCTCTCGAGAGTCTGATCGCGCGCGGCGGGATGGCTTCGGTCTACCTGGGCCGCGACCTCAAGCACGACCGCGCGGTGGCCGTCAAGGTGCTGCGCCCCGAGCTCGGAGCGCTGCTGGGCGCCGAGCGATTCCTGAGAGAGATCAAGCTCGTAGCCCGCCTGCAGCATCCGCACATCCTCCCACTTTACGATTCGGGGGAGGCGGACGAGACGCTCTACTACGTGATGCCGTACGTGCGAGGCGACTCGCTGCGCGATCGCATCCGACGTGAGCAGCGTCTCCCGCTGCGCGCCGCGCTGCGGATAGCGCGCGAGGTGGCCGACGCGCTCTACTACGCGCACTCCAACGACATCATCCATCGCGACATCAAGCCGGAGAACATCCTTCTCTCCGGCGATCATGCGATGGTGGCCGACTTCGGCATCGCGCGCGCTGTGCACGTCGCCGGCGGCGAGCGCTGGGAGACGCTCACCGACAGCGGCGTCGCCGTGGGGACGCCGGCGTACATGAGCCCCGAGCAGACGGCGGGCGACCGCGATCTGGATGGACGCAGCGACATCTTCAGTCTCGGCTGCGTGGTGTACGAGATGCTGGCCGGACTTCCGCCCTACACCGGTCCGGACGGCGAGGTCATGATAGCGAGGCGCTTCACCGATCCCGCGCCCGTGCTCCGCGCCGTGCGCGAGGATGTGCCCGAGACGGTGGATCTCGCCGTGCAGCGCGCGCTCGCACGTGAGCCAGTGGACCGCTTCGCCAACGCGCGCGAGTTCACCGATGCGATCTGGGACGACAGCGGCGCCGCGCTGCGCCGCGGCCTGAGTGGACAGAGCGGACAGAGCGACACGCACTTCGCCGCGCACCAGAGCGGAGCACGTGGGGCGCACTACGCGACGGGCGCCGCCGCCGACACTTCCGCGAAGGGACGTTCCCCGTGGAAGGTCCGCGGGCTCGCGGCGGTCGGGATAGCGGCGACCGCGGGGATCGCCACCCTCGGTACTCTCCTCATCGTCAAGCCGCGCACGTGGCGCTCGGCGCCGGAGAGTGTGGTCGCGAGTGCGGACTCCGGAGCGACACCTCCCGGCGCGTCGGTGCTCGGCGCCGCCGGAGACTCGACGCGTCGCGACGCATCGCCCGCTGGTGCGGCGAACGATGGATCCGCCGCGGCTCCCGCCGGCGGCGACAGGCTCACGACGGCACCAGACCCCACACCAGGTAAGGGGGCGGGCACCGAGTCCCCGGCGTCTGCTCCGACGCAGGATCGTCCAGCGCAGGATCGTCCGACGGAGGATCGTCCGACGCAGCCCGCCACGCGACGGGTGCCGGAGCGAGTGAAGCCGGAGCCGCAGGTGCAGGTACCGGTACCCACCGCACCGCGCACGGACAGCGTGCTCGCATCGCTGCGGGCCGCTGCGCACGACGCACGCACGCGTGCGGTGAGCTCGGGCGCCACGGCGGCCGACCTCTCCAGGGGAGACTCGCTCGAACGCGCGGCCGAAGCGTCGGTCACCGCGGGCCGCGTCTCCGATGCGATTACACAGCTCGTGAGCGCAAGTACCGCATGGGCCGATGGCGCCCGGCTCGCCAGGTCGCGAACGGCACGAAGCGCGGTCCTCGGCGAATCGGAGGCCGCTTCACCGCGCCCGACCGCGAGCGCGACCTCCCCCGCGGAATCCGCGTCTTCCACTGTGACCGCGGAGCCATCACTCGCGGAACAGCGTGCCGCGATCAACGAGCTCATCTCGAGCTACGGTCGCGCCATCGAAGCGCGCGACATCTCCGCCATCAGGCAGCTCTACCCGAGCATCACCGCCACGCAGCAGCGCGACTGGCAGCAGTTCTTCGGCGCGGTGCAGAGCATCCGGGCCACGCTCGCGATCACGCAGCTCGACATCACCGGAACCACCGCCGACGCGCGCATCAGTGGAACGTACCGCTACGAGAACACCAGCACCCGGCGAAGCGAGGAGCAACCGGTGAGCTTCCACGCATCGCTGCAGCGGGATGGGGCGACCTGGCGGATCGCGTCCATCAAGTAGCTCCTCGAGTACGACTCGAGAGAGTGATACCTCGGGTAGATCTTCCCAGAGTAGCTCTTCGTCAGAGCAGCTCTTCTCAGAGCAGCTCTTCTCAGAAGTTGTACTCGAGCCCCGCGGTCCAGATCACGTTGGGACGCAGGCCGCCGCGGTTGAGCGGCCACTCGGCGTTCGCGATCGCCGTGAGACCGGTTGCCATGGTCAGCTTCACGCCGAGCGACGCATCCACAATGTCATCGCGCACGTTCGGGATGTCCGTGGGCTGCACGGTCCGGTGGAATGGCGCGTCGTACACCACCGTACCCGGCACCCGAAGCTTGCTGGTTCCCACCTGGAGCTCCGAGATCAGATCGGCCGCGAGCGTGGCCCACGGCGCGAGGAGATTGTCGAAGCCCGCGCTCGCGAGCACCGCGTCGTTGGTCATCGAGCCGCCGCGATAGAGATAGCCGACGTTCGCGTGGGGCGAGAACTGGCCGAACTGCGCCGAGACGATGCCGAGCCCGCGCGCGGCAAAGTCTCCGGAGCCGAGCAGGTCTGACTCACTGCCGGTCGGGAAGCGCGCGTCCGCCAGGAAGGCTACGGCCACCGGTTCGCGATCGCGAGCGTTAACCTTGATCCGCACCGCGACATCTCCGAGCCCGGTGGCCGATCCCTCCTCGAAGCGCGATGCTGTGAGCACCGGGTTCTCGGGCGTACCGCCGAAGAAGTGCGCCACCGGCGGCCCGCCGAAGGGAACGATCTGCGCGTTGCTCTCTCCGCGGAAGCTCGTGTGCACGATCGGAAGCACCACTCCGATGTCCAGCTTGTCGAGCACACCGTAGGTGAGATAGAAGGA
>JBIQMO010000314.1:0-4027 GCA_044463245.1 Gemmatimonas aurantiaca
CCGAGTGTGCAATTTCAACCGCCGAAAGTGTGCAATTTCAATCGCCGTTGACACCGCCCTCCTTCCGCCGTCAACGCGGCTAGGTGGCGGGTACGCGAGGTGCCGGGGCAGCCTCCGGTGGCGCAGCGGAGAACAGGAGCAGGTCCTGTTGCAGGAAGCAAAGAGCTCCGTGCCATCAAGGAGGTCGCTTGTGCTGGCAAGCCCCGCTAACGCGATCCTGGCTCGAAGGCGTGTCGATGCCCTTCCCCAGGCGCTCCGCCCTCGCTCATTGGTGCAACACGCGAACAACTTGGCGTGCTGCGCAATCCTCCCCCACAGGCTCTCATACGGAGCGCCGGAGAAGCTCGCTCTCGGCCACGTCCGAGAGGCGCATGACCGGATCCGTCATGCGTTAGCGCAGCTTCCCGAAAAACGACCCGCTGAGAGCCGTTCACTGTGCCCAGAAATATGGGCAGCCTGCCATTGGTTTCGTCTCACTGTGCCGTAGCCTGTTTTTTTGGAGCCCTAAGCAACCGTTGAATTCGGCGCAGTTGATCTCTCGAACGGCAGCCCGCGCAGAACGATGGCACAATTTCACGACCGCCCGGCAAGACCAGAAGCGCGCACTCCCCCGAGCCACAAGGCGAAACTCGCCTCGGCCGAGGTTAGGCGCTGGTTGGTGGCCAAGCGCCGGCTCCTCGTCGCAAAGACTGCAGCGGCGGCGGGACCTCGTCCGCGCGACATGGTGGATGCTGTCAAGAAGATTCATGACCAGCTCGATGGTTGGGAACCCACACGCCCGACCATCTGCTCTCTGGCGCAGATGTGGGAGATGGCATCGGATGAGAAACGGCGGGACTTATCGTACTTCTTGCCGAAGCACGCGGGTGGCAGGCCGAGAAGGAAGCTGTCTAACGGACTACAGGCAGCACTCGAACTCGATATCGAGGAGACACCAACTCTCGGCACCTCCAGATTCATCGAACGCTTGGATATCGTGGCGAAGAAGTATGGGCTCGGATTACCCGGTGAGTGGGTGCTGCGCCAGCTCATCGAAAAGGCCCGAGGTGGCGTCCTCCAGCGATCAGCGGAAGTCCATGGTCGCAGGCCAGCCGAAGTCGATGGCGTGCCCCACGAAACACTGCCCTACACCCGTCCCTACGAGTGTGCCACGGAGGATGAACTCGTCGTACCGATCTGGATTGGGATCTGGAGCGAGTTCTTCCGGAAGTGGGTCTCGACGCTGATCTACGTAGCGTTCGTGCTCGACTATGTGAGTCGCGCAGTAGTGGCATGGCACGTATGCGACCCACGCCGCCGGAGAGGGAAGAAAAGCGGACAGCTGTTTTCCGGTTTTGATACGCAGGATGTGACTGCGGCGTTTCTCAAGGCGACACGTCGAGAACTTGCACCGGCCATCCTCACGCCATATGCCGGCTTCCTCCCCGATCACATCAGGATGGACGGGCACGGGACCCACCGCGCTTGGAAGGATGCAGTGGAGCCGTTCATCCCCACCGAGATAAACCTTCTTCCCGATTATCGTCCTTATAGGAACGGCCTTCAGGAAATCGCTGGCTGGCGGCTCAAGGGTCAGATCGAGACTCTCTTCGCAGGGCAGCACGGGTACATCGGTACTTACATCCCGACCGACCGGATCCGTGAGAGTCAACAGCGCGCCCGTGTGCGGTCGGCAGCCACCAATGCAAGGTTGCCTCGCAAGATAGAGGTGCTACCGGAAGATCTGCCGCGCATCGAGGACCTCGAGCTCTTCATTCTCCCAAAAATCGTCAAGCGTTATAACGAGGAGCGGAAACACTCGGCCCATGGCATGACGCCCCACGACGCGTTCATGTCCAAGAGGCCGCGCAGCCACCAACTGACACCGAGCGATCCGCTCGTACGTGCGCTTCCCACCAAGACCGTTACCGCGAGCAAGGGAAGTATCCAGCTCCAGCAGGACAATGTCGTCTATATGTTCGACCACCGGATCAACGGTCGCATTCTGCCGGTCGGTGAAAGCGTGGTCGCGCATATACACCCCCTTATGCAATGCATCTGGGTGGTAGATGGGCCGCGACATGCACTGGTGCATGTACCGCTGCTCCGCGATGCCTCTGCAGCGCGCGATTCCGCCTACGTCGCTGAAGCCAGGAAAGAAATGACCGGTGGCTTCAGTGAGCGAATGCAAGAGGCCCAGAACGAGCGGGCGAAGCGCAGCATGGGCGAGGAACGCTTCCGCCAGGCGCAAGCAGCTGCTGGCGGAAAGATCGCGGATGAGGCGAAGCCACGTCGCGCGCCGACTCCAGATGGCAGCGACGACACGGCGAACCTGTCCGAGATCATCGTCGACGGCAGCTCGACTCCGCTGAGCGGCGCCGAAGTATGGCTCGGCGGTATCGCAGTGGAGAATCGGGATGATGCGAGCCCACCGACGGACGGCGCGAAGACTTCGCAGAAGGAGTCGGTATCCGAAAGCAGGCCCGCGCAGGGTACAACGGCTACTGGTGCGTCGCCCTCTAAAGGCCAGGAACCCAGCACCCGACCTGAAAGGGTTCCCAGGAAGCGGCGCAACATAACCATCCCTCGGCGACGCCCCAAGCCACCGGTTAGCGGCCCACCCAAGGCGCCACGCGCACCTCCGCCACAGCGCGCCGCCGTCGACATCTGGCTGAGGGGCCTGGCCGGCTTCGCAGAATCGCAGGACCGGAGCAGCGAAACGCCGCCATCGACTGGTCCCCGCTGAGATACAACCTCCGAAGCGACCACTGTGCGCCAGTGCTTCAGCGTGCTTTCCGAATCACAAACACACCAGAAACCTGACCAGAGTTTTCAATGACAGACAAGATCACCCCAGAACAGTTGGATGAAGGGTTCCCGATCATCGAAGATGTCGACTCGAAGGCGATGCTACGGAAGCTGCTTGAGACCGCTATTTCGAGTCGCTCGGCCATCGCCGCAATTGCAGACAAGAGCGCTGGCAAAACATTCAGCCTCGAGCGTGTAATCGATGAGTGGGACGCCGAAGAACTGCGTCGCCGCACCGAGACAACGGGCTATAAGCAGCGGCGCCTCGTCCTGGTCGGCCGCCTCAAAGCTCAGAATGAGCGGGATTGCCTGATTACGATTCTGACGGCGCTCCGGGGCTCGCCGCCGTATCTGCGCATGCGGGGTGGTAGAAAGACTGACGCGCAGATCCTCAAGGAAATCGTCGCCACCTGCATCGAGCAAAACGTGGTTGCCCTGCTCATCGAAGAAGGGGAGTACACCTCCGAGGCTGGGATGACCGTCATACGCGACGTTATCGCCGAGGCAGCCCAGATGGACCGCAGAAAGGGTGGGATCCACGCCGGCGGAACTGAGCGCGGTGTCGGTGTGCTGGCCGTTGGCACGAGGCCGTTCCGCCGCATCGTTGACCAGGATATCGAACGAGGGCATCGCTGGCCGCTGGTCGAGGAGATCGGTCTCGTTCCGCCTGAGAAGGCGCCGGATATCTACCTGACGTGGTTTCCACGTTGGCAGGACCATGTTGACTCGATTACTCCAGAATCTTGGAAGACGTATATCGAGTCGGTCGTTACCTCGGGTCGACCGCTCCCCGTCGGCCGCTTCATCCGCCACGCGCAGCTGTACCTCGAGGCCGCTCGTGGCACCGGGCCCAAGATTCACCGGACGGAAGTGCCGTTCTGCGCCCCGATATTCGAGCATGTTTGGTTTCGTCCTAACGATGGGGGCGCGTTCTAATGCCCGGCGTGGCTAGGAAGGGGCCGAGTCGTCGTAGGACCGTGGCGGCGACCGTTCTAGCTCTCACGCGAGAACTGGGTGTCGCTGTCCGCCAAAGCGAGATAGAGACGGGCCTGCGAAGCCATTACTCCGCTGAGGCAGGCTTCGATGTGGCGCACGTAATAGCCCAACTGTGCGCCAGCGGGATTTTAGTCCTGGTCTACGGGCGGCCGCCGCACGGAAGATACGCGCACCGCGATCACATAATTGAAGGTTCTTCACGGAATACCGGGGAATGCTGCTCGGATCTTGAGGAAGAAGTAGT
>JBIQMO010000315.1:0-4016 GCA_044463245.1 Gemmatimonas aurantiaca
GCGGGGATCATTAGCCGTCATCCCGGTGAAAGCGGGGATCATTAGCCGTCATCCCCGCGAGAGCGGGGATCCATGTTGCTCAACCAAAATGGATCCCCGCTTTCGCGGGGACGACGGCTTGTGCGGATCCTCGCTTTCGCGGGGATGACGGTTGGTGAAACGCACACTACATGGCGTGGCCTCCGCTCAGGCGAGCAGCGCGCAGAGGTCGATGCGTTGCCCGGTGCCCGACAGGTCCTGCACCAGGCCTCCTTCGGCGTCGAAAATGGCGTTGAAATGCCCGATGACCAGCACCAGCCAGCCCGCTTCCGGATCGCCCACGATGTTGTGGCCCGTGAACACGACCTCGGTGCCGCCATTCGGCAAGGGGTTGAACTGGATAGGGCCGGTCAGCGGCAGCGTTACCGTCGTCCCCGTGTTGCCGTTCGTGATCGTCCCCCTCAGGCCCGGGCTCATGGCAAACATGCGCCCGCCGGGGAGCTCCAGTGTCTTCAACTTGCCGGTGGCCTCCACCAGATACGGGAAGCCGCAAATCTCGCTGGCGATCTGGTCTTCTTCCTGTCCCGGCTCGACAGGAGTCGGCGGCCCACTCTGCTCGAGAGCAGGCCCGGTTACTCGCGATTCGACGATCGAGGGACGGTCGCTGCAGGCGACCAGTGCACAGCCGAGCATGGCGGCCGTGCACGCGGTGCGTGCGATGTGGTGCCTCATGGCCACCTCCTTCCTGCGCGGGCAGGTTGGTGTGTTCCAGCTCGGGCACCGGGGCGGCCATGTCTCGGCGCCCGGCGGCAGATTGCCGCTCACTCACCGGGCGCGTGGGTCCGGAGCCGTGCGCCGCGCCGCAAGATCGAGGCCCGCATCGCCGCGCAACGAGCGAAGGTCGCACCGTCTCGCGCCACGCTTCCCACGCCAGCAATGCTCGCGTCCGTAAAGCCATCGGAGCCAGAGGAGACCGAACCAATTGCTCGTCATTGCTCGCCATTGCTTGCGCGCTCGTTCGCGAGCGCCGCCCTCCGAGCAAAAGTTGCCCACCACCCACCACCTCTGCCCATGCTTGCGAGTGATCGTGAGCTCGACGCCGTACTTCGGCAAGAAGACAGTGTCTGTGTAGATGATCATTGTCCTCTCCTTCTCTTATCCAACACACCGGCGCTCCGGGCCTGGTCGACGAGCCCAGCGAGGAGAGTGAGCACGGCGTCGATCTCTTCGAACGGCACGGCCAGCGTGGCGTCAGACGGAGCCGTCCCCTCGGGAGAGCGCTCCACCGTGATCAGCGCGCGCTCACCCACCATCGGCACGACTATTTCGCCGCGCCACAACACTTCGCCCGTGACGGGAACGCCGCCAGTGGCGCGGCGCACGTTCGTCTCGGCCTCGTATTCGTAGTGCGGGGCTCGGAGTGTGTCGCCACTCTGTTGGCGGCGCTTCGTCATCGCACCCTCCTGCGGTGGTTGGAGCGGCCCATCTCCACCGAGGAGGCGCGGGCCGACACTTCCATGACGTACCACCATGCCAGAAACCCTAGATGAGAGTGTGCGGTGGGGGCGGCTCCTGCCGTCGATAGAAGCGATGCGGCTGCTTTTTCACATCTTCTCGTGCTGCACGAGTGGCGACACACAGCCATCGCCCTCCCCCATCCCCCTGGTGAGGTATGAGCGTACTCGTAGGGGCGATCAGCGTCGTCGTTCCCATCCCTGTTCTGGAAGCAGTGTACCCCTGCGGTCTGGCGCAGTACGAACGCAATTGTCCGGACGGGACCTTCTGCGCCGACGGGCACCTGGCGCGTATCGGCTTCATGATGCCAGCAGACGGGCGCCGGTCAAGCAGGATCGAGCAGGCGTAGCGGGAGCCGTCCCCACCGACCACGAAGCGCCATCCCACCAAAAGCGACGAGGCGTCATCCCCGCGAAAGCGACAGGACGTCATCCCCGTCATCCCCGCGAAAGCGACAGTACGTCATCCCCGTCATCCCCGCGAAAGCGGGGATCCATGTTTAGTTGAGTAACATGGATCCCCGCTTTCGCGGGGATGACGGCTAATGATCCCCGCCTTCGCGGGGATGACGGCTAATGATCCCCGCCTTCGCGGGGATGACGGTTTGTCGCTTCCGCTGAACACGAGCTCCGTGCCGCCGTCCGGCAGAGAGTTGTTCTGGATAGGGCCGGTCACGTTCAGCGTTAGAGTCGTCCCCGTGTTGCCGTTCGTAAATGTCTCATTGAAGCCCGGAGCGACGAGAATCGTGCGCCCGCCGGGGAGCTCGAGCAGCTTCAATTTGCCAGCCACCTCCACCAGCACCGGGAAGCCACCGATCGCACTGGAACCTTCGTCGACGACTCGTCCCGGCTCGACTGGCGTCGGTGGTCCGCCCTGCTGGAGAGCCGGCACGCTTGCGCGCGGCTCGACGATCGAGGGATGGTCGCTGCAGGCGACGAGGCCACAGCCGAGCATGGCCGTGCATATGATGCGTGTGAGGTGGTTCCTCATGGCCACCTCCTTCCTGCATGGGCAGGATGGTGTGCTCCAGCTCGGGCACCGGGGCGACCAAGGTCTCGGTGCCCTGCGGCGAGTTGCCGCACAGTCACCGGGCGCGTCGGTCCGGGGTCGTGCGCGAGGCCGCAAGATGGAGACCCGCGTCGCCGCGCACGACCGCATCTTATAAGTGGTGTCGTTCCGCTCGCTGCAGCTGCGCGAACTCGAGACGAGGTTTGGTAATGCCACTAAGGCTGGATGACCTGCGACGCTTCGCCGTCGCTCGCAGCCTCTTCGAACCGACGACGCTGAACGGTGCCATCGAGCGGCTCGGCTTCGTGCAGGCCGACCCGATCCGCGCGCCGTAAGCGCGCGCAGTCGCTGCTGGAGTTCGTACGGGAGCGTGGCGCCGTGCACCCACGCGAAGTGGACGCGCACTGCCACAATGGCGCGTGGAGTTGAAGAGTGCACTCACGCGCGCGAAGCAACGGCTCGCGCATGCGCGCGTAGATGGCGTCGACTGGTACTGGCCCGCCGAAGAGGATGGGGCACACCATACGCCGCCCGACACGGTACGGCTACTGACTCCGTTCGATCCCGTGGTATGGGATCGAGATCGCTTCGAGCTGTTGTGGGGGTGGACGTACCGCTTCGAGGCCTATACTCCGGCGCACAAGCGTAAGCTCGGCTACTACGCTCTACCGCTCCTCTGGCGCGACAGCGTGATCGGTTGGGCGAATCTCTCCGTAAAGGAGGGGAAGCTCAGCTCCGAGCTCGGTTACATCCAATCGCGCGCACCGCGCGATCGCTCCTTCAAGCTGGCAATCGAATCGGAGCTACAGCGGATGAGGGAGTTTTTGGCAATCGGATGAGCGAGTGGCCGGGTCACCTTGCCGAGCAGCAAGCATCGTGAGCCGGCATTTGCTTTTATTCGTCGATGGATAGTCGTTCTTATCTCTGATAGGATAGCACCTCCACTTCCACCCCGGGCACTCTCACTGATCGGCGCGATCGCGCCTCACGGTCACTCTGCGCCCCTTGATGGTGCTGGCGCGGAGCGCGGAGATGATCTCATCCGCGATCTCGTCCGGCACCTCCACGAGGGAGAAACGATCGGAGATCTCGATCGAGCCGATCATGTCCGAGTCGATTCCCACCTCGTTGGCGATCGCGCCCACCAGGTCGCCGGGACGCACACCAGCCGCCCGCCCGGCTCCCACGAAGAGGCGCGCCACATCCCATACGGGCGCCCGCCGTCCGGCCCGGCGCCCTTGTCGCTCCTGCCGCTCCGGACTCTTCTTCTGGCGCGCCGAACGCCTACCGCCGCCTCCCCTGCGCTCCACCGGCTCCGCCGCCGCCGCTGTCGCGGATATCTCCTCGGCCTCTTCTTCCTCGCCCCCCGTCGCTTCATCCACCAGCCACACGGCGGCGGCAGCGACATCCATGATGTCGAACTCCTCCGCCAACCCGTCTACAATTACGCGGTGTCTGTCGTACTCGCCCGACACGAGCGCTTCGTGCAGCGCGGCCCGGATCAGCTCCAGGCG
>JBIQMO010000316.1:0-4006 GCA_044463245.1 Gemmatimonas aurantiaca
TCTGGCCCTCGTAGCTGCCGTGGTACTTCTCGGCGCTTGCACGGCTAAGGACAACACCCCGGCGAGCGACACGGCTGCAGCGCCCGCGATGGCGCCGGCACCCGCACCGTCGACTGATACGGCGATGATGCACGACAGCACGATGAAGATGGATAGCACCGCCCCCGCCGACACGACTCACTAAGCGCGAGCGGTACCGCTGCAAGGAACGCGGGGATGCAATGCAGTTGCATCCCCGCTTTTCCATCCTGGCAGGTGCTCCTCAGCTCTCCGGTCTTCCGAACATGAGCTGGATGAACGGCTTGTCCTCGGGGCGCGAGAAGACGTAGACGTGATCGCCCGCTTGCAGCACGGTCTGTCCCTTCGGCGCCACGAGCTCCTGCCCTCGTACGATCAGCGCCGCCGCCGCGCCCTCGGGAAAGGGTAGCTCCTGCAGCTTCACTCCCGTGACCGCGAGCGCGGGGTCCACATAGAACGACATCAGCTCGCCGTTGAGCGGTTGCATCGATTCGATCTCGAGGACCGCCTTGGGAGGCGGCGGCTCCGCCACCTCGAGCCCCATCCGCCGCGTCACCCACGGCAGAGTCGCACCGGGGATGAAGGCGTTCACCACGACTATGAAGAACACCATGTCGAAGATGAACATCGCGCCCGGCGCTCCTGCGAGCACGGGGAAGGTGCCGAGGATGATGGGCACCGCTCCGCGCAGCCCCACCCAGCCGATGTAGGCGATCTCCTTCGCGGGATACCTGAAGGGGATGAGGCAGAGGGCCACGACGAGTGGACGCGCAACGAACGAAAGGAAGAGCGCGAGCGCCAAACCCAGCCAGGCAACGTGGAGGAGGTGCGACGGCGTCACGAGGAGACCGAGCACGAGGAACATCGTGATCTGGCTCAGCCACGCGAGCGCGTCGTGCACGCGCGTGAGTCCCGGGCGGTAGGGGAGCTCCCCGCTCCCCAGCAGCATCCCGGTTATGTAAACCGAGAGGAAGCCGCTCCCGCCAACGACTGTCGGCACACCGAAGGAGAGGAACGCTATCGCGAGCGTGAGCGCGGGGTAGAGGCCCACGGTCGCAACACGAAGCTTGCGAAGCAGGAAGGTGCCGCCCTTGCCGAACGCTATGCCCAGCGCCACACCCAGGACGATCTGCCGCAGCACATCGAGCGCCATCTGCCAACCGAAAGACGGCGTCGGCGAGACGAGGTTGCTGGTCAGTGAGAGCGTGAGGATCACCGCCATCGGGTCGTTCGCGCCGGATTCCACCTCGAGCGTGACTCCCACGCGCCGCTTCAGATGCAGTCCGCTCCCGCGCAGCACGGCGAAGACCGCGGCTGCATCGGTGGACGACACCACGGCGCTCACCAGCAGCGCGGCCGGCCACGGGAGCCCGAGCGCACGCGCGCCGAGCGCACCCACGCCGGCCATCATTATCACACCGATGGTGGCGAGCACTCCTGCGGGCGCCGCGACCAGCCTGAACGACGACAGCGATGTATTCAGGCCGCCATCGAAGAGGATGAGTACCAGCGCTATCGTGCCCAGTCGAACCGCGAACTCGTAGTTGTCGAACGCGATTCCGCCGATCCCCTCCGATCCCGCGAGCATCCCGGTGATGAGGAAGATCAGCACCACCGGAACGCTCACTCGCTCGGTCGCGCGGCTGAAAAAGACCGCGAGCGCGAGGAGTGTACCGAAGGTCGTGAGGAGAAGTGCGGTGGGGAGCGGTTCGGCGATCATCGGCGATGGTGCTCCTTCCACCATCGAAAGGCGTCCGGCACTCCGATCTCCGGCCTGACCGGCGGCGCCCAGCCCAGCTCCCGGCGCGCGCGCTCCGATGTGAACGGATTGTCGCGAGAGAGGAAATCGAGAGTACCGGAGGACTGTGCCGCGATCGCGCCGCTTCCGACGGCGCGCAACGCGCCCCGTGCCACTGCAAGCGCGGCTCGCGCCAGCGTGATCCGGAAGGAGACGAGACGAACGCGCCGGCCGAGTCCCTCGCCCGCCAGTCGCGCGAACTCGGCGACGGTGACGGGGAAGTCGTTGGCGAGATTGTAGGCCTGGCCGCCAGCCGCGTCGATGCCGACCGCACGCACCGCGCCGTCCGCGACGCTGGCGGCGTGGACGACCGCGAGGGTGCTCGCACCGCCGTTCAGTACCGGGAAGAATCCGCGCTCGAGTACCCGCGCGAGCCGTGGGACGAACTGCCTGTCACGCCGGCCGTAGATCACGTCCGGGCGCACGGCCGCGGCCCATACCCGCCCCGAAGCGTGCGCGTCGAGAACCAGCCGCTCCGACTCGCGCTTGCTGCGCGCGTAGAAGGCGCTCTCGGGGAGCGGAGCGAGCGGGGTGCTCTCGTCGGTCGGCCTGTCCCCGTATCGCGCGGAACCGCCGTAGACAGCCACGCTGCTCACGTGGAGGAGTCGAGCACCGCTCGCCGCAGCGGCATCTATCGCGTTGCGCGTACCACCGACGTTGGACTCGCGATAGAGCTCCCACCCGCCGCGCGCGGTGACCGTGGCGGCGGCGTGGAAGATGGCGTCGCACCCCGCGGCGGCGTCGCGAAAGCTTGCGGCATCGAGTACGTCGCCCCGCGCGAGCTCCACACCGTCGACGGCGAGCCACTCAGCCGCGGCCGGTGTTCGCACCAGCGCGCGCGAGCGCCAACCGTCCGCCCTCAGGCGCTCGATGATATGGGATCCTACCTGGCCGGTGGCACCGGTCACGAGCGCGAGGGGCACGGGGGCTCCGGGGTGTTGGCGCTACTTCCTCACGGGGCGTTGCCGCTGGCCCGGTCGCGGACCTCGGCCTGGAGCTCGCCGCCATCCCAGCGCGCGCGTAGCAGCGCGCCGGGCTGGACTTCGCGGCGGACCATCGCGAGCGCTATCGCTCCACGCCGCGGCGAGAGCGCACTCGACCGCACGTCGCCCACCTGCTTCTCCGACTGATCGAAGAGCAGCGCACCCGGCGGAGGAGGCTCGTTCTGGCCGAAGATGAGGCCGCGGAGATGTCGGTTTACATGTCCGCGGAAGTGCACTCGGGCCACGACCTCCTGCCCGATGTAGCAGCCTTTCGTGTAGGAGAGCGCCTCGAGCTCATCGAAGTTGGCTTCCTGGGGGATCGTGTTGTCATCCATGTCGAGTCCCCATTCCGGCCGGCCCGCCTCGATGCGCGCTATCTCCCACGCGAGGAGGCCGCCGGGGCGGGCGCCCGCCTCCACGGCCTGTTCCCAACACCGCACGAAGGAATCGGCGGGAAGGAAGATCTCGTAACCCTCCATGCCGATCGCGTTCGAGCGAGCCACCGTGATGCGACGTCCATCGCTCTCCACCGACACGTGATGGTTGGGCTGCAATGCCGCGAGCTGCTCGACCGGCGCTCCCGATGCGGCAGCGGCAACGCGCCGCGACGTCCTGCCGAAGACTCCGATGTCGCGGATCTCCGACGAGATGTCCGAATACGGAGCGAGCCGCGGGTTGATGAACTTGCGCACGAGCGCCACCCAGCCGGGCCAGGCGCGCGGCGGGACGTCCACGAGCAGGTGATCGTCGAGCGCGAAGATGCGCGGATCGGCCACGATCTTGCCCTTCGGGCTGAGCGCGGCCGCGTACAGCCCCGATCCGCTTCGGAGCGCGAGAACGTCGTTCGTCACCATCCCGGTGATCAGCTCCGCCGCCTTCACCCCGCTCACCCGCATCCGCCCGCGAAAGCTCCGATCCACCAGCATCGCACCCTCGCGCAAAGCGGCGTACTCGCGAGCGATGTCACCGTAGTGCATGACCACTGGCTGACCGGCGACGTCTCCGGCGAAGGGCATCTCTCCGTCGGTGGACAGGTCGGTGCTCACGATGAAAGCTCCTCTAACGAACCGAGCGGCGCTGACCGCGATACGACATCGATCATGTTCGCAACCTAACGGCGCCGGACGTCGATGCGCTATGGGGCGCGTTCCGCGTACGATGCATCGAGCAGCTCCACCGGATGCACGGTGCGTGCGTGCTGGCCCGC
>JBIQMO010000317.1:0-4005 GCA_044463245.1 Gemmatimonas aurantiaca
TCATCATGAAGTAGATCATCATCCCTCCACTGAAGAGGAACATGATCCTGAGATACGGAAGCGCCTCGCGCTGCACCGAGGGAGCGGCGTTGATGATGTCTAGCAGGTACGGCGCGAGGAAGTAGCCGGCGGGCGCGAGTATCAGGAAGGAGATCCCGATCGCCGTGATGAACGCCTGGTACACCGTGCGGTTGACCTTCTCCTCGTCTCCAGCGCCGGCGAAGCGCGACACCAACACGCTCATCCCCATGAAAAGCGAGATGATGAAGGAGATGACGACGATGAATATCTGCGACGACACGCCGATCGCTGCGTTGCCGGTGAAGCCGACCATGTGCCCAACCATCACCTGGTCGACGAGCCCCTGCAGACCACCGACGATGTTCGTGAGCATGGTGGGCCACGCGAGCTTCCATACGGCGGCGGGTAGCGGTCCCTCGACGATCGATCTGTCGTAGCGACGCCTGCCAGGCTTCGACGCGGCGGGAGCGGGCTGTGCGGCGGCTGCGGTGGGTGAAGCGGACATCTCGCCTGAGAGCGTCATCTCCGGCTCGAGTCCCGCCTGTGTGGATGCATCAGTCAAATGAAATGTCCCCTTCCCGTGCGCGGCGCAGGTGTGTGTCGGTACAAGTTCTTTCGTAACGGGCGGACTGCGCGCGCGGTTTCAATCCTCATGCGCGCAGCGTTTCCAGATACTCCGCCAGCATCTCCATGTTCGATCTGAACATCGCCAGGCTCCGCGCGTTCTTCGCCAGCCCGAAGGAGCCCTCGGCGGCCGCTACGAGAAATGCCGCGACCTGCCGAGCATCCACGTCCTTTCGCGCGATCCCCTTCGCCTTCGCGCTCTCGATCACCTTCCGGAACCCCTCGCGCCATTGGTCGAAGATCGCCTCGATCCTGGCGCGGAACTCGTCATCGAGCGGCGACATCTCCTGCGCGAGGTTGTTGAGCGGGCAGCCGAGCTCCACCTCGTGCGGCTGCACCTCCTTTGCCCGCAATCTGAATGCACGCTGCAGCGCGGCGAGGGGATCTTCACCTACATCCTCGAGCGGGCCGAGCCAGCGCGCAAGGAGGTGGCCGCGGATGACGTCGTCCACGACGGCGTAGCCGAGCGACGCCTTGTCGGGGAAGTGGTGGTATAGCGCGCCCTTGGTCACTCCGGCGTCGGCGAGGATCCGGTCGAGGCTCGCCGCCTGGAAGCCGCGGATGTAGATCTCGCGGAACGCGGCGCCGAGGATCTTCTGCCGCGTCTCGACCGGCGCGCGCGTCCGCCGCGCTCCGGGGCTATCGTTCGATGCGTGTCTTTTCATTGCACTTGACATGGTCGTACCTTGCTATAACATACCAACCAGTCGGTACGTTAACGATTCCGGCGGCGGCCCGCAACTGGTGCGGTGCCACTATATAGTAGAACCCGGGAGGGATCACCATGTTGACCCGCGAAGACATCCTGCAGGAGCTCGATAATGAGGCCACCGTCACGCGCCGTGTCCTCGAGCGCGTCCCCGAAGACAGGCTCAACTGGCGGCCGCACGAAAAGTCCTTCTCGCTCGGTCAGCTCGCCATGCACGTCGCTACCATCCCAGGTGCGCTGACCCAGGTATCCACGCTGGAGGTGTTCGAGGTGAAGCCCAACGGAATCCCCCGCCCTTCCGCGTCGAGCAGAGCCGAGCTCCTCGACGCCCTCGACCAGAGCCTCGAGCAGGCGCGGGAGCTCCTCGGGTCGATGGACGGCGACTCGCTCGCGGCTTCCTGGAAGATGGTCGATGGCGATCGGGTCCTCGTGACCATCCCGCGCGCGGCCTTTCTCAGGCGCATCATGCTCAACCACTGGTACCACCACCGCGGCCAGCTCACCGTCTATCTGCGCCAGACGGGCGCGCTGGTGCCCGGCGTGTACGGCCCAAGCGCGGACGAGGCGCCGGTTTTCAGTTGAGCATGATCACCGGGTGAACATGATCATCGCGGGCTAGGGGTCTCACTCGGCGCCTATTGCGCGGCAGGGCGTTAGGCCGTGAGGCCGGACAGCCTAACTTGGACACCCTGGCACGCCCGGGCGTACGAGCGAGAGCGGGTGAGGCGGCAACTCCCTTCCGGCAGCCGCGGCGTTAGACTGACCCGCGCTGTCGGCCTAACACCGCTCCGGCAGCCTAGTACCGCGGCCGCAGCCTAATACCGCGACCGCAGCCTGAGCGCTATCCCTGCAGTCTAACACCGACCTCGCAGTCTAACGCCGCCCCGGCAGCCACACGTCACCTCCGCAGCCTGACAGCGCCGCGTGGCGCCGGGCCGGCCTTCCGTCGAGGAGGCCGCTCCACTTTCGCGCGCCGGCCAGAGAAACCATGATTCACCGTCGGCGCGGCACGGTGCATCGGGATACCGGATCACGATTCGCCCTCTGTAAAGAGATCGCACTCGCTGCGCGCCACACGAGCTTCATCAGATGAACCGACGCCAGCGAGCTGTTCCTGGCGGGCGATGACGGCCATGCACTTCGTCGAGACCACCGAACGGCTCCAGCACCTCTTCGAGGAGGCAGGGCTCGCCCCCGACCTCCTCCAGCCGTGGCTCGCCTGGAAGGTGTTCAAGCGCTTCCTGCGCGAGCCGGTCGAGGGCGCGGCTTGCGATACCCTCGTGCAGATGGGCGCGTACATCGATGCCGATGGACCGCGGATTCATCTGTACTTCGTACGCCAGTTCTCCGACGAGCGCGCGCACGACTTCCCCGAGAGCGACAGGCAGGTCGCGCACCTGGTGTGCGATCTCGTATTTCCCGCCGCGAGTCCGCGCGACATGCGATTCCACGAGCTGTGGAGCCAGGATTACCCCTCGCACTCCGCGTTCATCGATACGGTCGAGAGCGACCCCGACTTCCAGGCGCTCATGAACGCGGAGCCGATCTCGAGCAGGATCTTCTGGGAAGAGGCGTGAGAAACACAGCGCACGGCGCCCTTCCATCGTATGACATGCGGTCTACCGATCTCAGGAGAGATATCGTGCTCGTCAAGTGTCCCGCCGACTCCCACCACCCACCCATGATGCCCCGCCGCCCGACCACTTCGTGTGCGATCCGCACAGCGGGACTCGCCACTACGCTCGCTGCGGCAATCATCACCACGATCAGCGCCGCCTTCACGCCCGTACGCCTTCCCGCCCAGGACGCGGTGATCATTCGAGGCGGTTGGGTCTTCACCGGTACCGCCGACACGGTGCAGCGCAACCGCGGCATCCTCGTGCGCGGCGGGAAGCTGCTCGTCACCGACGGGAAGATGTCCGAGGACGACACTTCGAACGCGAAGCTCATCCAGCTCGGTGACGACGAGTACATCCTCCCCGGCTTCTTCGACGTGCACGCGCACTACAACATGACCCTCGGCGAGGGCGGCGTGCGGAACGACGAGTACACCTGGAATCCACTCATCTTCCTGGCCAACGGCGTCACCTCCACCTTCCCCGCCGGCGAGTACGATCCCGAAGGGATGATGGAGACCCGCAAGCGCATCGACGCCGGTGAGCAGATCGGCCCTCGCATCTACAACTCGGGTCCCTACTTCGGCACCGCGCGGCGTGACTGGAAGCGTGACATCACGCCCGCCGAGGTGTGCGCCGATGTGGACAAGTGGTCCGCGCTCGGTGTGCGCGGTTTCAAGGCGAAGGGGATCTCACCCGGCGCGCTGCGCGCGCTCATCCGCTGCGCGCACCGGCACGGGCTCACCGTCACCGGGCACCTCGAGTCGGGCTTCCGCAACAGCACCAACGCGAAGGACGCGATCCTCATGGGGATCGACCGGGTGGAGCACGTGCTCGGCGGCGACGAGCTCGCGCGCGATAAGCCTGCGTACCCGTCGTGGGTGCACGTGGACACGAGCTCGAAGGAGTTCAAGGACATCGTCCACCTCTACATCAGCCACGGCGTCACCTTCGATCCCACCATCACCGCCCCCGTGTATTTCTCCACGGTGGACGACAAGCCGGGCTTCGACTACTGGGTGGACGAGCGCAAGT
>JBIQMO010000318.1:0-4004 GCA_044463245.1 Gemmatimonas aurantiaca
GCAGGTACCACCGCGGCCGAGCCGCGGTGGTACCTGCTCGAAATTAAAGACCTGACCCCGTCATTCCATGCTTCGTCTCTGGCGTACACTGAGCCCGCTCCCGGCGGGGAAGTGGATCTTCAGCCGTCTACTCGGCTTCAAGGTGCCGTACACAGGAACCGCGCGGCCGAGCGTGGAGGAGCTCGGGCCCGGCTACGCGCGGGTGTCGATGCGCGACCGGCGCGCGGTGCGCAACCACCTGCACTCCATCCACGCTATAGCGCTCGCCAACCTGGCGGAGGTGACGAGCGGACTGGCGATGATCGCTAGCCTCCCGTCGGAGGCACGCTCGATATTGACCGCGTTCTCGATCGAGTATCTCAAGAAGGCGCGCGGCAAGCTCGTGGCCGAGTGCTCGACTCCGATCGTGGACGCATCGACCAGAGGGGAGCACATCATAGAATCGATAGTGCGCGACTCGACCGGCGATGTGGTGGCGAAGGGGACCGCCCGCTGGCTCGTGGGGCCGCGGGAGGACCGCGATGCCGGCGCTCGAGCGACGAGTGCCGACGCGGTGGCACACAGTGACGGAGCGCGTCATGCCCGCTGAAGCGATGGATCTAGCGACAGCCTTCACCGAGCATGCTGGGGTGAGCGTACCGATCATCTGCGGCGCGATGTATCCGTGCAGCAACCCCGAGCTGGTCGCGGCGGTGTCCGAGGCCGGGGGGCTGGGGGTAGTCCAGCCGGTGTCGATGATCTACGTGCACGGCCACGACTTCCGGGAGGGGCTTCGATTCATCAAGCGGATCACCGACCGGCCGATCGGGATGAACGCGCTCATCGAGCAGTCGTCGCGCATGTACCGCGAGCGCATGGAGCGGTGGATCGATATCGCACTCGAGGAGGGAGTGCGCTTCTTCATCACTTCGCTCGGTAATCCGCGCTGGGTAGTCGAACGAGCGGCGAGCGTGGGCGGCATCGTCTACCACGATGCGACCGAGCGCAGATGGGCGCAGAAGGCGCTCGACGGTGGCGTGCACGGTCTGATCGCGGTGAACGACCGCGCCGGCGGGCATGCCGGCCCGAGGAGCGCGGAGGAGCTACTGGATGAGCTGGGCGATCTGGCGGTGCCGGTCATCTGTGCCGGCGGCGTGGGCGACGAAGATGACTTCGTTCGCGCAATCCAGCGCGGCTACGATGGCGTGCAGATGGGAACCAGGTTCATCGCGACGACCGAGTGCAACGCGACGGACGAGTACAAGGAAGCGATAGTGGAGGCGGAACCGAAGGATATCGTCCTCACCGAGCGCATCACGGGGGTCCCGGTCTCGGTGATCCGCACGCCATACATCGAGCGAATGGGGACGAAGGCGGGGCCGATGGCGAAGTGGCTCCTACGTAACCGGCGTACGAAGCACTGGATGCGCACCTTCTACACGCTCCGATCGTTCAGGCAGCTCAAGCGCGCGTCGCTCGGCGAGTCGCAGGACGATTACTGGCAGGCGGGGAAGAGCGTGGCCGGCATCCACTCGGTGGAGCCGGCCGGCGACATCGTGCGGCGCTTCGCCGCGGCGCTGCGCGCTATCCGCGCGTGATGACGCCGCAGGCGATGCGCGCTCCGGCGTTCCCTGCCGGGTCGGTCTTGTAATCGTCCGCGGTGGCGTGGACGACGAGCGCCGCGCCGTCATCATCGAGGATGGGATTGTTACCCTCGCTCAGCGGTGTGAGGGTGTTGAGCACCTGGAACTGGATCGTACCGCTCTCCGGCACCGTGATGTTCGGCATGTCGCCAGCGTGCATCCCGGCTGGATTCTCGATGCCATGCTGTTTCTCGGCCGGGTTGAAGTGCCCGCCCGCCGACGTGAACGGGGGCTTGCACTCGCCCACGGCATGAACGTGGAACGCGTGCACGCCGGGCGGCAGGTCGTGCAGCTGCGCCGAGATCAGAACGCCGTGCGGCGTCTGCGTGAGCGTCGCCGATCCGACCGGCTGACCCGACGCATCGGAGAGGTCGGCGTGAGCGATGCTGCGCACGGGCGACGTCTGGACGACGGCTCCCCTGGTGCAGCCGAGAGCCGCTGCTGCTGCAAGGACGGCTGAGAGTTGTAGTGCTCGCATGACGGTCGTGGTTGGAGTTCCGAAAAGTGCTTGCAAGGCGCGCACCGCCGCCCACTCTGCCGCTGCCGGGCGCTCCGCAGCGGCGCTCAGCTAACGCCCCGGCGCAGGCGGGCGCGTGCCTCGCGTACCAGCTCGACTGCCTCCGTCGGAGTGTTACCTACCGCCCCGATGTGCCCCATCTTCCGGCCGGGACGCGCCGACTTTCCGTACAGGTGGATGTGCACCCTCGGCAGCTCGAGCGCGTCTGCCCAGGGTGGCGGCGCATCCGCGAGCCAGAGATCGCCGAAAATATTCGCGATGGCGCAGGGGCGCACCACGTCGGGAGCACCGAGCGGAAGGTCGCACACCGAGCGCACGGCCTGCTCGAACTGGCTCGTGAGCACGGTGAGCTCGGTGTGGTGAAAGCTGTTGTGCGGGCGCGGCGCCAGCTCGTTCACCGTGACGGTTCCATCACGCAACACGAATATCTCCGTCACCAGCAGACCCACAACATCGAGCTTCTCCGCAATCCCGAGCGCGATCGCGCTGGCGCGCCGCGCCACATCTTCCGAGACCGGGGCCGGCGTCACCGCCCAATCGAGCACTCCGTTCTCGTGCCTGTTCCAAGAGGGCGTGTACACCACGCTCTCGCCGCCTGGGCGGCGCGCGACGAGGACGGAAATCTCCATATCGAGATCGAGCGCCTGCTCCACCACACTCGGCCCGCCGCCGAGCGAGCGCCACGCGTCGCCCACCTGATCTATACTCGTCATCCGGAACTGCGACCTGCCGTCGTAGCCGCCGGTGCAGAGCTTCACGAATGCATTGCCGCCCGCCTCACGCGCGGCGGCGGCCAGCTCCTCCTCGGTGGTCGCGTCGCGGTAGGGTCCCACCGGGAAGCCGTGCTCCGTGAGCCAGCGCTTCTGGCGTCCGCGATCCTGGACGACGTGCAGCACGTGCGCGCCCGGGCGCACGGGCGCGTGCTCCGCAGCGGCCCGCATCGCCTCCACGCCGATCTTCTCGATCTCCACGGTGACCACATCCGAGGCGCGCGCCAGCTCGACGGCGGCCTCCACGTCGTCGAAGGGTGCGGTTATTACCCGGTCCGCCACAGGTCCCGCTGCGCACCCGGCGTTCGGGTCGAGAACGATCACATGATAGCCGAGCGTGCGGGCGGCGAGAGTGACCATGCGGCCGAGCTGACCGCCGCCGAGAATGCCGATCGTGGAGCCGGGGAGGATGGCCGTCACTGCTCCTTCTCCTGCTCCAGCACCTCACGTGTGCGCGCCTCGCGCCAGGCGCGCAGCCGCTCGCGCAGCTCGGGCCGCGTGTGCGAGACGATCGACGCGGCCAGAAGAGCGGCGTTGGCCGCTCCCGGCTTCCCGATCGCGAGCGTCCCCACCGGCACGCCCTTGGGCATCTGCACGATGGAGAGAAGTGAGTCCATCCCGTTGAGCATCGTGGCGGGGACCGGAACACCCAGCACCGGGAGAACCGTGTTGGCCGCCACCATCCCCGGGAGGTGGGCCGCGCCGCCCGCGCCGGCGATTATCACCAGCAGGCCGCGCTCCTCGGCGGTCTTGGCGTAACGCGTCATCCAGTCGGGCGTGCGGTGGGCCGAGACTATTCGCACCTCGTGGGGGACCCCCAGCTCCTCGAGCAGCTCCGCGGCACCGGACATGTACTGCATGTCGCTCCGGCTCCCCATGATCACTCCCACGAGCGGCGACTCGCCGCTCGCCTCGCTACGCTCCCCTGATGCCATGTGGTACTCTCGCTGGATGAGCCGGAATCGTGACGAGAGGTCCACCCGCGGGGCGAGTGGACCTCTCGTGAAGATCGGATGGTTGTCGTGCTTTTCCTCGAAGAGCTCGCGAGGTGGGACTCGAACCCACGACCCACGGATTAACAGTCCGTTGCTCTAC
>JBIQMO010000319.1:0-3979 GCA_044463245.1 Gemmatimonas aurantiaca
CGGGGATGTCGTAGCGCAGCAGAACGGGGATGTCGATGTAGTCCATCTTGATGGTCGCATCGACATCCGACCCGACGTCCATGCTGGCGCCTCGCTGCGAGTAGAGTGCCTCGGGCTCGATGCCGAAGGAGTTGGTGAGGTGGAAAGTTATGAAGACTCCACCCATAAATCCGGTCCGGCTGTCGAGAGCATCGGACCCATCCCCACTGATCTTGGCCAGGTTGACGCCGCCCATCACGCCGACGGTCGGACGCTGCGGGACGAGAGGAATCCCCTGCGCCGCGCCCCCCGCGACCGGCGCTCCCATCATCATGAGTCCCGCCATCAGCCCAGCAATTCGGTGTCGCATTCCTGTTCCCCCGTTATCGTCTCGTATTCATACTGCCTTGCCGGAGGTAGGACGATAATGGACGGAAGAGGAAACGGCAGGCGACGGGGTCAGGTCTTTGATTTCGAGTCGTATGAGCAACCGCTCATACGACTCGAAATCAAAGACCTGACCCCGTCGGCTACCGCTCTCTCGATGAGCTCTATGCCGCCGCGAGGAGCCCCTCCCCCATCCCCCGTCTCATGCACGCCTCCGGGCAGCCGAACTTGCGCGGGCAGGTGGCACAGTCGCGGCGGAGCTTCTCGGGGTAGAGCGAGCGGTCGCTGCGCTCGTAGCCGAGCGACTCGAAGAACTGCGGAGTGAGCGTTATCGCGAACAGCTCGGCCACACCGCGGGCGTGCGCGAGCTGCTCGACGCCGGTGACCACCATGGAGCCGAGGCCGCAGCCGTGCATTTCGCGGGTTACGGCCACCGAGGCCACCTCGGCGAGCGATGGCGAATACATCTTCAGCGCGCCGCACGCGAGGATGTGTCCGTGCGCGTCGGTCGCCACGACGAAGTCGTCGAGCGCGAGCTCTATCGATTCCGCGGTACGCGGGAGCATGAGTCGCTCGGCGGCGTAACCGTTGATGAGCTCCTCGATCTCGGCCACGTCGCACATGCGCGCGGAGCGCAGCGTGATGGCGTCGTGCATCACAGTACTTCTTCCAGGATGGAGAGCCCACGCGCGAGGTCGTCGCGGCCGGCGATGAGCGGCGGGAGGATACGCAGCGTGTGGTCGCCGGCTCCACAGATGAGGAGACCCGCCTCTCTCGCGCGCCCCACTACATCGCCGGCTGGCTGCATGACGTCGATGCCCCACATGTAACCGATGCCGCGTACCGCGCGGATCTTCCCCGTACGATTGGCGATGGCGCCGAGCTGCTCTCCTATCCACGCACCAGTCTCGCGCACGCGCTCGAGGAGGGAGCTGTCGGCCAGTCGCTCGATCACGTGCAGCGCCACCGAAGCCACGAACGGGCCGCCGCCGAAGGTGGTGCCGTGATCGCCGGGACGCATCGCGGCTGCGATCTTTTCCGAGATCAGCACTGCGCCCATCGGGAGCCCACCCGCCAGCGGCTTCGCAAGCGTGACCATGTCGGGAACGACACCCGCACGCTGGTGCGCGAGGAACCACCCAGTGCGACCGAGTCCGCACTGGATCTCGTCGAATATGAGCGCGACGCCACGCTGGGCGGTGAGCTCGCGAAGCTCGCGAAGGAACGCGGGATCGAGCACTCGGATTCCGCCCTCTCCCTGCACCGGCTCCACCACCAGCGCGGCGGTGGTCTCGGCGTTCACCGAGCAGTCGAGGCTCCGCGCATCGCGCTCCACCACGCGCACGCCGCCGGCCAGTGGACGGAATGGCGCGCGGTACTGAGGACGGTCTGTCGCGGCGAGCGACGCGAACAGTCGCCCGTGGAACGCGCCGCGCAGAGCGACGATCTCGTGCTTCGCCGGCCCACCGACCTCGCGCGCCCAGCGGCGCGCGAACTTGAAGGCCCCCTCGTTCGCTTCCGCGCCCGAGTTGCAGAAGAAGACCTTGTCGAGCGACGAGAGCCGCGCGAGCTCCGCGGCGAGCCGGCCGGCAGGCGCCGTGAAATAGAGATTCGAGGTGTGCAGGACGCCGGACTCCATGGCATCGCGCATCGCCCGCTCGATCCCGGCATCGCCGTAGCCGAGCGCGTTCACCCCGATTCCGCTGGTGAAGTCGATGTACGACTTCCCTTCGGCATCGTGCAGCTCCACGCCCTCGCCGCGCACGATGGTCATGGGCGGCTGACGGTACACGCCGAGCAGCGCGCCGTTGTCTATATGTTCGGCCGTGGCGATCGTGCCAGGCGTGTCATTCTGTATTGAAAGAGCCGTCATGCGAAGCTCCGGGTTGGTACGAGCGTCGTGCCGACATCGGGATCCAGGATGGCTCCGATGTCGCCTATGCGTACGCGCTCCACGCCGCGAGCGAGCGCCGAGGATGCGGCCTGGAGCTTGGCGGCCATCCCGCCGGTTGCGACTCCGCGTTCTATCCAGCTCTCGGTGGATTCCGCGTCGAGCTCGCGCGCCACCTCTCCCTCGACTATCACGCCCGCGACATCGGCTACGAGGAGAAGCTCCGAAGCGCCTAGCGCCACCGCGATCGCGGAAGCGGCGTCGTCGCCATTCACGTTGAGCGCGCGTCCGCAGAGGGAGTCGATGTCGCGGCTGAGCGGCGAGAGCACGGGGAGGTAACCACCATCTAGCAGGTGGCGGAGGAGCCGCACGTCCACGCGCTCTGGCGCGCCGACGCAGCCGAGCGTGGCCTGGTCCACGGCGCGCGCGGTGATGAGGGCAGCGTCCTCGCCCGAGATGCCGATCGCGCTCACTCCCGCCGAGATCAACCGCGCGACGAGGAGCTTGTTTGCCGAGCCGGAGAGCGCCATGCGCACGGCGTCTATGTCGCCCTCGCTCGTGACGCGGCGGCCGCCCGCGAAAGCCGGCTCGAGACCGAGCGCGCGCTGCAGCTCCGAGATCCCGTCGCCACCGCCGTGCACCACGCAGAGCGATCCCGGCGCCGCGTTCCAGGCGGCGGCGATGGCGGGTGCCAGCCGGGGGTCGTTCTGAGCCCGGCCGCCGATCTTGATGACGCGCATCAGAGTGGGAGGCCGAGTGTCTCCTCGAGACCGAGGAGGAGATTCGCGTTCTGCACCGCCTGGCCCGCGGCGCCCTTCACGAGGTTGTCGATGGCGGCGATCACGATGAGCGTCGGCGTCCGCACGTTCGCCGCGGGGAGCGCGGTGATGCGTACGGCGTTGCGCCTCACCACGTCGCGGAGCGTCGGCACCTGCTCGGAGATCTCGATGAATGGCTCGAGCGCGTAGTGCTCGCGCCAGATGTCGAGCGGCTTCGCGATCGGCTCGGCGAGCGGTACGGTGATCGTGGCGAGGATGCCGCGGGCGACCGGGAGGAGGTGCGGCGTGAAGATCAGGTCCGCATCGCAGCCGAGCCCACGGAGCACCGCGATCATCTCTGCCAGGTGGCGGTGCTCGTTCCCCACCGCGTACGGACGGAAGTCCTCGGTGACCTCGCCGAAGAGGAGATCTTCGCGCGGCTTGAAGCCCGCGCCCGTGACGCCGCTCGCCGCCATGACCGAGACCGTCGCGCCCGGCGCCACGAGTCCGCGCGTGAGGAGCGGAAGGAGCGCGAGGAGGATGGCAGTGGGATAGCATCCGGGGTTGGCGACGACGTCGGCCGCGCGAACCGCCTCGCGTTCGAGCTCGGTGAGCCCGTAGGGCGCTCCAGCGAGCAGTGCTCCGAGCGTGCCGGTCGCACCGATGGCGTCGTTCCCCGGCCTCAGATCCGCCGAGAGGTCCACGACCTTGGCGCCCGCCTCGCGCGCGCGCGCGACCCATTTCGCGGACTCTCCGTGTGGTAGCGCGCTGAAGACCAGCTCCGCCTCGCCGAGCGGCGCCTCGTCGCTGGCGATGAAGCTGATCTCGCGCCCGGCGATGACGCTCTTCTCCCCGCTTCTGGAGTGCGCCGCCGCGAACGCGAGCTCGGCCCCCGGATGCCGCGCGATCAGCGCGCACAGCTCCCGTCCCGCATACCCACTGGCCCCGAGGACCCCGACAGAGA
>JBIQMO010000320.1:0-3971 GCA_044463245.1 Gemmatimonas aurantiaca
CCTCTCGCCGTTCCCTCCGCGCTCTCCGCGTGCGCAGTTACGGCCAAGCGCGATGCCCTCCGCGTGCGCAGTTACGGCCCAGCGCGATGACCCAAGCCGCGATGCAGCGGGTAGCGTAGCCCCGACCCCAGGAACCACGCTGAACGATCACCGCCCCGAACCCGTGGTCTCGCCGGCGGAGGCCTGCTCGAGCGCTGCCCATAGCTCATCCACCTGGCGCACGAGGGCCTGGATGTCGGAGTCGTTCTCGATCACGAAGTCGGCGCGCGCGCGCTTCAACTCGGCCGGCATCTGAGCGGCGATCATCTTCATCGCTTCGTCGTGCGAGAGCCCTCGGTCGTTCACGAGCCGCTCGAGTCGTAGCGAGCGCGGGGCATCCACCAGCACGATGAAGTCGAAGAGGTCGGTGAGCTGGCGCTCGAAGAGAAGTGGAATGTCGGACACCACCAGCTGCGCGCCTCGAGCGCGAGCTGCGGCCAGCTCCTGCTCACGCAGGCGCGCCACTTCGGGATGGACTATCCCGTTGAGCGCCTCGAGCTCCTCGGGGTGGCCGAACACGATGTCGCGCAGGGCGGCCCGGTCGAGGGTGCCGTCGTCGAGCAGCATGCGCTCTCCCCAGCGCTCGACGATGGCACGCAGCGCATGGGTGCCGGGCTCCACCGCGCGACGCGCGAGGACGTCCGCGTCGATGATCAGCGCGCCTCGCTCGGCGAGGATCCGCGCCACCGTGGACTTGCCGCTGGCTATGTTGCCCGTGAGACCGACCAGGAGCATGGACCTCACTCGCGCGGACGCCCGGGGCGCCCGCCTCTCACGCCGCGCTCGGCTCGCTCGCCACGACCGGTTCGCTCGCCGCGCTGGCCGCGCCCGCCACGCTCTCCTCGCACTCCGTGCTCTTCACGTAGGCCGCGGTCCCTGCGCTCATAGCGGTCGCCACGCTCTCCACGATCGCCGGCCGGGCCTCGCTCGCGTGAGGGTGAACGTCGTGCGGGTCGCTCACTCCTCTCACCACGCTCACTCCTTTCACCACGCTCGCCGCGACCTGCGGGTGCGCCCTGATCGACGCGCGCCAGGATGCGACGTCCGCGCAGCGTGACCCCGGTGAGGCGTGCCGCGATCTGCTGCGCGCGATCTTCCGGCACCTCTATCAGCGCGTGGTTCTCGCGCAGCTCCACCTTCCCGATTCGTGCGCCGGGAACACCGGCCTCGTTCGCGATCGCACCCACCAGGTCGCGCGCGCTCACTCCGTCGCGCTCGCCGGCGTTCACGAAGAGCCGTGTGCTCCGCGGCGATTCGGCGGCTACCTTCGCCGCGGCGGCTCGCTCCTTCGCGCGCTCGCGCTCGAGGAGCCAGAGTGCGGCGCCGGCCACCTCCGCGCCGTCGTACTCCACCAGCAGCGGCTCGATGGCGAGCAGCTCGCGCGTCGGCACGCCGCCCTCGAGCGTGCGCCGCAACTCGTCGCGCAGCTTTTCCTCACGCGAGCGCGCGCCGGCGGCAGCGCCGGTGAGTGTGAAAGGTGTGAGCACGCCGGTTCCGCAGAGCGCGCGTAGCGTCCGCTGCTGGCGGGGAGTGATGAGCGCAACGATCGTAGCACCGCCCTCGGAAAGATCGCGCAGGACCCCCGGGTTCGGCGGGAGCTCGAAGAGCACCAGGAGCGAAGCGCCGGCGACCGGTTCGCCGCGCGTGAGGACAAGCGGCGACTCCTCCCCATCGTAGCCCAGCGAGCGGATGAGCGATTCCACCTTCCGTGCCGTCTCATCCGTGTTCGTGTAGACCGCCGCGCGAGGAGGATCGACGTCGTCCAGCAGGCGGCGCAGCGCGGCTGGACGAGTCTGCGGTGCGACGATCATGTAGCGGGCGTCGATGGGAGCGTTCTCCAGCCAGTCCAGCTCCGTGGGACCGACCCGCCGCGCGCGTCGGGCGTAGCGCTCCACCAGCGCATCCACCTCTGGCGTAGTGCGCGAGGTGACGATGGTGCGCGCCGCCTCCTTCGGTATCTCCGTCGCCACGGCCTCGAGCGCCTCGGTGAGGTCGGCCTCCACCATGGCATCCGCCCAGGCGATGACGAGTGCGGTGACCGAGTCGAGCTTGATGCGCGAGCTCTGGATCAGCTCCAGAACCTGATCGGGAGCTCCGGCGAGCGCGCTCGGCAACCCTGACGCCAGGAGTCGGGCTGCGCGCCTGGCGGTGGTGACGGGCAGGACGGGAACGCTGGCGTCCTCGGGCAACCGCGCGGCCGCCGCTGCGACGGCTATCGCGATTTCGGCGTCGGGAGTCAGGACGAGAAGCTGTATCCCGGGAGCGTCGCGATCGACGCGCGCGAGCGCGGGAGCGATGAACTCCGAGATGGCGGCCGTGTCGTGAGCGACCTCGTGCAGCACGTTCTGATTCCTGCCGATTCCGGCGCGTTCACCGCCACCGGCTTCCCCATTCCGATTCTCCACCCAATCCTCCGTTTTCAATTGGCGCGACGCCTCCCGGCCGACTAAAGTATACCACGGTACGTATCATCACTCCACACGCAGGTATCCGCTCGTGACCGTCACCACTCCAGGCGCATCATTCACTCCGTCCTCCAACATCGCGAGGCTCAAGGAGTCGGCTACCATCGCCGTCTCCGCGCGCGCGAAGGCGCTTCGCGCCGAGGGACGCAGCATCATAGATCTCGGTGCCGGTGAGCCGGACTTCGACACTCCCGAGTTCATACGCCGTGCCGCGCAGCGCGCCATCGATGCGGGCGCAACTCGCTACACCGCCACGGAAGGGATACTCCCTCTCCGCGAGGCGATCGCACGCGATGCGAACGATCTCTACCGCGGTGAGAGCCCGATCGCGGCGACCGACGTGGTCGTCTCGACGGGATCGAAGCAGTCGCTGTTCAACGCCTGCTTCGTGCTCTTCGGTCCGGGCGACGAAGTGCTGATCCCGACGCCGAGCTGGACGAGCTACTACGAGATGGTGACGCTGGCGCGCGCCGAGGCAGTGCCGGTGTACGGCGACACGGCGAACGGGCTAAAGGTCACGGCCGAGCAGCTCGCGGCCGCCGCCACGGCGCAGACGAAGGGCGTGATGCTCAATTCGCCGTGCAATCCCACTGGCGCGGTGTACGATCGCGATGAGCTGGAGGCGATCATCGCGCTCTGCGAGGAGCGCGGCTGGTGGCTGCTCAGCGACGAGATCTACCGTCGCATCGCCTACGGCGAGGGACCGGCGCTCTCGCTCCTCGAGCTGGCTCGTTCGCGCGAGCGCCTCGTGATCACCGACGGTGTGGCGAAGGCGTACGCGATGACCGGTTGGCGTATCGGCTGGACGATCGCGCCTCGGGCGGTGTCGAGGGCGATGACTGCGCTCCAGTCGCACACGACCTCCAACGCGGCCGCGGTCTCGCAGCACGCCGCCCTGGCCGCGCTCACCGACCACGAGGCGGCGGAGCGAGCGATCACCGGGATGGTGGCCGAGTTCCACGAGCGCCGCGACGCGATACTCGCCGAGCTGGCGGCGGAGCCGCGACTCGGCTACGTGCGCCCCGAGGGCGCGTTCTACGTGTACCTCGATGTGGGTGCCATCGGCGGCCACAATGGGGATGCCGGTTCCGTGTTTGCGCGGGAGCTGCTCGACCGCCACGGTGTCGCGGTGGTTCCCGGTGCAGCGTTCTACACACCCCGATGGGTGCGGCTCTCGTACGCAGCGCCGCGCGAGCAGGTGCTGGAAGGGGTGCGTCGCTCTATCCAGACCTTCCGGGAGATGCTTGGCTGATCGCCTCCTCCGGCGGGGCGACCTCTCACACTTTCCTCCGAGTCCATGATCACGACCATCGTGTTGATCAAGTGCGATCCCAAGTCGATTCCGCAGTGCGCGAGGCGCCTGGCTGGGATCGACGGTGTAGCGGAGGTCTACTCCGTCTCCGGAGCGTGGGACATCGTGGCGATCGTGCGCGTGAAGGAGTACGAACGGATCGCGCAGGTCGTGAC
>JBIQMO010000321.1:0-3892 GCA_044463245.1 Gemmatimonas aurantiaca
GTCGTCGCCGCAGTTCAACTCGGTAAACGTGCGTCCGGCATCCACTTCGTGAAGCCGCTCGGCGGCCGGCGCCCCACCGGGAATCGAGGCGTAGCGACGACGGTCGGGAGGTAGTACGGATTCGAAGTATTCCGGCTGCGCGGCCGGTACTATCCCGTGCTCCTCGAAGGCGAGGAAGAGCTCCGCCGCCGAGATGCATGCATCTATGGAAGGATCCACTGCGCCGGGGCAGCTCCCCGCGTAGGTGATGTGCACCGGGCGCTCGCCGTAGAGCGCGCGCAGGTAGCGCGCCGCAGCTACGGGCGGCGATACGACCTTCATCATGAAGGGCGCGAGCTCGTCGCCCGAACGGGTGAGACGCTCCGAGACGAGCGGGCAGCTACACAGGATCACCGGAGCATCGCCGAATTCGTGGAGTCGCTCGAGGCAGGTGCCGGCTACCACTTCATCGCCCCAGCTCGCCGGGAATGCCATGTCGTAGCCCAGTGCGCGGCAGGCGTGTGCGAGCTGCACGGGTGTTGCGGGGAGGGCCGCGAGTACCACATCGGCGCCCAGCACTACTACCGACGAGGGGCGAGAATCCGGGATCGAACCGAGCGGCATGGCCGGAGCGTGAAAGGTGATGGTATGGTCAGAAGATGCACTGCCGATCAGCCCGCTGTCCAGCACGGCCCGTACATTGCGGAAAGGGCGGCGGGGGTACCGGGCGGGAAGCGTCGCTCGGTGCGCGATAGTCGAACGCACTACCGCAGAGATGAGCAGTGCTTGCAGTCCGAATGAAAGAAATCACACGATTGCCCCTCGAGCAACGGGAGTCGATCAGCGCCTACGGCGCGACCACATCGTGGCCCGCGGGATTCACCATCTACGAACAAGGTGCTCCCGCCGATGGAGTGTTCGTCGTCCTCAAGGGACAGGTGGTGCTCCGCAACCAGGTGAGTGCTGGCCGCAGCTTCGTTCCGTGGGTGGCGACTCCTGGTGAGACTTTTGGCGGCGAGGGGCTGGAGGTCGGTGCGCGTTACGCCAGCAACGCACGCGCCGAGGAGGAGAGCGAGACGCTGCATCTGAGCGGCGCGCGCTTCAGCGCTCTGCTCCGCGAGCAGGCATCGCACGCGCTGGCGCTCATAAGGCAGATGATGGCCGAGCGCACTGCGCTGCTCGAAAAGTTCAGCCAGTACGCCACGCTCACCGTGGAGCAGCGGCTCATCGCCGCGCTCATCCGCATGGCCCAGAGCAGGCGCGACGAAGATGCCTCGGGGAACGGCGTCGCGACCGTGGTCCCGCGCCGTCTGCTCGGCGAGCTGGTTGGTGCCACGCGCGAGTCGATCTCGCTCGTACTCGGGCGGCTCGCGTCGGACGGGCTGGTCCAACGCGACGGCAACGGCCTGGTGATCACGGACGTGGACCGTCTCGCATCGCGTCTCGCCCAGCCCGGCCAGCGCGGCGGGATCGTGGTCTACGACGAACGCGGAGATTCACAGAAGCAGCGCATCGTGGACGCCTGATCGCCGGAGCGCTTGTGCGGAGGCGAGCAGCATCACAGGATTCGCCGTATGATGCTGCTCGTGTTGGCTGCCGTGCTCGCGGCGCTCTTCGTGTGGCGCGTGACATGGAGCGCCCACGTCGAGCGCTCGGTGGGCGTGCGCCTCCCCGCCGGTCCCGACGGGATCGTGCCGGGTACGGAGTCGATCGATCTCCAGCCGTCCACGCCCGTGGGCTCCGTACTCATCCTCCACGGCTTTGGCGACTCTCCGCAGAGTGTCAGCTCGCTGGCGCACGCGCTCTACGAGCGCGGCTTCGCAGTGTACGTTCCGCTCCTCCCCGGCCACGGTCGCACGCTGCGCGCCTTCCACGCATCGGGTGAAGAGGAGTGGCTCGCCGAAGCGCGCCGCGCTCTGGCGACCGTTCGCGATCGCGACGAACGAGTAGCCGTAGCGGGAATGTCGATGGGCGGCGCGCTCGCGGCGCTCCTCGCCTCCGAGTCGAACGATGTGCGCGCGCTGATCCTCCTCGCTCCCTATCTGGATCCACCGCGCTCGGTGCGCGCGATGGCTGCCATCGCGCCGGTGGCGGGATGGCTCCTGCCGTACATGCGTGGCGGCGACCCGCGTTCGATCTACGACCCGGTCGCGCACGCGGCGGCGCTGTCCTATCGCGCGGTCTCGCCGCGCACCATAGCGCAACTGGTGCGGCTCTCGGACCGCGCACGCGCGCGACTCCCTCTCGTGCGCGTGCCGACGCTCTACATCCAGTCGCGTGAGGACTATCGCGTCCCCGTGGCAGCGGCCGAGCGCTCCTTCGAGACGCTGGGCGCCGAGGAGAAGCGACTCGAGTGGCTCTCCGGCTGCGGCCACGTGATCACCGCCGACTACTGCAAGGACCGAGTAGCCGAGCTGGTGATGCAGTGGCTGGAGGCAAAGCTGGAGCGCGACGAGGTCAGGTCACGCGCTCTACCAGGCCGGTCGTAGCGTCGCTGACGCGCTCGCCGAGCGCCTTCGCCTCGTCCATCGCTGCCCGCCCGGCGTCTCTCGCCTGGACCATGACCTCCGTAGCCACGGCCTTTACCCGGCTGGCCGGCTTCGCGAGAGTCTTCCGTGCGCGCGTCGCGGCGCTCTTCACTCTCGAGGTCCGCTTCCTTGCGGAGCTCTTTCTGGCCGTGCTCTTCCTCACGGTGCTCTTTCTGCCGGTGCTCTTCCGGGTCGACCCGCCCCCCTTGCGTGCCGTGGCGGTGCTCCGCTTGCGCGAGCTGGTACTCTTCTTCGCCGCGGTGCTTCTCTTCCGCGTACTGGCCGAGCGCTTCCTGGTCGAAGCGCCGCTCTTCGCCGTGGAGCGCGAGCTTCCCGTGCTCTTACGACGCGCGCTGTTCTTCGCACCCGCGCGACTGGTAGACTTCCGCCCTGCCGACTTCGCCCTCGAGTTGCCGCGAGACGACTTCCTTGTCGTAGCCATACATCCGCTCCTGGTGAGTAGGTAGGACAGGCGCAACTGACCTCTGCATGGCAAGTTTCGGGCGAGCGGGGGGGCGAGGGTTCAGGAGGCAGGGCGGGAACTGCAGGGTTCAGGAGGCAGGGTTCAGGGTTCAGGTACTGCTCAGGCGATGAGATCTCTTCAACGAGGCAGTTCCTGAACCCTGAACCCTGCCTCCTGAACCCTCAGGTTTTCTGCTTCCTGTTTCCTGTTTCCTTTCCCCTCTCCTATATTCCCCCCTTCTCATCACCACCATCAAGCGAGGTACCATCGGTGCGAACTACGACCTTGAAGCTGGCCGCGCTGGCGCTGCTCGTGACAGCGTGCGCCGGGAAGGATGGAGCCAACGCAGCAGCCGATACGGGGAGTGCGATGGCGACGGCGGAGAGAGACCCCGACGTGGCGCAGAGCGGGGGCGGCGTACCGCAGGGATACGTCGCGCTCACGGACAAGGCGGACGCTCAGCTGTCGGCCATCAGCTATGCCGCTTCCGGTAGCGCCTGGGAGGTGAAGACAGGGCCGGCGCACGTCGTCTACGCGCCGAAGGACAGCGCGAGCGGCGTGTACGCGGTGACCACCACGATCCAGCAGCTCGAGAAGCCGGCGCACCCCGAGGCGTATGGCGTCTTCTTCGGCGGGCAGCACCTCGATGATCGCGCCGCCCAGCGCTATGGCTACTTCATCGTGCGTGGCACCGGCGAGTACCTGATCAAGACTCGTGAAGGCGACAAGACGAACACGGTAGTGCCGTGGACGGCGAGCCCCAACGTGCCGAAGGAGGACGAGTCCGGAAAGACGAGCTACGACATCAAGGTCCACTTCGCGCCCGATACCGCGCACTTCATGGTCAACGGGAAGCTGGTAGCGGCGGTGCCGAAGAAGGACGTTCCCTCCGAGGGAGTCGCCGGTCTCCGCATCAACCACA
>JBIQMO010000322.1:0-3882 GCA_044463245.1 Gemmatimonas aurantiaca
TCGAGCGAGCGCGACAGCGTTGCTGTCGCGCTCGCTCGAAATTAAAGACCTGACCCCGTCGCTAGGGGCCGACCTTCCACTCTCGGTACGCGGACGCCTCCTGTACGTACAGCTTGTCGGAGCCGCCGAGCTTCCGCCAGAAGACGCTGCGCAAAGGCACCAGCAACCAGATGCTCGCTCGTCGTGGTGGCGACATGAAAGTCACCTCGGCCCCCGCGTCCTCGTGCGGCGACGGTGTGCGGTACTTCCAACGCGCTGTGATCAGGGTGGTATCGCGTGAGATCAGGAGCGTTCCTTCCAGATAGGGCCTGGAGTGATCTCTCCCGCAAAAGGTGATGGTGACTGATCCGTCGTCCCCACGCCAGAGGCCCAGTGAATGGTTCCTGGCGAACTCCCTTTCCACGAAGTGCTCGCTGAGCTCCCGATCAAGTCGCGCGTAGCGCCAGTAGAAGTACTCGCCGATCAGGTCATCGCCTGGCTTCAATCGACGCGCATAACCATCGTGGTCGATAGATCGAAACAAGGACTCGCGTCGCTCACCGAGCATCGCGAAACCTCCCGGCCGAAAGCGGCTCTCGTCTACATCCCCTACCTCCAGGGCGGTGACCTCCCCACCACGTCCGATGCTGCTGGCCTGGATGTCATCGCTGTGCAGGTGCGTAGCGTAGTGCTCGCTCATCGCGTGCCAGAGCCGTCGGGCTTCGGGCTCGTCGCGGTTGGGGCAGGCGCGACGGGCAGCCGTCGTGACTACTTCCGGGAGCGCGGTCACCACCGGCTCCAGGGTAATGGAGAGACCGGTCCGTTTCACGCCCAGAGGCATTGACGTGGGCCTGAATCCTATACGCCGCACGAGTAGCACCGTGGCCTCGGAGCTGGTGTCCACGGTAAACCGGAAGCCGCCCTCGGCATCGGTGACCGTGCGCGCCACCTCGCGCGAGTCCTTCCAGAGCGCCACGGTCGCCTCGGCGACGGGGATTCCCCCCGGCTCGCGGACCGTACCCGAGACCTGCGCGGCCACGGCGGGCGCCGATGCCATTGTCAGAATCGTCGCGAGAGCCACCATGCCGGCGCGACGGATGACGAGTGCGTCCATCATGTGAAGTGGACGATTTTCGAAGCTCTCACGACACGCGCACGTGCTCCCGACCCGCGGCACAGAGACTCTTCGTCCGACTGGCACGCGATAGACCTCGCGACAGGTCGCCTACCTCAGAACCGGCTTGATGTCCACCACCGGCGTGCCGTCGATCGCCTCGATGGGCCCCACCAGCAGCCGCGTACCGGAAATCTCACGCACCGTGACGCGGTGCAGCCCCAGAGGATTGGGCCGATCAGGCGAGCGAGTGGCGAACACTCCCGCGAGCGGCGCGGAGAGATCGTTGCGAGGATGTACCTCGAGCACCGAGCGGTCAGCGCGATGGAGCCAGGTGATGACGATGATCTCATCGTGCGCGGCAACGCCATCCAGCGCTCGCTCGAAGGCCGGGCTTAGCTCGATCCACGCGTCCGGCGCTCCTTCCGATCCCTGACGCGGCGCGTCGGCCAGTTCGCGAAGCGTCGATCGAATCGTACCGATGGACTGGAGCTGATTCTCCGTCGGCTGGCGGTCCGCTGCTGCGTCGCCGAGCCGCGCTTCCGGACGCAGCGGCTGAAAGAGCTCGACCGGATTGCCGGACGGATCCTCGAGCAGGATCTGCTTGCCACCTACACCGGTCACGATGTCGTTGCGGAAGCGTGCGCCCGCTTGGCGCAGCCGGGCGACGATGGCATCGAGGTCGTTCACCTCGATGGCGAAGCGGTTCCATCCTCCGGGACGCTGCTGGGTGCCGTCGGGCATCGGCTGTCCTCCACCGCCCATCGGATTCGGTGCACTGAGCGCGAGGCGCAGCCCGCCGCGCGAGAGCATCGCGAACGGCGGGGCAGGGTGCATCACGAGATCGAACCCTAGCTGCTCGTAGAACGCGATCGCCGCGTCCACGTCGTCGACGATGTAGCGCACCTGAATGGCTGGCATTCCTTTCTTCTCCGTGTCGAGGTTCCGGTCTCGTGCCCGGCGCCCGGCACCGCCATCGAGCCGGGTGAGAATCGAGTATCTATCGGCATCACCGGCTTCAGCGCTATGAGAATCGGAGGCCGTAACTTCGCTCCGCGTCCGAGGGGGTGGCCGGTGGGGTCGTCACCGAGGCGTTGTCGAATTGGATGTACTGTGCTATTATTGAAAGTTCACTTTGATACATAGTACGACAAATTAAAATGATGCGACTGTAATAGGTACGGTACGGTCTCTTGCCCATCCCGGACTCCCAGATCATCTATCTCAACCCCTGGTGGCGCGATCCGGCTTCGATCCAGCGCGACCCCCAGCTTCGCGCGCTCGAGGGTCGCTCCTTCCAGTGGGACCCTCCCGTGCTCGATGCGATAGACGTCGGCCTGAAGCGCGTGCACGCCCTGCGCGGCCCACGGCAGGTCGGAAAGTCGACTACGGTGAAGCGTCTGATTCAGCGACTTCTGCAAAAGGGAGAGAAGCGCGTCCTGTACCACACGTTCGACCTGTCCACCTCACGCGCGGACATCGCGGAGGTGGTCCATCGCGCGCGAGAGCTTCACCCCGAGCCCGATGGACCGTGGTATCTCTTCCTCGACGAAGTAACCACGATGCCCGATTGGCAACTGGGTGTGAAGTACATCGTGGACAACGGCCCGAGCGATCAGGACTTCATCCTTTGCACCGGCTCTTCCGCACGACAGGTCAGCGGCGAGCAGCTACCAGGGCGGAAGGGGCGGGGACGGCACTACCTCCAGCTCCCACTATCCTTTCGCGACTACTGTGTCAGCGCAATGGGGATCGATCTGCCGGAACGGACCCTCACGCCAGGCGAGATGCTGACTCCGGAAGGCATGCGCGTCCTGAAGGAGCTGAACCTCGCCACGCCCGATCTCGAACGTGCGTGGCGCGGCTACCAGCAGGTGGGCGGCTTTCCGGCGGCGATCGACGACTTCCTCAGGGATGGCGAAGTCCGCTCGGAGACTGTCGAGATGCTCTGGGACATCATCGCTGGCGATGTTCTCAGTCTCGGCAGGAGCGACGTAGCGACGTTGAAGCTCCTGGAGCGGGTCGGACGTTCTCTCGGAGCGCCTCTCGCGTGGGAGTCGCTCGCCGAGGACATGGACGTGACCCAGCCAACAGCTCGAGCCTACGTCGGGCTTCTCGCGGAGTCGTTCATGCTGCTGGCGGTATTCGCCTGGGATACGAGCGGGAAGGGGCTGAACGCGCGCAAGCAGCGCAAGGTCTATTTCATAGACCCTTTGCTCGGCAGCGTCGCACGGCAGATGGTGCCTGGCAGCCGGCTCCCGGACCCGGATGCGGTCCGGGAGAATCTCATCGGGATAGGGCTGTATCGCTCGGCGACCGACCGGCTCGTGCAGGCCGATCCCGTGATGGGTTCGCTCTGCTTCTGGAAATCCGGTCGGGGTACCGAGATCGACTATCTGGTAGCGGAGCGCTCTTCCGGCGTGCGAGGCGACCGCATCCCGGTGAAAGTGAAGGGTGATTCACGCGGCACGATCGGCAATGCGCGGCGCTCGATCAGCGCCGCTTTCGGGAGGGGGTTGATCGTCACCGCTTCGCGGCTCGACCTGGACCACGAGATCCCCACGGTGAGCGCTCCGATCTTCCTGGCTGCACTGCGAGATCGACCCGAGCGCAAGCCGATATCGGTGTGACCCCGCTCTTTACCGTGTGAAACCGGCCAGCGTTGCCCCCACCTGATCTATCGCCTGGCGCGCACGCCAGCGATCGGTGCCGTTGTAGATGAGCGCGAAGGCGAGGAGCTCCCCGTCGCGCGCGGTGACGTAGCCGCCGAGGGAGATGATGTTGTTGGT
>JBIQMO010000323.1:0-3843 GCA_044463245.1 Gemmatimonas aurantiaca
GACCCCGTCACTGCTTTCTCGCAATCAACGCTTCCGTCAGCAGTACCGCGCCGCTATCGGGAAAATCCAGCCGCCCCAGCGAGTCGGCGAGGATGACGGCGCGGCTGCCGCGGTCGGAGCTGACGCGGCCGGGAGCGCGCTGCTTGGTGGGGCGAAGGTGGGCGGAGAGGACGCCGCGCTTCGCATCCAGGTCGGCGCAGAGGATGGCGCCACGATTGAGCGGCTCGCGAAGTGAGAAGGGGCCGTATGTGACCAGGTTGCCGAGCGAGTAGGCGATGAGCGACTCGTTGCGCCACTCGAGGGCCCGCACCACGTGCGGGCCGTGGCCCACCACCAGCTTTGCACCCGCGTCGGAGGCCACGTGCGCGAAGGCCACTGGATTGCCGCGACGCTCCTCGAAGTAGACCTCCATCGTGTCGCGCGTACGTTGGGCATTCCGTCCTTCCGCGCCCAGGTGCATCGTCACCACGAGCAGCGGGTAGCGCGCCGCGGCGCGTGCCACGTGCCGCGCCACGGCTTCGAGATCGCGCGGGTCGGGACCGGTGGATGTACTGAACCCGAGGAAGGCTACGGTGTCGCCGCCGCGCGTCACGACCGGGGTGGCCAGCGTGTCGACTCCGGTGACGTGCACCCGCGCGCGCTCCAGCAGCGCCACGGTGCGCTCGAAGCCGCGCTCCCCGGCGTCGCGCGCGTGGTTGTTCGCGAGATTCCCGACCACCTCCGCCCGGGGTGCGACCCGGCGGAGGGCGGCGGCCGTCGCCGGCGGCTGGCGCAGAGCGAAGCAGCCGCGCGCGCCCGGTTCGCACTTTGGCTTCTCCAACGGACCGCTCCCGATCGCACCCTCTACGTTCAGCAGCACGACGTCGGCGTCGGCGACGAGGGGCCGCAGCGGGCGGAGGAGCGCGTCCGCATTCGGGATGGCCGGCACCGCGCGTCCGAGCCACTCGGACATAGGCTTGGTCCAGGTGGTATCGAGGTTGGTGCCGAGCGTGACGTCGCCGCCGGCGCAGATGCGCACGAGGGAGTCGCGGACCACGGCGCCGGCAGCACTGCCACTCCGGCTCTGCGCAGTGGCGGGGGCGACGACTCCGGTTGTGACGAGGAGAGCTGTCGCGATCGCCGAGCGCCGAAGCGTTGCCCGGCCAGCGCTCACGCGCGCTGTTCCTCTCCCTCGGGAACGGCGAGTGGCGATTGCCTGGGGAGGGAGATCACCGGCGCGTTGAGCGCGTCGAGCCCCGCGCTGGCCGCGGCGGCCGCGAGCGCTGCTGGGTCGAGAGGGCGCGCGAGGAACGGGAACCGAAATATCGGCACTCCCGGTAGAGCGTCCGCGAGCGCCTCGGTGGTAGTGTCCTCCAGCTCTCCGCTCCGGTCGGCGTAGAGCTCGTTGATCACCACTCCCCGGACACGGAGTCCCGCCTCGCGCGCGGCACGCGCGACCAGGAGGAGGTGGCTGACGAGCCCCGGCCGATCGGCCGCGACGACGAGTAGCTCGAGATTCCACCGCCGCGCAAGACGGTCGAAGGAGATGCCGGGAGCCACTGGCAAAAGCAACCCGCCGGGATCTTCCACGATCACCGTGTCTCGCCCCGTCGCGACACGAGCGAACGCCGCATCGAGGTGCGAGACGACGCTCCCGACTGCAGGCTCGAGGACCGGCCCGTCCGCCGTGCGCGTCCCGAGACGGACGAGCGCTCCGACGTCATCGAGTCCGTCGCTCCCACCGGATGCGGCGAGGAGTAGATCGGCGTCGCTCACCTCGTCCCCGCCTGCCCGCTCGGCGCCGACAGGCTTCATGACCCCTACGCTGAGCCCGTCGCGGCGCAGCATTGTGAGCAACGCCGCCGCGACGATGGTCTTCCCGACTCCCGTGTCTGTTCCAGTGACCGCCAGACGCAACATCAGGCCTCCTCCCGAGGCGATGCGCCGCGCAGACGCGACCGCCTCGTTAACGATTGAGATCCGGGATGCAACGTTGAGATGCCGGCGCAAGGCGAGCGGCGCGGGCCGGCGCGCAGTCTTTTAATGATGCAGGATTTCGCGCCGAGCGAAAGGGGGAGGGGAGGTGGAAAGCAGAGAGCAGAAAGCCGGGAAACACCAGGGTTCAGGCGGCAGGGTTCAGGGTTCAGGAACTGAAGGAAACCGGAAACAGGCAGGGCACGTAGGGTGGGTGCATGATTGCCGCTGGCAGTCCACCGCTTTCTGCTTCCTGCTCTCTCCCCTCCCCACCGTCCGATTTCGGGACGAGCATTCCCAGATGCGGGCAGGAGGGAGAGGATGGAAGACGGATAAAGCGTTATGCCACAGTCGTTTAGATGTATCGTGCTACGGCACGGGACTTCCCTTGGAAAGGGGAGCGGGAGGCGACGGTCCCCTCGACATTGAACGAACAGGAGAAGGATCAGCTTGGATATCCCTCGCGAGCCAAAGAGCAAGAAGAAGCGCTACGTGCTGGGCGCGATCGCCATAGTGGCGGTCGTGATCATCACGGCCGCGCTCAGCAGGCTCAAGCCCGCCGCACCTTCCGTCGATCATGCGACGCTCTGGATAGACACGGTGCGGCAGGGGCAGATGGTAGTGCAGGTGCGCGGACCCGGCACCCTCGTCCCCGAGCAGATCCAGTACATCTCGGCGATCACGGGCGGCCGGGTGGAACAGATTCACGTGCGGCCGGGCACGACCGTCGAGCCCAATACGCTCATCCTCGAGATGACCAACCCCGACGTCCAGCTCGAGGCGCTCTCCGCGGAGCAGCAGCTCAACGCGGCGCAGGCCGCGCTGGTGCAGCTCAAGCTGAGTCTCCAGACGCAGAAGCTGGCGCAGGAAGCGGTGGTCGCCACTGCACGCGCCAACTATCAGACGGCGAAGCGTCAGGAAGAGGTGGCGATCGCCCTCGACAAGAAGGGGCTCATGTCGCCGCAGGAAGTCGGCGACGCCAAGGACAAGGCAACAGAGGCCGAGACCACTTTCAAGGTGGAAACCCAAAAGCTCGATGAGTTGTCCAAGTCGGTGGACGACCAGATGGCTCTGCAGAAGGAGCAGGTCGAGCGGCTGCGCGCGATAGCCCAGTACCAGCGCAAGCGCGTCGAGTCCATGGACGTACACGCCGGTGCCACGGGCGTGCTTCAGGACATGGATCTGCAGCCCGGGCAGTGGGTGCAGGCAGGGACGCTCCTATGCAAGGTCGCGCAGCCGGGTCGGCTGAAGGCGGTGCTGCGAATCCCCGAAACTCAAGCCAAGGACATCCAGATCGGCCAGGTGGCGTCGATAGACACGCGAAACGGCATCGTGCCCGGCCACGTAATCAGAGTAGACCCGTCGGTGCAGAACGGCACGGTGACGGTCGACGTGGGGCTCGAGGGGAAGCTTCCTCCAGGCGCCCGCCCCGATCTGAGCGTCGATGGCACCGTGGAGATCGAGCGACTCAAGGACGTCATGTACGTGGGCCGCCCCGCATATGGACAGGCCGAGAGCACCGTTGGACTCTTCAAGCTCTCACCCGACGGGTCGGAGGCGTCGCGAGTGAACGTGAAGCTCGGCAAGGCATCGGTGAATACCATCGTCGTCGAACAGGGGCTCAACGTGGGCGACCGCGTCATCATCTCCGATATGTCCAACTGGGACTCGCAGGACCGCGTCCGTATCAAGTGAACGACAAGCGCACTCCTCCCTTCACACTCCGATCCCGGATCTGACCATGCCCGCACAGCCAACATCCAACGCCGATACCTCCGTCGCTCCCGGCACTTCGCTGTCGAACGGGAGCGGGAATGGGCAGGCGCTCATCCGTCTCGATGGCATCAAGAAGGTGTTCTTCACGGACGAGGTGGAGACCCACGCGCTCGC
>JBIQMO010000324.1:0-3818 GCA_044463245.1 Gemmatimonas aurantiaca
TGGTGGGGAGCAACGTGGCCGAGTGCTTCCCGGTGGCGATGCAGTGGATCTGGAGAGCGCGCGACCGGGGTGCGAAGCTGATCGTGGTGGACCCGCGCGAGACGCCGGCGGCGCGCACCGCGGACCTCTGGCTCCCGGTGCGTCCCGGCGGCGACGTGGCGCTGCTCAACGCCATGCTCCGCGTGCTCATCGAAGACGGCCTGATCGACGAGCAGTACATCCGCGAGCGCACCAACGGCTGGGACGACGTGCGCGCGGCGGCGTACGAGATGTCGGTCGACGAAGCCGAGCGCGCGAGCGGAGTGCCGAAGGCGCGTATAGTCGCGGCGGCGCGGATGTACGGAAACGCGACGCCCTCGCTCGTCATGCACGCGCGCGGGATCGAGCACTCCACGCACGGGGTGGACAACTGTCTGGCGTGCATCAACCTCGCGCTCGCGCGCGGGCAGATGGGGAAGCCGGGCGGCGGGGCGATGATGCTCACGGGGCAGGGGAACGGCCAGGGCGGCCGCGAGATGGGGCAGAAGGCGGCGCAGCTCCCTGGCTACCGGCACATAGACAAGCTCGAGGACCGCCAGTACATCGCCGGCGTGTGGGGCGTGCCGGAAGAGGAGCTCCCCGGCCCGGGCGCCGCCGCCACGGAGATGGTGCGCCTGATGGCCGATGGCGAGATAAAGAGCTGCATGGTGATGTGCTCGAATCTCATGGTCTCGCTCCCCGACAACGCCGTGGTGCAGCGCGCCCTCGACAACCTCGACCCGCTCGTCGTGGTGGACTTCTTCATGTCGGAGACTGCGGAGCGCGCCGATGTACTCCTCCCCTGTGCGGTCTGGTGCGAGGACGAGGGGACGACGACCAACCTCGAGGGGCGCGTCGTCAAGATCAACAGGGCCGCCGAGCCGCCGGGCGAGGCGCGGCGCGATTGGGAGATAGCGTGCGACCTCGCGCGGCGCCTGGGGCGCGGGAAGTTCTTCGAGTACCGCGCGCCGCGCGACATCTGGGACGAGCTGCGCGTGGCGACGAAGGGCGGCACGGCCGACTACTCGGGAATCACCTACGAGAAGATCGACGCACAGGGCGGAGTCTTCTGGCCGTGTCCCAGCGATGACAGCGAGGGGACACCGCGCCTCTTCACCGAAAGATTCAACCATCCGGATGGACGGGCGCGCATGATCGCGGTGCATTACCGCCCGCCCGCCGAGACGCCCGGTGGCGACTTCCCCTTCTACCTCACCAGCGGCCGCGTGGTCTACCAGTATCTCAGCGGGACTCAGACGCGGCGGCTCGGTTTCCTCAACTCGCAGGCACCGGAGCCGTGGGTGGAGATCCATCCGCGCGCGGCGGAGCGGCTGGGTATCACGAACGACGAGATCGTGCGCGTGCGCACACCGCGCGGCTCCATGGAGCTGAAGGCGCTCGTCACGCCCACGATCCGGCCGGACACGCTCTTCATCCCGTTCCATTACGGGCATCGCCACGCGGTGAATCAGCTCACCAATCCAGCGGTCGAGCCAACGGTGAAGATTCCGGAATACAAGTGCTGCGCGGCTACGGTGGAGAAGACCAGCGCTCCGATCCCGGAGGCCGCGGGGAAGGCGAAGGAGAACCTCACGCCGGCCAAGGAGCCCGCGATGTTCCCCTACCAGCGGGGAGAGGTCGCGGCGCCTTCGCCGGAACAGGCATCACTCTGAACGGCGCGGGGAGGCGCACGCCATGGCAACGGTGAAGACGATGTTCCTCGATCCCTCGCGCTGCATCGGCTGCCGCGCGTGCGAGGCGGCGTGCAGGGAGTGCGACTCGCACAAGGGCGAGAGCATGATCATGGTGGACTTCCTCGACCGCGACTGGAGCGTGGCCACGCAGCCCACGCTCTGCATGCACTGCGAGGACCCCGTCGCACCGTGCGCGCAGGTGTGTCCCGCACTGGCGATACTCGTAACGCCCGACGGCGTGGTGCAGCAGGCCGACACCTCGCGCTGCATCGGCTGCCAGAACTGCGTCTACGCCTGTCCCTTCGGCGTGCCGAAGTTCGACATCGAAGCACGCCTCATGAAGAAGTGCAACCTCTGCTACGACCGAACGAGCCAGGGGCTCGAACCATGGTGTGCGCAGGCGTGCCCTACGCAGGCCATCTGGTACGGCGACTACGAGGAGTTCGTGAACGAGCGCGAGGGGAACGCCGTGAACATCACCAGCTTCGGAACGCAGCAGGTGCGCACCAAGGTCTACCACGTGCTCCCCGACGGCACCGCGCGGCTGAACGTCGGCGCGCTGATGGCCGAGGACGAGCTGGCGGCGCGGGCCACTACCGGATCGAGCGAGGAGGCGTGGGTACTGTGAGCACGAACGAGAACGACGAAATCCTGAGCAACCGCACCACGGAGGGGCGCTGGCACGTGGAGTTCCCCTTCGAATGGGATGCCGACGATCTCGTCTCGCGCAGGCAGCTGCTGCGCTGGTCGGTGTGGGCATCCGGCGCGCTCTTCGCGAGCACCGGCATCCTCGCCGCTCTCTCCTTCACGCGCGAGCGGCGCCGTGGAAGTCTCGCCGCGATCGTGAAGGCGACCGATCTCCCGGTGGGCGAGGCGCACTACTTCAGCTACCCCGGCCCGGAGGATCACGCCATCCTGCTCCACCTCCGCGAGAATCGCTTCGTGGCATTCAGCGGAAAGTGCACACACCTCTCGTGTGCCGTGTACTGGAGCAAGGAGCGCGGGCGGCTCCTCTGCCCCTGCCACGAGGGGGTCTTTCACCCCGAGACCGGCGACGTTCTCGCCGGGCCGCCGCCGCGGCCGCTCCCGAAGATCGAGCTGCGCGAGGAGAATGGGACGATCTACGCGGTGAACGAGTCGCTCACATGACGACCCCCATTCATGGTGGTGGAGGAACGACGCCTCCCCCGCCACCCACCGCGCCGCCGCCCGGCCACCTCGGTCTCGTGATGCTCGGGCTGAGCATGGGGATCGTCATGATGGCGATCCAGCTCTGGCTCCTCACGCTCGCATTCAACCTCTACCTGCTGGGTGATCGGAAGGGGACCGTGGTGGCCGCCATCGTATCGGGCATCGTCTTTCTCGGCGGGCTGGCGATGCTTCGCGTTCTGCGCTGGACCTCGCAACGCCGGTAGCTCCCGCATGACCGACCCCGACAAGGCACCGCCGCCGACGGGCCCCATCGGCGGCCAGCTCACGCACGTCCTGCGCGGGCTTCTCGTGCGTCTCCGCCTGACGCATCTCGCCGAGCGCTACGACTCCACGATCGTGCTCTCGGTGTTCAGTCTCGTGAACGGCTTCGTCTCCATCGCGCTCATGGCGACGGTGGCGCTCGTGAGCGGTCAGCCGTTCATCTTCCCTTCGCTCGGCCCCACCGCGTTCCTCTTCTTCTACACGCCCCTGGCTCCCGCCGCGAGCCCGCGCAACGCGGTGATCGGGCATCTCATAGGTGCGCTGGCGGGTTGGGTGAGTCTCGCCGCGTTCGGCCTGCTGCACGCGGGACCCGCCGTGGGCGGTGGTGTGACCGCTGCTCGCGTCGGAGCCGCCGCGCTCTCGCTAGGTCTCACGAGTGGAATGATGGTGTTGCTCCGCGCACCGCACCCGCCTGCAGGTGCCACCACTCTGATAGTCTCGCTCGGGCTGTTGCGCACTCCGCGCCAGCTCGGAGTCCTGATGGCCGCGGTAGTGCTGCTCTGTATCCAGGCGATCATCATCAATCGCCTGGCGGGGTTGCCGTACCCGGTGTGGAGGGGAGGGAGCAGAGCGCGGAAAGCAGGGCCGACGGGGTCAGGTCTTTAATTTCGAGCCGTATGGGCTACTGCCCAT
>JBIQMO010000325.1:0-3793 GCA_044463245.1 Gemmatimonas aurantiaca
GCCGCACGCTCGTCTTCGCGGGGAACATGGGGAAGGGGAAGGACGACATCGATCGTCGTCACGTCTTCAAGGTGTCGGTGGATCGTGCGGGAGTCACTAATCTCACACCTGGTGAAGGGAACGAGTGGACGCCCGTGGTATCTGGCGACGGCAAGATCGTGGTCTTCCTCGGCGGCGATGCCAAGCGGCCGCCGCTCCCGGGCATCGTACCTCTCTCTGGCGGAGAGCCGAAGCGCCTCGCCGAGAATCTCGTTCCGTCCAGCTTCCCCACGGCCAAGCTCGTGGTTCCGCGCGCGGTGACCTTCAAGGCGCCGGACGGCGTGACTGTGCACGGCCAGCTCTTCGAGCCCCCAGCCGCGTCGAGCGCCGGAGCGAAGAAGCCGGCGGTGATCTTCGTGCACGGCGGCCCGCCACGGCAGATGCTCCTCGGCTGGCACTACAGCCGCTACTACTCCAACTCGTACGCCGTGAACCAGTACCTCGCGAGCAAGGGGCACGTGGTGCTGTCGGTGAACTATCGACTTGGCATCGGCTACGGTCACGAGTTCCATCACCCGGAGAACGCCGGTGCCTGGGGCGCATCGGAGTACCAGGATGTGAAGGCCGGCGCCGAGTATCTGCGTACGCTCCCGAACGTCGATGGCTCGCGTATCGGCATCTGGGGAGGATCGTACGGCGGATTCCTCACCGCGCTCGCGCTCGCGCGCGACTCCGACCTCTTCGCTGCAGGCGTGGACCTACACGGCGTCCACGACTGGACCACCGACATCGGACGCCGCCTCGGCGGGATGAAGGATCGCTACGAGAAGGCCGATGCCGACAAGGCCGAGGTGACGGCGTGGAAGTCATCGCCGGTATCGTCGATCTCCACGTGGAAGTCGCCTGTCCTGCTCATCCAGGGCGACGATGACCGCAACGTACGCTTCTCTCAGACGGTGGATCTCGCGCGGCGGCTGGACGAGGCGGGCGTTCCGTACGAGGAGCTCGTGATTCCGGACGAGATCCACGACTTCCTCATGCATCGCTCCTGGATCACCGCCGACAGCGCGACGGCTGCCTTCTTTGATAAGACCATCGGGGGAGGGGCGAAAGCCGCTGCGGGCGGACGGTAGGGGCACCGTTCGGCATCATCGCGGGGATTCAGTTCATCTCGTCTTAACCGCGCACGCGGAGGGCGCGGAGGGAACGGCGAGAGGACGCGGAGAAAACCTGTACGGACTGGCATCGCGATCCCGATCCGAGCCGCATCGCGGGGTCGGGGCTCCTCTTGAGAGCGGAGCGCAGAGAACGCGGAGAAGAACGAGAGAACGCAGAGAAAACCCGTAAGGCGAGATCTCGAACGAGGGGTTTTTGGGGGAACTGCTCCCGCATACCGAGTCCTGCGCAGGTGGGCAGGGCTTTAAGCGCGGGAGCGGTTCCCCCTTTTTCTTCTCGGCCGCTCGCGCCTGATAGCTGACCGTGCAGCACCCTCTGCGTTCTCTCCGCAGTTCTCCGCGTTCCAGCTTTTCTAAGAAGCCCGGGCCCTGAGCTGCAGCCGGTATCATGGTCGCGATGCCGGCTCGTAAGGCCGTTCTCCGCGTCCTCTCGCCGTTCCCTCCGCGCCCTCCGCGTGCGCGGTTATGGCCAGCGCCGCGATCCCTCCGCGCCCTCCGCGTGCGCAGTTACGCCCCAGCGCGATGAACCAGGCCCCGCGATGCAGCCAGTCTCACCACCCGGACCTCGGCGTGCACCGGGGATACGTGCTACGCGATGAGCTCTACTTTTGGCAGCTCGACCGGGATGCTGACGACGCGCTTGAGCCCAGCGTCCTCGGCGCGGGTGGTGAGCTGGAGCTGGTCCGGGAACTTGCGGAACCAGGAGGAGAGGAGAAGTAGCTCGTCCACCTGGTGGGTGGGTATCTGTGTCGTGTCCCGCTCCACCGTACTGAAGATTTCGTCTGTGAGGCGCGCGAGCGAGCGGCGCTCGGCGGCGGTGCGAGGGGCGGGGCGCTCGTCGCGAACGCGGCCCCGCCTTATCAGGTAGACGCGGTCGTCGCCGCCGTAGCCGGGGACGGTGTAGAGGAAGGAGAGCGTCTCCACACCGAAGCGGAATCGCAGAAACTGCTCCTTCAGCTCTTCGAGTCTTCCCAGCTTGTCGCGCAGCGCGGCGGCGCGCTCGAACTCGAGGCGGTCGGAGCTGGCGAGCATCTCGGCACGGAGCGAGTCGATCGGTCCGTCGTCGGAGCCGTCGAGGAAGGCGCGCGCCATCGCGACGCGCGCGTCGTACTCGCGTTCCGTGCACCCGGCGACGCACGGGCCCAGGCACTTCTTCACCTCGTAGCGGATGCAGCCCGGTGTGCGCCCCCCGATCTGGAAGAGCTCGCGCTGATCGGCGAAGTGCATTTTCCGATCGAGCGCGCAGTCGCGGAGGCCGAGCACGTCGTTCAGCTCGCGCAGCGACTCTTCCACGCGGCGCGCGCCCTGGAAGGGGCCGTAGTACGCCGCGTTGTCGTCGCTGGCGCCGCGTACCACCACCAGCTTCGGGGCAGGGGGGCGGGTGATCTTTATGAAGGCGAGGTGGTGGGCGTCGCGCTTCATCGCCACGTTGAAGCGGGGGCGCAGGCGCTTGATCAGACGCAGCTCCAGGAGCAGCGCGGCGAACTCACTCGGCGTGTACTCCCAGTCTATCCGCACGGCGTCGCGCACTATGCGCGCGCCCTTCTCCTCCGGATACGACGCGCGGAAGTAGCTCAGGAGGCGCGTGCGCACGCGCTTCGACTTTCCCACGTACACCACTTCGCCGTCGCGCGCGTGCATCCGGTAGATCCCCGGGCGGTCGGCACAGCCGGCGCGCACGCTCTCGCGCATGAGGGCGAGCTGCTCGTCGCTCGTGGGCGCGGGGCGGAGGAGCGCGCGCTTCGTCCTGCTCATCGCTGCTGCTCCCGTCTCACCGTTGACAGTACGCGCAGAAGACAGTCGCGCGGCCATCCACCGCGTGCGTCCCCACGAGGCGCGCGCCGCAGTTGGCGCACGGGAGTCCCTCGCGGCCGTACACCTGCAGAAGCGACGCGAAGGAGCCGCGCTCGCCGCGCGCGTCGCGGTAGTCTCGGAAGCTGGTTCCGCGCGCGCGGATGGCCTCTTCGAGGAGCGGCGCGATCACGTCGTGCAACCGCTCGACCTCCTCGCGTCGCAGGCTGCGCCCCTGTCGCGAGGGATCCAGCCCCGCGCGCCAGAGCGCCTCGTTGGCGTAGATGTTACCGATTCCGACGACCCTGCTCTGATCCATCAACAACTTCTTCACCGCCTGCGTCGATCCGTGGAGGACGCCCCATAGATACTCGCTGGTGAACGCCGGGTCGAGGGGCTCGATCCCCATCCTTCCCGAATACTCGGTCCACCGTTCGGGCGACATCAGCGCCACTGTGCCCAGCCGGCGGATGTCGCGGTAGTGCAGGGCGCGGCCGTCGGCGAGGGTGAAGGCCAGGGTGGAGTAGAGTCGCTCCTCTTCTGGGAGGGAACCATCGTCGATGAGCAGCGCACCCGTGAAGCGAGGCTGCACGACCAGACGATCGCCGGTGGAAAGATCGATGACCGCATGCTTCGCGCGCCGCCATACACGAGCTATCGTCGCGCCGGTGGTGCGCCGGGACAGAGCACGCGGCGATACCTCGCGCAGCACGTCGGGTCGCGTCACCGTAACTCCGGTGATACGCGCGCCCCGCACCGCGCTGTCGAGGTCTCGCGCTATGGTTTCGACTTCAGGAAGCTCCGGCATCTTCAGTCAGTAACGGGGTCAGGTCTTTAATTTCGAGCGG
>JBIQMO010000326.1:0-3784 GCA_044463245.1 Gemmatimonas aurantiaca
GTGGCCAAGGCACTCGGCCGCAACAAGGTAGTCCGCTTCGACAGCGCCGAGTTCAATGCCCATTCCAAGGACATCGATGAGCAGCGTGCGAGTGGCGTGGCCTCCCGAAGAAGGGAACCGGGAGAAGACGGAGACGGAGGAGAATTCCTGGCGGGCCAGGCCGTCTGACGAGACCGACTGGCTCCGCCTGCGAGTAGCGGAGCTGGAGAGGGAGCGCGACCAGCTGGTCGCCGTGGTGGACATCCTCACCGAGATCTCCTCATCGCTCCACTTCGTGGACATCCTGCAGGCGATCACCCGTCGGCTGGGAAAGGCGTTCGGCCTGGATCGCTGTTCGATCTTCCTCCTCGGTGAGCAGCGCGACGTCCGCCTCATGGCGACGTACGAAGACCCGCGCCTCAGCAACTTCATCGTGGACCTCGAGCGCTACCCGGAGCTCAGGCGCGCCTTCGAGAGCGGGGAGACGGTGTTCATCCCCGACGCCAGCGCCGACCCGATGTTCCAGGGCGCCGAGCAGCTCCTGGCGCTGCGCAACGTCCGCTCGATAATCGTGGTCCCCATCAGATGGCGCGGGTCGGTGATCGGCGCCATCTTCATGCGCACCGAGCGCGGGGCCGCCCCCTTCTCCGACCGCGATGTGGCCTTCGCGCAGGTGATCGCATCGCTCACGGCCAACGCCCTCCGCAACGCGCACCGCTTCGAGTCGCTCCTTCGCGCCCAGAAGGAGCCCGATCGTGGCCGCCGCGACGCCGAGCTTCAGCGCATCGCTCTCGTGGCTTTCATCCGCCGCCTCCTCGACCGCTACACCGCCAGCGAAAACCACATGTGGGCGGAGACGTTGCTCCCCCCCTCGTCGGATGAAGAGCTGGAGCGGCTGGTATCGGTGGCGATGGAGGTGGTGAAGGCGGAGGGTTCAGGAGGCAGGGTTCAGGGTTCAGGAACTACAGGTTGAAGGGAACAGGAAACAGGAAACAGGAACTGCTCCCGCGTAGAAGGCTCTCCTCGCCGGAGCCGGTGCCTGTTTCCTGTTTCCTGCTTCCATGCAGTTCGCAGTTCCTGAACCCTGAACCCTGAACCCTTTAGTTGCTGGACCCTCGTTGTATCTTCCCCCGCATGCCCGATGACCTCTCCCAGCTGCATGCGCGTGCGGACGAATTGAGGCAGCAGCTCGAGCGCGCGAGCTTCCAGTATTACGTGCTGGACCAGCCCGAGATTTCCGATCTCGAGTACGACCGGATGTTCAGGGAGTTGCAGGAGATCGAGGCGGCGCATCCGGAGTTGCGGACGCCGGATTCGCCGACACAGCGCGTGGGGGCGCCGCCGCAGAGCGAGCTCGCGAAGCACGAGCACATCGTGCCGATGCTGTCGCTCGGGAATGCGTTCAACGACGACGAGCTGCGCGCATGGGAGGAGCGGATAGTGCGGCTCGCGGGCGACGGCGCGCGGGAGCGCTACACGGCGGAGCTCAAGATAGACGGCGCCGCGGTCAGTCTAACATATCGGAACGGAGTGCTCGTCACCGGAGCCACGCGCGGGAACGGGAGGATCGGCGAGGATGTGACGCCCAACCTGCGCACCGTGCGCGACATCCCGCTCCGCCTCAACGAGAAGAATCCGCCGGAGCTCATCGAGATCCGAGGCGAGTGCTACCTCCCCTTCGATCGCTTCGAACAGCTCAACGAGCAGCGGATCAAGGAAGGGCTGCCGGTCTTCGCCAATCCGCGCAATTCCGCTGCCGGCTCGCTGCGCCAGCTCGACCCTGGGGTCACTGCCAACCGTCCTCTGCGCTTCTTCGGCTTTTCCGTGGAAGCACCTCCCGGGGTCACACTTCCCTTCTCCAACCAGTGGGATCTCCTCGAGACGCTTTCGCGCTGGGGGATCCCCGTGGAGCCGCACCGCACCCTCTGCAAGGATCTGAACGAAGCCATCGCGTTCGTGCAGGAGGTGGAGCAGCGGCTGCGGGCGGAGCTCAATTTCGGGATCGATGGCGTCGTGGTGAAGGTCAATTCCTTCGCCCTGCAGCGCGAGCTGGGAGTGGTGGGCGGGCGCGATCCGCGCTGGGCGATCGCGCGGAAGTTCGCGCCCGACATCGCCACCACGAAGCTGCTCAACATCGAGGTGAACGTGGGACGGACGGGGATGTTGAACCCGTTCGCGGTTCTCGAGCCGGTGGAGATCGGCGGCACGATCGTGAAGCTCGCCACGCTGCACAACGAGTCGCTGATCCACTCCAAGGATCTGCGGGTGGGCGACTGGGTCCAGGTGAAGCGCGCCGGCGAGGTGATCCCGCAGGTGATCGGTCCGGTGCCCGACCGGCGCGACGGGAGCGAGAAGGTGTGGCACATGCCGACGCGCTGCCCGAGCTGCGGCACACCCGTGGAGCGCGAGGAAGATGGCGTCGCCATCTACTGCCGCAACGTCGCCTGCCCGGGCCGGCAGCTCGAGGGGCTGGTCCACTTCGCCTCGCGTGGCGCGATGGACATCCACGGGCTCTCGTACGCGCGCATCGAGCAGCTCCTCGCGGCGGGGCTCATCCACGACTTCGCCGACATCTTCTCGCTCACGGTGGAAGAGCTGCTCCCGCTCGATCGCTTCGCGCAGAAGAGCGCCGAGAAGCTGATCGAGGCGATTCAGGGGGCGATGAAGCAGCCGCTCTCGCGCCTTCTGAACGGCCTCGGGATCCCGCACGTGGGTGAGGGTGCGGCCGAGCTCCTGGCGCGTCACTTCGGCAACATCGACGCGCTTGCCGCCGCCAGCGAGGAGGACATCCTGCAGGTGCACGGGATCGGCGAGATCATCGCCAAATCGGTGGTGAGCTACTTCGAAAACGCCACCACCAGGCGGCTGATGGAGAAACTGAGAAAGGCCGGCGTCAACCTCGTCGAGCCGAAGCGGCGCGACGGGGGAAGTAGCCTCAAGGGGAAGACAATCGTCATCACCGGGACGCTCCCCACGCTCTCGCGCAAGGATGCGACCGAGATCATCGAGGCAAATGGCGGCCGGGTGACGAACTCGGTGTCCAAAGCCACCAGCTTCCTGGTCGCGGGTGCCGACGCCGGGAGCAAGCTGACGAAGGCGCAGGAGCTGGGCGTAGAAGCGATAGACGAGGCGGAACTACTGCGGAGGCTGAAGGATGGCGACTGACCACGGTTCGACTACGGCGACGATCGACCTCGCCGGCGGCGAGATGCTGGCGCTGGGGCGCGGAGCGCTCTCCGCGTTGCGGAGCGCACTTTTGCGAGATGCCGGCCCCGAGGCCGCCGCGTGCCTCCAGGAAGCCGGCTACGCCGGAGGACGCGCGGTCTACGCCTCCTTCGAGCGCTGGCTCCGCTCACAGGGCGTGGATGACCCCGCCGACCTCCCCATAGATGAGTTCCAGCGCCGCGCCTCGACCTATTTCCGCGATGCCGGCTGGGGCACCGTGGAGCTCGACTCGCTCCATGATGCGGTAGCCATAGTCGACTCCCGCGACTGGGGAGAGGCCGACCCTCACGAGCACCTCGAGCACCCCGCCTGCCACTTCACCACGGGAATGTTCGCCGACTTCTTCGGCCACTTCTCCGACGTCCCGCTCGCCGTCCTCGAGGTGGAATGCCGCTCCGCCGGCGCCCCCCGCTGCCGCTTCCTCCTCGGCAACGGAGACGTGATGCGCTACGTCTACGACGAGATCGAGAGAGGGATGGGGTGGGAGGAGGCGGTGGGGCGAGTGGAGTAGGAGAGGGTTCAGGGCCGACGGGGTCAGGTCTTTAATTTCGAGGGGGCTGAGCAGTTGCTCAGCCCCCTC
>JBIQMO010000327.1:0-3769 GCA_044463245.1 Gemmatimonas aurantiaca
GGGGCTGAGCGAATGCTCAGCCCCCTCGAAATTAAAGACCTGACCCCGTCGGCCCTGTTCACTCCTCCCGCAGCGCCACGGCGGGATCCACGCTCGCGGCGCGGCGGGCGGGGAGGGCAACGGCGATGAGTGTCACGGCTATGACCAGAGCTCCGGCCGCCCCGAGGAGCACCGGGTTTGCGCCGCTCACTCCCACTAGCAGCGCGGCAAGCACCTGCCCGATCGCGAAAGCGAGGATCACGCCGATGAGCATTCCCGCCACTGCGAGCGAGATCCCGTCCAGCATGACCAGTCGGATGATGTCCTGGTAGCGCGCGCCGAGCGCGGTGCGAATTCCCATCTCTCTCGTGCGCCGCGATACGGCGTAGGAGAACACACCGTACAGCCCAACGGCCGCGAGACCGAGCGCCATGGCGCCGAAGAGCGTGAACATCGATGCGCCGAGGCGCCACGGGCGCATCTCGGGCTCCAGATACTCGGTCATCCGCTTCACGTCCGCGAAGGGGAGAGTGCTCGCCGCGCCGAGCATGGCGTGGCGCACGGAGGGAAGGAGCGCGGAAGGATCGCCGTCGGTGCGCACGAGAATCCCACCGGGTGTGATGTCCGAGCGCTGCGCGAGCGGCGCGTACATCTGCGGACCCGGCTCGCCGCGGATGCTCTCGCTCTTCACGTCCGCCGCGATCCCCACGATCTCGCTGCACGGCACGTCGCCACGCGGCGGCCCCCAGCTGCGGATCTGCACGCACTTGCCGATTGCATCGCCTGCCGGCCAGAACGTCCGCGCGAAGCTCTCGTTGACGATCGTCACCGGCGGCGCTCCATCGATATCCGCGTCGGTGAAGCCGCGCCCACGGAGAATCCGCACCTCGGAAGTGGCGAAGAACCACGGCGACACGACGTACAGCTCCGGACCCACCGGACGAGTCATCGCCTTGGCCATCGCGGAGCGATCCACACCGGGGATGCTGATCGGGGCGTCCTGCGTGCTAACGAAGGGCACGCTCGACGCCACACTCACCTCGCTCACTCCGGGAAGCGCGCGTACACGCTCGGCCATCTCCTGGTAGATCCCCCGCGACTCGGCCGTGGAATAGCCCATGTCCGCGAGCGGCATGCGACCCACTATGAGCTGGTCGGGCGAGAAACCGAGCCGAATCGCTCGCACGTTCCACCAGCTCGTGATGAACAACGCGGCCCCCGCCACGAGTGCCGTCGCCAGTGCTACCTGGCCCACGAGGAGCGCGCTGCGGACGTACGGGCGCGGCACGCGCGCCGGCCGCGGCGCGCCGATGACCGCACCGGCGATGTCTCGCCGGCGCGCATGGAACGCCGGAACGAGGCCGCACGCGAGCCCGGTGGCGATCGTCACCAGCGCCGAGATGCCGAGCACGCGCGCATCGATCGTACCGTGCAGGGTGCCGAGCTGCGGGAGGAGGAAGGCGCGGATGACGCTCCCACCCCGCTCTCGCAGTGCGATCCCGAGCACGCCGCCCGCGAGTGCGAGGATCAATCCTTCCACCAGGAAGAGCTGCGCGAGCTGCGCGCGCGTGGCGCCCAGCGCGAGACGGATGGCCACCTCGCGCTGGCGATCGGCCGCGCGCACCAGAAGAAGGCCGGCCACGTTGGCGCACGCGATGAGCAGGACGATCGCCGCGACACCCGTGAGTCAGAGCGCCACCGAGACGTCGCTGCTTCGCTCACCGCGCAGCCCGGGTACGAGCGGTGCGACGCTTGCCACCGTGCGCGTGTCGCCGAAGCGCGGCCCGAAGACCGCGAGATACTGGTGCTGCACTATCGCGGCCGCCTTCGCGGTGATCAGCTCGGGCGCGACCTCCGTGCGCATGCGGGCGAGGACCCGCACGAAGCCCTCGCTCATGCCGAAGAACTCCTCGTGTCTTCCTCCGAAGAGCTCCTGCTCTGCCGCAGCGATCGGGACCCAGAGATCCATCGGCTTCAGCGTCTCTAAGCCACGGAAGCCGTCGGGTGCGATGGCCGTGATGGTGTACGGCTTCTTTCCGATGGTCACCGTCCGGCCGATCACGGACGGGTCGCCGCCGAAGTGCGACTTCCAGAGTGCGTGGGAAATGACTGCCGGTGGTGCGCCGCCGGTGGTGCGCGCGTCGTCGTTGTCGAAGAGATGTCCCAGCTCCGCCCGCACGCCGAGGAGCGTGAAGAAGTTGCCGGTGACGAAGCCCGCGGTCACCGGTCGCGCGGCGTCGCCGCGCTCGAGCGAGAGCTCATCGGTGTGGTAGCCGGCGACGCCCGCGAGCTCGGGGAGGCTGTCGCGCAGCGCGAGGTAGTGCGAGTATACCACGCCGTCATTTATCGCCTGCCTGGCCGAATGCGGACGGCCGGGGAAGATGAAGTCGAAGTGGAGCTGCACCACCTCGTTCGGCGCGCGCACGTGCGGCGGTGGACGGAAGCGAAGCAGATCTACCACCTCCACCATCGTAGTGATCGCGCTGATCCCGACCGCGAGGCAGAGTATCGAGATCGCCGTGAATGCCGGTGCCCGACGGAGAGTACGGAGGACGAAGTGGAGATGTGTGGAGAGGGCTCGCATTCGGGGTCTTCCGTTAGAGAGGATGGGGTGTTGTACGAAATCGAGCCGCGACGTCAATTGTAGGCTGCATACCACCACCAGGAGCTCCGATGGCCACCACCGCACGACCGGGGGCGCGCGATGCGCTCTTCGGGATGATCAGTGGATATCAGCTCACGCAGCTCGTTCACGTAATCGCGGTGCTTCGGATAGCTGATCTGCTCGCGATCGGGCCGCGAAGTGCCGACGATCTCGCCGCGCAGACCGGCGCCAACGGTGACCGCCTCTATCGCGCGCTCCGCGCGCTCGCCGCCGTGGGCGTGTTCGAGGAGCTCGATGGACATCGCTTCGCGCTCACCCCGATCTCCGATCTCCTCCGCTCCGACCACCCGGAGTCGCTCAGACCCATGTCCATCTTCCTCGGTGGCGTGTCGTACAAGACGTGGGGCGAGCTGCTCTACGGGGTGATGAGCGGCGAGACTCCCGCGGAGAAGGTGCTCGGCATGCCGGGCTTCGCCTACCTGCGCAAGGATACCGAAGCTGGCGAGGCATTCGACGCCACCATGACCGTGATCTCACGCCGGCACGTGGCGAGCATCGTGGAGAGATACGACTTCTCGGATGCGCTCACGGTAGTGGACGTGGGCGGGGGACAGGGGATACTCCTGGCCGGGGTGTTGAAGGCCAATCCGCATCTACACGGGATCCTCTTCGACCAGCCCAACGTCATCGCGACGGCGGCGCGCACCTTCGAGGATGCGGGCGTGGCGGAGCGTGTCGAGCTGGTGGCGGGCGACTTCTTCCGGGCCGTGCCGCCGGGCGGGGACATCTACATGCTGCGGAGCATCATCCACGACTGGGACGACATGCCCGCCGCCACCATTCTCGCCAACTGCGAGCGCGCGATGGCGGAGAAGGGGAAGGTGCTGGTGATGGAGAGTGTGATCGACGCTGGCGAGAAGTCGGTGGCGGCGAAGTTCCTGGACGTGCAGATGCTGGTGATGACCGGAGGACGCGAGCGGAGTGTAGAGGAGTTCGATGTGCTCTTCGCGGCAGCCGGGCTCGAGCTGGGAGAGGTGATCCCCATTGGCGTGGACGGGCGGATCGTGGAGGGGGTCCGGTAAGCGACGGGGTCAGGTCTTTAATTTCGAGCGGACTGGACCGCAGCGACGCTGCGGTACAGTCCGCTCGAAATTAAAGACCTGACCCCGTCACGATGCTCGCCGC
>JBIQMO010000328.1:0-3743 GCA_044463245.1 Gemmatimonas aurantiaca
CACCCCAGGACGTACCCATGCCTACCTCCACGATGCCCGAATACAAGAATCTCACTCCGCCCACGAGAGGGGAAGCGATCACGATGGCCGATGGGCGGCTTAGCGTTCCCGATGAGCCGATCGTGCCGTTCATCGAGGGCGACGGTACCGGGCCCGACATCTGGCACGCCGCACAGCGGGTGCTCGATGCAGCGGTGGCCAGGGCGTACGGCGGCAAGCGGCGAATCGCGTGGTTCGAGGTACTCGCCGGTGAAAAGGCGAAGCGCGAGGTGGACAGCTGGCTCCCCGACGATACGATCACCGCGATCGACCACCACCTCGTAGCCATAAAGGGGCCCCTCACCACACCCGTGGGCGGCGGCTTCCGTTCGCTCAACGTCGCGCTGCGCCAGCAGCTCGACCTCTTCGCGTGCGTCCGCCCGGTGCGCTGGTTCCAGGGCGTCCCTTCCCCGGTGAAGGAGCCGGAGAAGGTGGAGATGGTCATCTTCCGCGAGAACACCGAGGACATCTACGCCGGAATCGAGTGGCCGGGAGGCAGCGTCGATGCGCAGACGCTTCTCGATTTCGTGGCGCGCGAGTTCCCTCAGGCGTACGGCAAGATCCGCTTCGGCTCACAGGAGAAGGTGAACGAGTGGCAGCGGCGGCTGGAGTCGATAGGCGCCCCGCATCGCGATCTCGCCGTGGACGTCGGCATCGGCATCAAGCCCGTAAGCCGGCTCGGCACCGAGCGCCTCGTGCACAGCTCCATCGCCTACGCCATCCAGAACGGCCGGAAATCGGTCACGCTGGTGCACAAGGGGAACATCATGAAGTTCACCGAGGGCGCCTTCCGCGACTGGGGTTACCAGACCGCGCGCGACTTCTTCGGTGCAGTCCCCCTCGATGGCGGGCCGTGGCACGTGATCCCCGAGGGGAAGCTGGGCGCCGGGATCGTCATAAAGGATGTCATCGCCGACGCCTTCCTGCAGCAGATTCTCCTGCGCCCGGCCGAATACGACGTCATCGCCACGCTCAACCTGAACGGCGACTACATCTCCGATGCTCTCGCAGCGCAGGTGGGCGGTATAGGGATCGCCCCCGGTGCCAACATCAACTACCTCTCCGGCCACGCCATCTTCGAGGCCACCCACGGTACCGCCCCCAAGTACGCTGGCCAGAACAAGGTGAACCCCGGCTCGGTGATCCTGAGCGGCGAGATGATGCTCCGCTACATGGGCTGGCCGGAAGCAGCCGACCTCATCATCTCCTCCCTCCAGAAGACTATCGCCCAGAAGCGCGTCACCTACGACTTCGAGCGCCTCATGCCGGGTGCGACGCTGCTGAAGACCAGCGAGTTCGGAGAAGCGATGGTGGGGAACATGTAGCCGGCGGGGTCAGGTCTTGAATTTCGAGGGGGCTGAGCGACTGCTCAGCCCCCTCGAAATTCAAGACCTGACCCCGCTCACCCCCCCGCGTTGGGATTCGCCTGGCGCTCGGCGTCGGGCAAGGGGAGACACGTCGTATTGCCGTACGTTCCGCCGAACACGAACGGCTGGCCGGGAGCGGGCTTGAGGGCGATCCCGTAGCGCTGCACGTCGCCGAGGCGCTGCCCCTCAAGCCAGAGGTCGCGTCTTCGCTCCTCTACGAGCAGCGCCTTCACAGTCGCCGCGTCCTCGGGGCCGGCGTACGGCGCCACGTTGAGCGTGGCGCGAATCGCGTTGATCTTGTCCACCGCATCGCCGGGATGACCGGCCGCGATGTCGCCCTCCGCGCTGATGAGCTGCGCTTCCTTCCCCGACGCGATCGGGATCGGCTGGTCGGCGCTCGTGTACTTGAGCTGCGCGAAGAAGAGCACCTTCGCTCCGGTGGTGTCTCCCGTGCTGTCCACCCGGACGCGCGGGTCGTGCATCCGATAGTACTGCGTGTCCACCGATGCCGATGATCCGCTGACCGGATTGCTCGCGTCGAACACGCGGTTGTGCTGCCGGTCCGCGCGCGAAGCGGAGGACGCGAAGTACACGAAGTTGGGGGGAACCTGGTCTGCATCGGCCTTGGCATCGGCCAGCCGCCCCAGATCGAGCCGCGTTCGCGCTCGACCCACCAGAATCATGTTCTTCAGATCCTCATCCTGCGCCTGCGTGGCCAGATCCAACGCCGCCGTCAGCGTGGAATCCGCCGACTCCCACATCTGCTGCTGCGTGAGAACGGGGCCGAGCGTGATGCTCTGGTCCGGCTCGATGCGCGAGATGACGCTCTGGCAGAACATCTCTCCTATGAGCACCCGCGCGTAGCCACCATAGGCAGCGGCATTCGCCAGCAGATCGGTGCGGTCGGCGTCGGATGGAAGCTCCTCGTCGGTCCACCCGGTGAGCAGCCGGAAAATGTTGTCCGCCGACGCACGCGCCTTGTTCAGCGGAGTGTAGGTGCCGATCCCCGTGCAGTCATCGGTGGCGTAGATCGCATCGGACGGCGCCACGTCACGCCGGTCGTACACCCAGCGTGCCGCGGTCTCCGTGCCGTCCTCGAGCTCGTCGGTGATCAGGCCGCCCATCACGATGAATGCACCGAGCGCACAGTCGAAGTCCGATTGCGCGCCGGCCACGAGAAGCGGAGCGTTCCCCGGCACCTCCAACTGGTCGGCCGGTATCTGGCTCGGAGCGGGGACGTCGAGCATGCCATTGCAGGCGGCCAGCACCACCAACGATGCGGCTGCCGCCAGCAGGTACAGACCTCGACGTGAACGCCGCTGCGAGCTTGTACTGTATGATCTCATTTGCGTTCCCGAAGCTGGAGTTGGGTCAGAAGGTCAGACTGACGGCCACCAGGAAAGACGAAAGCTGCGGCAGAACCGTCTGCTCCCACGGTGCGTTGCTGCCACCGCGCGAGCCGCCGAGGAAGTTGGCCTCGGGCTCGAGTCCGGTATAATCGGTCCACGTGTGCAGGTTGTGTCCCTGGAGCGAGACGCTCGCGTTCGTCGCGCGAATCCTCTGCGCCCACGTATCGGGGAGCTGATACGAGACGGAGACGTCGCGCAGCTTCACGAAGCTCGCATCCTTGATGAGCCAACCCGGATACGTGCTCACGTTCTGCGCACCCCAGACGATCGCGGGATCGAAGCGCTCGGGGAAAATGACCTCGGGGCACCGGCCGCTGATGTCGAGACAGCGCACACGCGTGTTGCCATCGAGCTTCCGCTGGCCGCGCTGGAAGTCGAACAGCGCTCCGACCCGCAGACGTCCCCAGAGCGTGACGGTGTTCTGCAACGAGCCCTCGTGCTTCGGGATGCCGGTTCCGAGGAAGACGTCCGGTGCGCCGGCGCAGGGCACTGTACCGCCGTTGCCGTCCGCGCACATCGGATCGATCGCCGTACCGTCGGGAGCCAGCGTGGCGCTCACGACCTTCTTGGCGAACCAGGAGCCCACCGGGAAGCCGACGTGATGCTGCACGTACTGGCCGGCCGACACGAAGTCGACTCCCGGTATCCCGAGATCGAGGATCTTGTTGTTGTTGTTCGCGTATGCGAACTGCGCATCCCAGCGCACCACGTCGTTCTGGATGGGTGTGATGCGGGTGATCAGCTCGAAGCCCTTGTTCCGGATCTCGCCGGCGTTGATGAACTGCGTGCTCGCGAAGCCCACCGAAGGCGCGATCTGCCGATCGAGGATCGCGTCGGTGGTGGTACGACGATACCAGGTGAATTCCACCGCGAGCCGGTCGTTCCAGAGACTTCCGTCCGCACCGACCTCGAACTCCTTCCCGCGCTC
>JBIQMO010000329.1:0-3718 GCA_044463245.1 Gemmatimonas aurantiaca
AGCGAGTGCACCATCGCCGCGTTGATGGCGCGCGCCGGGTCGTAGGTGGACGGCGCTTCGCCGCGCAACTCCATCGCGTAGCCGACGCTCAGGTTCGTGCGCGCGCTGGCGAGGAGCACTACGTCGCCGAAGAGCGACGTCGTGGGAATCCCGCTCGGGGCCGAGTCGCCCACGCGCAGGAGGCGTGAGCCCCCGGCGCGGAGAGTCATCGCGGAGAGGGGAGAGATTGCGAGCACACCCTGCGCGCTCACCAGCGACTTGCCGCGTCCCAGTCCCTGATCCGCGTCACCGGTGGGGAGCGATGCCACACCCGCGAAGCCGAGCGTGGGACGCCACTGTGCATCGAAGGAGTGGAAGACGCCGGCGTAGACCGGGAGGTCGGTGATCCCGAAGCGACTCTCACTTCCATCCGCTCCGCTAACGCGGAGGAGAGTGGGGCTCGCACCCAGCGTCAGCCAGCGCGTGGGGGTGAGCTGGATGATCGCGCCGAGCGCCTGCTCCTGGTGGCCATCCCGCCATCCGAAGGCGGCGGCCGTGACGCCGTATGAGACGGTGCTCGACTGCGCGGCGGCGCTGGGTGAGAGGGTGACGAGGAGCGCCGCTGCGGCCGCGGTCGCGATACATGCCTTACGAGTGTCGAGCATTCGAGCTTCTCCGTGATTCGGGTGGAACGGAGTCCGTTACCGGCTGGACTGGCACCGGTAAGGGCAACACGCACACCCGACGGAGAGAGCGGAGCGCTCCTCGTAAGTGGTTAGTTCGTCACGACTTGGAGATAGTGACCGCGATCACGCCCGTCCCGGGCGTATCGCCGCATCACAATGGCTGTACCGAAACGGTACAGCGACGGGGTCAGGTCTTTAATTTCTAGTCCCGTGGACGGACGTCCACGGGACTAGAAATTAAAGACCTGACCCCGTCGCTCGACTCAGGTGCACGAATTCCGTGTCGCCGGCGAACCCCTCCGACTCGTAGAGAGCGAGCGCGTTCTCGTTACTGTGCTGCGTGGCGAGCTCGATGCGCACGGCACCCGCGTGGCGAGCGTACTCCACCGACTCTCGCACGAGTCGTCGCGCGACGCCGGTGCGACGGCACCCGGGCGCGACGAAGAGATCGTTGAGGATCATCACCCGCCGCAGCGCCAGCGACGAGAATGATGGATAGAGTTGAGCGAAGCCGGCCACGCTGTCGCTCTCTCCATCCTCCGATTCCAGTATCGCCATCAGAACCACCGACTCGCCGCACGAGAGCCGCTGCGTGAGAAAGTCGCGCGCCGCCGCTGGATCGGAGGCCGCGCCGTAGAACTGGCGGTACGCATCGAATAGCGGTGCGATCAGCTCCACATCGGAGATGTGGGCCGGCGCTACCACCAGGCAGGGTGCACTGACCGTCACGTGTGAACTCCATGATCCAGTTCGTCTCCCGGCTCGCCCCACAGTCCGCCGAGTATGACTGCTCCCGGCGGCACGCGCCGGGACCGCTGCTCGTCCAGATGAAGCGCTGGAGGATCGCCCGTCCGTCGTATCGCTCCTGGCAACGGATCGAGCGGCAACGAGACAACGTCGACTCGCGCAACGAAGCCGCGCGTCGACACCGAGATACTACGTCGTACAGCGGTCCACCCGCCAGCGCCATTTATTAGCTTTGTGGCATAACCATTCTGGGCGACCCTCTGGCCCCGGAGTCCCATGAAGACCGCTGCCAGCCCGCACATCCTCCCGCACATCCCGCTCGACCGGAACGCCGGAGTGCCGCTGCACCGGCAGATCTACGAGCGACTGCGACGCGCGATCCTCGATGGACTGTTGCGTCCGGGACAGCGGGTGCCATCCACGCGCGTTCTCGCCGCGGAGCTCGAGGTCTCGCGCCTCCCGGTGCTCACGGCCTATGAGCAGCTCCTGCACGAGGGCTACCTCCAGGGGCGCGTGGGCGCGGGCACCTTCGTGAGCGAGACGCTCCCCGACGATGCGCTGCGATCCGTCCCGCTCGGCGAGCGGAGGGGCGCCACACCGCGACCGGCCGCCACGATCCGCCCTGCCCGAAGCGAGCGAGGGCGCGCAACGCGCACCGTGCCGTACAAGGGTGGACTCCGGCCATTCCGTATGAGCCTGCCCGCGCTCGATGAGTTTCCGCACGCGATATGGGCGCGCATCGTGGCGCGGCACGCGCGGGCGCTCACGCCCACTCGCATGGCGTACGGCGACCCGGCCGGGGTGAGGAAGCTGCGCTCGGCGATCGCCGAGCATCTGCGTACGGCGCGCGCGGTGCGCTGCGAGGCCGAGGATGTGCTCGTCGTTTCCGGATCGCAGGCCGCGCTGCGCATCTGCGCGGCGGTGCTCCTCGAGCGCGGCGACCGGGTGGCCATGGAGGAGCCGGGCTATCCGCTGGCACGCGCCGCGTTCGGCGCTGGCGGCGCGAAGCTCGAGCTCGTCCCCATAGATGCCGAGGGGATGGACGTCGGCGCGCTGCACGCGCTGCGCGCGCGGGTGCGGGCGGCATACGTGACTCCGTCGCACCAGTATCCGCTCGGCGTCTCGATCACCGCCGCGCGCCGGCTCGCGCTTCTCGACTGGGCCGCGCATCGCGGGGCGTGGATCATCGAAGACGACTACGACAGCGAGTACCGCTACGTGAGTCGCCCGCTCGGCGCGCTCCAGGGGATCGACTCGCACCAGCGCGTGATCTACATCGGCACCTTCAGCAAGGTGCTCTTTCCGGCGCTGCGCGTGGGCTACATCGTGGTGCCGCCGGCGCTGCGGCAGAAGTTCGTCGACGCGCGCGAGGCGTTCGACATCTTCTCCCCGACGCTCTACCAGCTCGCGCTGGTGGACTTCCTGCGGGATGGTCACTTCGCGCGGCACCTGCGCCGCATGCGTGCGATCTATCTGCGGCGACGTGCTGCACTGATCGAAGGTGTGCAACGGCACTGCGACGGGCGACTCCACGTGCACAACGCCGATGCCGGGCTGCACATCACGACCTTCCTCCCGGCGGGTGTCGACGACGTGGAGGTACTGGAGAGGATGACGGCACGCGGCCTGACCGCGACCGCGCTCTCCACCTGCTACGCGGGGCCGGTGAGCCGGAGCGGCCTGCTGCTCGGCTTCGGCGGCTTCTCCGACCATCGCATCGCGCGAGCTACGCGCGTGCTGGGGGAGATTCTTAACGGGGGCAGGTCTTGACTTGATACATTTTCCAGCGGCCGCTGGAAAATGTATCAAGTCAAGACCTGCCCCCGTGGCGAGCCCGTCGTACGCTCGGCATCTTCCGGATCGATGATCCCCGAGCAGACCACCCTTCCCGAGGAACGCAGCATGAGCAACCCCGAGAATCGCCGAAGCTCGCCACTCGCGCGGGAGCGCGCGAGGATCCTGGCCGCAACCTTCCGTCGCGGCAGTAGAGCGCCCGCCACCGCGTTCACCGCGCGAACGTGCGCCATCGCTGCCGCGCTCCTCTTCGTCTTCGTTGCGGCCGCCGCGGCGCAGCAGCCGCGCAGGATCTTCATCTCCGTGGACATGGAGGGAATCGGCGGCGTGGGAACCCCGGCGATGACATCGGCGGGCGGGAAGGACTACGAGCTCGCGCGCCGCCTGATGACCGACGAGGTGAACACCGTGGTGGCCGCAATCTTCGAGAGCGGTCCGGCCACCGTGCTGGTGAACGACTCGCACGGCGACATGCAGAACCTCCTGCACACCGAGCTCGATCCGCGAGTGAC
>JBIQMO010000330.1:0-3713 GCA_044463245.1 Gemmatimonas aurantiaca
AGTGCTCACTCGCGCCTTACTCCTGCCCCATCTGGAAGCGGGCGAAGCGGCGCACGACGATGTTCTCGCCCATCTTGGCGGAGGCCTCCTTCACGAGGTCGCCGATGGTCTTCTTGGGGTCGCGGATCCACTCCTGAGACATGAGGACTACCTGCTTATAGTAGGCCTCCACCTTCCCGTCCACGATCTTCGGGATGATCTTCTCGGGCTTCCCGCTCTCGCGCACCTGCTGCTCGTAGATGCGGCGCTCCTTCTCCACCACTTCCGGGTCCACGTCTTCCTTGTTGACGGCGACCGGTGCGGCGCTGGCGATGTGGAGAGCGATCTCCCTGACCAGCTCCTTGAACTCGGGGTTGCGCGCCACGAAGTCGGTCTCGCAGTTCACTTCCACGAGCACGCCGACCTTGCCGTTGTGGTGGATGTAGCTGCCGATCTGGCCCTCGGTGGCCTGGCGGCCCGCTCTCTTCTCTGCCTTGGCGATTCCCTTGGTGCGGAGGAGCTCGACCGCCTTGTCCATGTCGCCATCGGTCTCGGTCAGCGCCTTCTTGCAGTCCATCATCCCCGCTCCGGTGCGCTGACGCAGCTCCTGGACTTCCTTAGCCGTGAACGTTGTCGTAGCCATGATCATCTTCCTCCGCGCGGATCGCTCGCGCGCGTCTCGCACGCCCGACGGCGGACGCCGCCGACATCGAGCTCGGGTTTCGTGAGAACGCCGCCGACACTGGGCCGGCGGCGTATACAGTTTACTTCGAAGCCCGTTGGCAAAATAGCCCGCGGGCCCATGGGCCGGCTTACTCGGCGCCCTCGGGCGATGCGTTCTCCTGCGACGCTGCCTGCTGGCGCGGTGCCGCAGCCGGGGCTTCCGGCTTGACGACGCGAGGAGCCGGTGTGCTCTCGCCGCCCTCATCGCCGCTGCTCTTGAGACGGGCCGCGATCGCCTCGGGCTTGGCCCGGCGACGGCGCGTGCGACGGCGGCGACGGCGCTCGCTGTCGTCGGCCGGCTCGCTCCCGCGGTCGGAGCTGTAGGTGGTGGGGCCCTCGGCCTCCTCCTCTACCTCTTCGCGCTTGGGCGCCTCGCGGCGCGCCTCCTCGACCGTGTCGGCGATGGCGCGGGTGAGGAGCTCCACCGAGCGGATCGCATCGTCGTTGCCGGCGATCGGCACGGTGATGAGATCGGGGTCGGCGTTCGTATCGACGATGGCGACGATCGGGATACCAAGCTTGTTCGCCTCGGTGACGGCGATCTTCTCCTTCTTGGAGTCGATCACGAACATGAGGCCCGGGAGCCGGTTCATGTTCTTGATGCCCGAGAGGTACTTGCCGAGCTTGTCGCGCTCGCGGGACATCATGAGCTGCTCTTTCTTCGTGTAGTCCTGGAAGGCGCCGCCCTCCTCGCTACCCGCCTCGAGATCCTTGAGGCGGCGGACCTGCTTCTTGACGGTCTGGAAGTTGGTGAGCATCCCGCCGAGCCAGCGCTCGGTGACGTACATGGCGCCACAGCGCTCGGCCTCCGCCTGGACGATCCCCTTGAGCTGCCGCTTGGTGCAGACGAAGAGGATGTTGTCGCCGCGCGCGACCACATCGCGCACGAGCTTCTCCGCGAGCTCGAGCTGGCGGAGCGTCTTCTGGAGGTCGATGATGTGGATGCCGTTGCGCTCGGCGAAGATGAAGCGGCGCATCTTGGGATTCCACCGGCGGGTCTGGTGCCCGAAGTGGACTCCCGCTTCCAACAGCTGCTCGAGATTCGGTTGCGTCATTCCGTGTCCGTGTTACCTGGTTGATCCACCGCTCCCTTCGACGCCAACCGCAACCGGCAATGCCGGCACCAGCGGAAGACTCGGGGAGCGTGAGTGATGTGAAGGGGCCGAAGCCCCTGGAAATTCTAGCGCTTCGAGAACTGGAAGCGCTTTCTGGCCTTCGGACGGCCGGGCTTCTTCCGCTCCACCGCGCGCGCGTCGCGGGTGAGCAGTCCGAGGTCGCGGAGCTTGCCGCGATGCGACTCGTCCAGCTTCACGAGAGCGCGAGCGACGGCCAGGCGCAGCGCGCCCGCCTGCCCACTCGACCCGCCGCCCTGGAGCGTTGCCTTCACGTCGTAACGGCCGAGCGAGTCGGTGGCCGTGAAGGGCTGCTGGATGGCGGAGACGAGCGTGGGGCGCGGGAAGTAGTCACCGAGCGTACGCCCGTTGACGTCCCACTTCCCCGAACCGGGACGAATGTAGAGACGGCAGACGCTCTCCTTGCGGCGTCCGATCGTGTGCACCGTGGACTCGTCGGCCATCACCTGCTCTCGCTCTTATTGAGGTTCAGCACAGCCGGCTGCTGCGCGGCGTGCGGGTGCTCGGCGTTGGGGTAGACACGCAGCTTGAGGCGCAGCTTGCCCTTGCCGAGGTTGTTCTTGGGAAGCATGCCGTATACAGCCTTCTCGATCACCCGCTCCGGGTGCTTCTCGATCATGTTGGCGAACGAGGTGAACCTCTCGTGCCCCATGTAGCCGGTATGACGGAAGTACTTCTTCTGCTCCGCCTTGCTCCCGGTGACCCTGACCTTGGATGCGTTGATCACGATCACGTTGTCGCCGGTGTCCATGTGCGGCGTGAACATGGGCTTGTGCTTGCCGCGGATGATTCTGGCGACCTCGCTGGCGAGGCGCCCGAGCACCATCCCATCGGCATCGACTATGTACCAGCGGTGCTCGATGTCTTTCGGGGTGGCGGTGTAAGTTCGCATGTGCGTCGATAATTTCGTTCGTGAGGCCGATGGGCGGCGGCGGGGCCGTGCGCTCCTCGGTGGCCTGGTCGCTATTTGCGACAGACACGTAAGCTACGTAAGGAGTTAGGGCTTGTCAACCAAGCTTCCATCACCTCGCTCGGGGGTGCGCTTCGCGCTCGGCGCGATCGCCTCGGCAGTGGCCGTGGCGGCTGTCGCGCTCCTCCCCCTCGCCTGCGCACACCGCACCAGCTCGCGGCTCACCGATCTGTGCGAGGGGGGCGACGTGGCCGCGCGGGTGGTGCTGGTGATCGATTCCGTCGCCACGGTGGGCGGTGCCGGCCTGGCGCGGCTGCGTGGCGAGCGCTTCGACATCCTGGTCAACCTCTTCAACCAGCCCGAGTCGCGCGGCTGTGCCGACCGGTCGGGCGAGGCGAGCATCGATATCGGCGATCTCCCCGACGAGCTGGCGAGCGCCGCGTCGAAGTCGGGGACTGCCCACTGGCGGGTAGACAGTCTCGCGGTAGTGGTGGATCTGAACCACGGCGTGCGCGACAACAATCTCACCTTCTCGCTGCCGCTGGATGGGAGCGACGGGCACTGGACTCTGTCGCGCTTCCCCGGAGTGGTGGCCGAGGGGCGTCTGCTCCGCCAGTAGCACCCTCATTCGGCCTCGAGCTCCACGAGGAGGGCGCCCTTGTTCACCGCCTCGCCGGCCTTCGCGTGCACGGCCTTCACCTTCCCCGCGCCCGCCGCGCGCAGCTCGTTCTCCATCTTCATCGCTTCCATCACCACGAGCCCCTGTCCCGCGCTCACGCTGTCTCCGATTTCCACGTTAACGCGAACGATGAGCCCGGGCATCGGCGCCACGAGCGGGGCGGGCCCCACCGGCCCGCTCTGCGCGGCAGTGAGGTCGCGGATGGTGCGCGTGCGCTCGTCGAGCGCCTCTATCGCGTAGTTGAAGCCGTCCAGCCAGAGCGTGTAGGAGCCGCGGCCGGCGCGCTCAC
>JBIQMO010000331.1:0-3686 GCA_044463245.1 Gemmatimonas aurantiaca
ACGCGGAATTGAAGCGGCGGCTCGACGAGCTCGCGATGGTGAGCCCGAAGGGAACACTCTGACGTCGTGGCGGGACCGTCGGGGGAGCGTAAGGTGACACGGAACTGCGCACTTCTCGACCGGGAGCTGGCGGGGCTTCTCGCGGATCTGGCCGAGAGCCCGGACTTCGCGGCCGCGGAATCGCTGTTACTCAGGCAGTTCACGGAAGCCGCGGGCACCGCGCGCGCGGTGCTCTACGTGGTGGACCCCACCTTCCAGCGGCTCGAGCCGCGTGGGAGCCAGGGAGTTCCCGCGCGGAGCGCCAACCGCGCGCCCGTACCGCTCGATGGCGAGGGACACCCCATGGCGGTGGCCGCCTTCGACCACGAGGTGGTGGTGTGCGGGGATGGTACGCGCGCCGGACTTCCCTTCGAGAGTGCGCTCCTTCTCCCTCTCCCCCAGGCGCGCTACAAGGGCGGCCCACAGGCGCGTCCCGGGGCATCCCACTCCCTCGGCGCGCAATTCGCCAACTCCACGGTATTCGATTGGCCGGGGGCGAGCAGCGAGCGCCGTCGCCGTCGCGGGCACGTGCTCTTCGGCGTGCTCGTGCTGGAGGGCCGCCCCGAGGACGGGACGATTCAGGAGCTGGCGGATGCCGCGCTCCTTGCCGGTCCGGTCATCGCGCGCACGCACGCCCTCGAGGGGCTGGGACGCACCGCCGAACGACTGGACGACGAACGGAATCTGCTCACGGCCATCATCGGCGCGCTCCCGGACCCGATCGTCATCACGGACTCGGCGAATCGCGTGTTGGTGCAGAACCAGCGCGCGGATCTTCTGCTCTCGCTTCGCGAGGACGACTCCGAGGGACGGCGCCGTGCGGTGGAGATCAACAACCTCCTCTTCAGCTCGTTTCTCTCGAGGGCCGCGCTCGCGGGCGGTGTACGGAGCGGCAGCGCGCGCGAGCTGAACCTGGTGGACCCCAACGAGGGGACGGATCTCCTCTTCGAGGTGCTGGCACATCCGCTTCCGACCAGCCTCGCGCGCGACGGCTCGTACGTGTCGGTACTCCGCGACGTGACGGACCTCAAGCGCGCCTCGATAGAGCTGGAGCGCCAGTACAATCGCGCGCGGGTCACCGAGATGGAGGCGACGCGCGAGCGCGACCGACTGAATCTCATCCTCAACAACGTGGGCGATCCGATCCTGGTCACCGACGACCAGGCGAAGATCTTCCTCATGAATCCGCTGGCGGAGCAGCTTTTCGAGGCGCCGCGCGGCGGAGGCGACAGGCGGCAGCTGCAGCGAGTACGCGAGAACGACACGAAGTTCACCACGCTCATCTCCGACTTCGTGCTGAGTCCCAACACCTTCCGGCGCGAGCGCATCACGCTGCAACAGCCGCGCGAGGGACGCGAGCTCCCCGTGGAAGTGCTGGCCGGCAAGGTGCTCAACGAGCGCGGCGAGCCGCTCGCGATCGTCTCGGTACTGCACGATCTCACCAAGCAGGTCGAGAACGAGCACCTGAACCAGGAGCTCAAGACGCTCAACGCCAGTCTCGAGGACCGCATCCGGTTGGCGACGGCGGACCTGGAGCAGCAGAATCTCAAGCTGCAGTGGCAGTCGAGCGAGCTGGAAAGAGCGTACCGCCTCAAGTCCGAGTTCCTCGCCAACATGAGCCACGAGCTGCGCACGCCGATCAACGCCCTGATCGGTTACACGGCGCTCATGCTCGACCGCATCTACGGCGACCTCACGGCGAAGCAGGTGGAGGGACTGACGCGCATACAGGCGTCGGCGCAGCACCTCCTGGCGCTCATCAACGACATCCTCGACCTCGCGCGCATCGAGGCGGGGAAGACGCCCGTGCGGCTCGAGGCATCGGAGCTGCGGCCGCTCCTGGTGGAGGTCGCGGAGCAGATGGAGCCGCTGGTGAAGCGGAAGGCGCTCGAGTTCCGCGTGAGTATCGAAGAGCACATTCCGGTGGTGCTCACCGATCCCACGAAGGTCAAGCAGATCGTGCTCAATCTCCTCTCCAACGCGGTGAAGTTCACCAACCGAGGCTTCGTCTCCTTCGGCGCCTGCAGGAGTGGGAGCGATCTGGTGGTGGAGGTGAGTGACAGCGGGATCGGGATCAAGCCGCAGAACCTCGACGTCATCTTCGAGGAGTTCCGCCAGGTGGACCAGTCGCGCACGCGCGAGTACGGCGGCACCGGCCTCGGGCTCAGCATCACGCGCAAGCTCGTGGCGCTCCTTGGCGGGGAGCTCTCGGTGGAGAGCGAGTACGGTCACGGCACCACGTTCGTGGTGAAGCTGCCTCTCGACGGTGCGGGTGCGGAGACTCGACCCGTGCAACCAGTGGAAGCGACGCAGCCGGCGAGTTGACGGAGGCGTCGGTCACACTGATCTTTCGATGAGACGCGAAGCCGCTGGCCGAGCCGAGCCGGCGGCTTCATGCGTGAGGTACGCTCATACACGGAGTATCATGTTCGACAGCCACATCCGCACTCTCGTCGTGGTGGGCGCTCAGTGGGGAGATGAAGGGAAGGGGAAGCTGGTCGACGTGCTCGCCGAGCGCGCGGACTGGGTAGTGCGCTACCAGGGCGGTGCCAACGCCGGCCACACGGTTCACATCGGCGGCCACTCCTTCGTGCTGCATCAGATTCCGAGCGGGATCATGCACGCCGGGGTGCGCTGCGCGATCGGCAACGGCGTGGTGCTCGACCCCGACACGCTCTTCACCGAGATCGACGAGCTGGTGCACGACGGCGTGGACGTGGAGGGACGACTCTACGTGAGCGACCGCGCGCATCTGGTTCTGCCACATCACAAGCTGCTCGATTGCGAGAGCGCGGCGAGCCGCGTCATCGGGACCACCGGGCGAGGGATCGGCCCCGCGTACGAGGACAAGATCGCGCGGCGCGGTATCCGTGTGCTCGATCTTCGCCACCCCGACCGGTTGCGCGAGTTGCTGGGACGCTCCATCGAGCACGCCAACAACCAGCTCGTTGCCTTCGGTTCGGAGAAGCGTGCCGACCTCGACGCCACGGTGGAGCTTCTCGAGCGGCTGGCGCCGCGGCTCCTCCCCCTCGCCGAGGATGTGGGGCTCGCCGTGCACCGAGCGCAGAAGGCCGGTGCCGCGGTGCTGCTGGAGGGCGCTCAGGGGTCGCTCCTGGACGTGGACCATGGCACGTACCCCTACGTGACCTCCAGCAGCACCACGTCCGGCGGCGCGGCCACCGGCGTGGGGATCGGGCCCGGCACCATCGACGCGGTGCTCGGCGTAGTGAAGGCCTACACCACGCGAGTGGGGAACGGACCGCTCCCCACCGAGCTGGATGAGCCGCTCGCCAGCCGCGTGCGCGAGCTGGGGCACGAGTTCGGCGCCACCACCGGTCGCGCGCGGCGCTGCGGCTGGTTCGATGCCGTGGTGGTGCGCTACGCCGCGCGCGTGAACGGGCTCACAGGCCTGGCTGTCACCAAGCTCGACGTGCTCGACACGCTCGAGCGGGTGGCGATCTGCACGGGCTACGAAGTGGACGGCGAGCCGGTGGACGAGTTCCCGGGCGACCTGGTGGAGCTGGAACGCGTGGTGCCGCGCTACGAGTGGTTCGAGGGGTGGCAGAGCTCCACCGCCGGCGCGCGCAAGCTCGAGGAGCTGCCGAGCGCCGCGCGCAGGTACATGGAGCGCATACAGGAACTGGCCG
>JBIQMO010000332.1:0-3676 GCA_044463245.1 Gemmatimonas aurantiaca
CGATCGATGTCGTCCTTCCCCTTCCCCATGTTCCCCGCGAAGACGAGCGTGCGGCGGTCGGGGCTCAGCTTGATGTACTCGGCCATCCCCGGATCCGGCGTGAGAAGGAGCGGCTCGCCGCCCGATGCGGAAATCGAGTAGAGATGCGGCCAGCCATCCAGGTCGGCCAGGAAGACGATCCGGTTCCCCGCAGCCCAATGAAGGTTCGCGCGTCCCTCGGTGGTCGGGTACGAGCCGCGCAGCGTCTCGGGACTCTTCCATATCTGACGCGCGCTCCCCGATGCCACGTCGCCGATCCAGATCGAAAACGGATTGGGGTGCAGCTCGAGCGCGGTCTTCGGCGCGCCGCCGCCACCGGCCGCACGGATGAAGGCGATCTGCTTTCCGTCGGGCGACCAGCGCGGGCTGCCATCGCGCATCGTGGATGGCGCGATGTACCTGATGGGAGTCGCGCTGTCCGAGTAGACGGCGATGAACGAGTGGTCGCCGCGCGACGAGACGAAAGCCAGCTTGCTGCCGTCGGGTGACCAGACTGGCGAGTTGCTGGAGCCCCTCGCGAAGAAGAGCTTCGTTGCTTCCTTCGAGCCGTCCACGGGGACGGTCCAGATCGCGCTCCCCTTGCTGAAGGCGACCAGATTCCCCTTGGGGGAGATCACCGGCTCATCACCCTCGGCGAGCCGCTTCGGCTTTCCACCACTGAAAGGGATGCTCCAGATATCCACCTTCGGCTGAACGGGGCTCGAGGCGGGATCAGGAGGAAGATCGTCCCAGTTCCCGTCGTGATCGCCGCCGCGTACGTAGACGACAGTGTTGCCGTCCGGCGTGAGCGCGACGTTGGTCAGCTCCTGGCCATCGTCTTCGGTGTAGGCGGTGATCTTGCGCGGCGTCCACGACGGACCCTCGGCGACGTAGATGTTGCGCACGCCGCGCTCGTCGAAGGCCCACGCCACGCGCGAAGCGCTGCTCGCGGCGGAGAGCTCGGAGGGGAACGGGTAGCTCCTCACCTGCTCGAACGTGAAGCTCTCGGCGGGCTTCTGCGCGCCTGCGCGCGCGGCCGGGAGGGTGACGAGCGTGGAAACGAAGAGCAGCGCGAGGCGACTGCGCGCTCGCGACGCGTGGTGGGTGTGCATCGAAGCTCCTCTGCTTGCGGGTCGGCCTTACTGGAGATCGACTAATCTGCGCTGCGGACCCGCTCGCGTCCACGCCACGCGCGCTATCGAGCGAGCGTGATGATCCTGGCCTCGGCGGAATCGCCCTCGATGCTCAGCAGCGCTACACTCGGCTGGATGTCGAAGCGGCGTGGACCAGCCGCGCCGGGATTGACCACGAGACGTCCCTCCGCGCGAGTGACGAGCGGACGGTGAGTGTGGCCGTAGACCAGCACGTCGGCGGGATACGCCGCGAGGAGCCGCGCGGGAGTAGGGCTTCCGAGCTCGTGCCCGTGGCTCACATGGATGCGCACGTCGCCCACGCTGCGAACGATCGCCTGTGTGAGTCGCGGTCGCCCGGTGGCGTCGGTGTTGCCGTACACCGCCTCCACGGGAGCGATGGTCGCCAGCTCGTCGAGGACGTCGTCGCCTCCCACATCACCAGCGTGGAGGATGAGCTCTACACCCTCGAGCGCATCGTGAAGCTCGGGGCGCACGAGTCCGTGCGTATCCGAGACCAGACCTATGAGGTGGCTCATCGGATCATCTCACTCCCGCCAAATGTGGTTCCCATTCTCCTAGAGGCCGCGGTATCGGGACTGTCTGCTCGATCGGCGATGGATTGATCCAGGATCGTGCCATTGCGGAGGCCGCCGAGGGGCCGACGAACGACCGGGCAGACGATCGGGCAGACGATCGAGCAGATGAGTGCGCAGACGATGGAGCGGACGTGCGGGCAGACGGCAGTGCGCGCGATGGTGTGTGCAATGGGACGCCGGTATGACCGTGAGAAAAAGCTATTTTGACATAACTGGCGCGAACGCGGCCCGAGGCCGCGGATCGCCAGCGTCCGCTCCCCCGATCCCCGCCGGCACCGCAGACTCGGCCTCGCCCGAGCCGAAGCGCGCCACCACCGCACCCAGCGTCGACGCAGCCACCTCCAGCGCCCGACCAGTCTCCCGCAGACGCTCCGTGAGCGCGCGCTGACGCTGCGTCGCCTCGGCCGCCTCGCCGGTGGCCGACACCGTCTCCGCGGCCACCTGCGTCACCTGCCGCGACGCGAAGCCCAGCTCCTCTACCAGCTCGCCCTGTTCACCGGACGCCGCCGCCACCGTACGCGCCAGATCCACCGTGCGCCGTGCGTCCATCTCTATCCCGCGGAATACCGACATCGCCTGCTGCATCACGCGCTCCCCTTCCCCGACGGCACCCTCCATTCGCTGGAAGCGCTCGGCGGCTTCGTCGCTCCGCTCGGCCATCTGCATCAGCAGATCCTCGATCCGCCGGAGCGACTGCGAGCTCCGCTTCGCCAGCTTGCGCACTTCGTCCGCGACTACTGCGAAGCCACGCCCCGCCTCCCCCGCGCGCGCCGCCTCGATCGCCGCGTTGAGCGCGAGGAGATTGGTCTGCGCCGCTATCTCGCCGATCACCTGCGTGATCTCACCAATCCGCGCCGACGCTTCACGCAGCACCGCTACCCGCTCTACGCCGTCGCGTGCGAGCTGCGCGATCTCCGTGACGCGCGTGGTGGCCTCCTCGGCGCGCACCACGCCTTCGCGCGCTCGTTCCTCCACCGTCGTGGAAATCGCCAGCGATTCGCGCGCGGCGGAGTCCACCGCTTCGGCGGCGACGGTGAGTCGTCGCGCCGCACCTTCGATTCGCTCGGCAGCCTCGCGATTGCCATCGGCGCCGCTGGTGAGGCGCGCGAGCGACTCGGTGACGCGCCGCGCGCCGTCGGCTGCCTCGCCGCCGATCTCGGCCACCCGTCCCGACGCATCGAGCACCGACCCGGCGATCACCTGCGTCTCCTCTATCAGCGCCGCGACGTCACGCAGCGCCTCGTGCACCTGCCCGCTCCCCACCCCCGCCGGACCGCTCGCAGCGAGGAGAGATGTCCAGTTGTGCGACTGGATCGCATCGCCGAGCCGCTCCAGCTCCTCGAGAGGGCGCATCATGATCTGGTTGAGCCGCCAGACGAACCACATGATGGCGGGGACAGAGAGCGCCCATGCGAGTGCCAGCTCCCACGGTCTCAGGCCGCGGAAGGCGACCGTGTAGACGATCACTCCGATGGCGACGAGGAAAATTCCGAGCGTTCGGGCGATCTCGGCGAGCAGTCGGTTCGCCACGCGGAGACGAACGGCCAGCACGGCCACCGTCACGGCAACGAGCATCACTACGATCGTGGTGTAGAGCCGCGCCGGAGGGTATGGCACTCCAGCCCATTCTCCGCTCACTAGCGACACATCGAGAAGCATCATATCTCGCCTCGAGAGCAGAGGATCTCTCGAGAGCGGCACAACAATGAGCGCATGACCTCGACCTTCATGAAGGGTTCCCGACCCACCACTATCGCACGGGCAAGCTCGCGCCCCGGGGCAAACGACCTGGGGCACCCGAAGCGCTTCGAATTCGAAGCTTCCCCCTATTGAGTGTCGAAGCCGCCCGAAGGTCACCCACGACGGGGCCAGGCACGACGGGGTCAGGTCTTTAATTTCGAGCGGGCTGAACTGAACGACGGGGTCAGG
>JBIQMO010000333.1:0-3663 GCA_044463245.1 Gemmatimonas aurantiaca
CGGAAGAAGGCGGCGATGCGGCGGAGCGCGTCGCGCATGTCGGCCGTCTCGTCGAACACCATGATCACACCCGAGCCGAGCGTGGCTCGGGCCGCGCGCGCTCCCTCGAAGGTGAGCGGCATGTCGATCTCGTCGGGGCGCACGAACGTCCCGGCGGCGCCGCCCAGGAGGATCGCCTTCATGGTGCGTCCCTCGAGCACTCCGCCGGCGAGCTCTATGAGATCGCGCAGCGTGGCGCCGAAGGGCACCTCGTATACCCCCGGGCGGCGCACGGAGCCGGAGAGGCAGAATAGCCGTGTCCCCGTGGACTGCTCGGTGCCCACGGAAGCGAAGGCCGGGCCGCCGTGCAGCATGATCGGGATGACGTTGGCGAGCGTCTCGACGTTGTTGATCACCGTCGGCTTCCCGAAGATTCCCGCCTCGGCGGGGAAGGGAGGCTTGTTTCGCGGCTCGCCACGGAGGCCCTCGATCGAGTTGAAGATCGCGGTCTCCTCGCCGCAGATGTATGCGCCAGCACCCTTGCGCAACTCGATGTCGAAGCTGAAGGGCTGGCCCATCACCGACTCGCCGAGGAAGCCGCGCGCGCGTGCCTGCTCGATGGCGTTCAGTATCCTCTCGTGGGCGAGCGGATACTCACCGCGGATGTAGATGAAGCCCTGCTCGCAACCGGTGGCGAAGGCCGCGATGGTCATCGCCTCCACGATGGCGAAGGGGTCGCCCTCCAGGAGTACGCGGTCCTTGAAGGTACCGGGCTCCGATTCATCGGCGTTGCACACCAGGAAGTGTGGCCGCGCCGGCTGGCGCGCCACGGCATCCCACTTCCGTCCGGTGGGGAAGGCGGCACCGCCGCGCCCGAGAAGCTTCGAGTCGGTGACCTCGCGGATCACTCCCACGGGTCCCATCTCGAAGGCGAGTCGCAGCGCCTCGTAGCCGCCGGCCGCCCGGTACGCATCGAGGCTGGTCGGGTCCACCTTGCCGACGCGCGAGAGGAGCACTAGCGACGGGTCGCCTTGCTGGGGGAGGGGATGCCGCGTAGCTCCCGCTTCCGCCGCGGCACTCGCATTCGGTGCGCCCTCGACGAGGGCGACCGCCTGGTCGGGCGTGACGTCGCCGAGCAGGAGCTCGACCGGCTCGCGTCCGGCGACGGTGAGGAGCGCGGCCGGTGCATGGTCGCAGAGACCGAGACAGGGGCTCGGCAGCCAGGTGGCATCGTCATCGTGCAGCTCCACGTGGTTCGATGTCGAACCATGAGCATGCGATGGACCCACCCGTGATTCGAGTGCCTGGATCACCTCGCGCGCACCGCGGTAGCGGCAGCCGATGTCGTCGCACACGTGGAGCACTCGCCGGGGGCGCGGCGCGGTGGCGAGTAGCGCGTAGAAGGTGGCGACTCCCCACGCCTCGGCGGGCGGCACCGTCAGTCGGGTGCAGATATAGTTGAATGCTCCTTCACTGATCCATCCCACCCGCTCCTGCACGGCCTGCAGCGCGGGGAGAAGGAGATGCCTCTGTGCGCGCGCGGCGTGGCCGCCGTACGCCACGTGCGCATCGCGCTCGTGCACTCGTTCGCCCCCCTCCCACCCGGATTCTGGCGCGCCGAGGAGCGCGTCGATCGCGTCACGCTCTTCGTCGGTGGGTTCGGCGTTCAGCAGCTTGAGATCCACTCAGTCACCTTCGATCAGAGTCTGTGTCTCGTGTGCAGAGGGAAGGACGGCGTCGATATCCACGCGAGCCGGCTCCACTCTCACCGCGCACGCCTTGAACTCGGCGGTGCCCGATACCGGGTCCGTCGCGTTGATCGTGAGTACGTTCACGCGGACATCGTCCTGGAAGTGCGGCGTCATGAATACCAGCCCCGCGCGGAGCGAAGGATCCACGCGCGCCGGGGCGACCACGCTGCCGCGTCTCGAAGTGACGCGCGCGAGGTCGCCGTCCACGAGGCCGAGGCGCGCCGCGTCCTCCGGCGAGATGTCCACCGTGCCGCCGAGGTGCAGCGGCGAGTCGTAGCCCCCGCTCTGAACGCCGGTGTTGTACGACTCGAGCCGGCGTCCCGTGGTGAGCATGAGCGGGTACTCCTCGTCCGGCGTCTCCACCGGCGGTACGTGCTCCACCACCGAGAAGGGCGCCGCCGGTCCGCCGCGCGGTTCCTCCCAGAGGCGGCCGTGGAGGAAGAGCGATCCCGGGTGATCCACGCTCGGGCAGGGCCACTGGAGGCCGTCGAGCGCCTCGAGCCGTTCGTAGGTCATCCCACCGAACATCTTCGGCGCGAGCGCGCGCACCTCGTTCCACACCGACTCGGCGGTTGGCGTTCCCCAGTCGTGACCGAGGCGGCGGGCGAGCTCGGCGATGATCCAGAGCTCGTCGCGCGAATCGCCGGGCGGGGTGAGGGCGGCGTGTACGCGCTGCACCCTGCGCTCGCTGTTCGTGAACGTCCCTTCCGCCTCGCACCAGCTCGCGGTGGTCGGGAGAATCACATCGGCCAGCTCCGCCGTGCGGGTGAGGAAGATGTCCTGCACGACCAGGTGGTCCAGGCCGCGCAGCGCATCTATCGCCGCGTTCTGGTCGGCCTCCGACTGCGCCGGGTTCTCGCCGATCACGAAGAGCGCCGTGAGCTCGCGGTGCTCCATCGCGTGGAACATCTCGGTGACGTTGAGGCCGCGCTCGGGCTGCAGCTTCGTGTTCCAGGCCTTCTCGAAGCGCGCGCGCACTTCCGGGTCAGTGACCGACTGGAAGCCCACGAAGCGATCGGGGATCGCGCCCATGTCGCCACCGCCCTGCACGTTGTTCTGGCCGCGCAGCGGGGAGAGCCCGGAGCCGTAGCGTCCCACGTGCCCGGTGAGGAGCGCCAGGTTAACGAGCGCCAGGACGTTGTCCGTGGCGTTGTGGTGCTCGGTGATGCCGAGCGTCCAGCAGATGATGGCGCGGTCGGCGCGCGCGTAGGCGAGCGCCGCCTCGCGGATCGCCTCCGCGGGGACGCCCGTGACGTGCTCGGCGTACTCCAGCGTGTACGGCTCCACCGAGGCGCGGTATTCATCGTAGTCCGTGGTGGCGCGGCCGATGAACTCCGCGTTCGCGAGTCCCGCGTGGATGATCTCGCGCGCCATCGCGTTGGCGAGCGCGATGTCCGTCCCGACGTGCACGCCGAGCCAGACATCCGCCCACTGAGCGGATGAGGTGCGCCGCGGATCCACCACGTACAGGCGTGCGCCGTTATGCAGCCCCTTCAGGAGGTGGTGGAAGAAGATCGGATGGTTTTCACGGGGGTTCGCACCCCAGAGGAAAATCACGTCCGTCTCCTCCGCCTCGCGGTAGGAGCAGGTACCGCCGCCAGCCCCGAAGATCGTCGCCAGACCGGCGACGCTGGGAGCGTGTCAGGTGCGGTTGCAGCTATCGACGTTGTGAGTGCCGAAGGCCACGCGAGCGAGCTTCCCGGCGAGGAAGTTCATCTCGTTGGTGGACTTCGAGCAGCTCAGGATCCCCAGGGCGTTCGGGCCGTGAGCGTCGATGTTGCGGCGGAACCCCTCCGCCGCGCGGTCGAGCGCTTCATCCCAGGTGGCGACGCGGAATCCGTCGCCGTCGCGTACGAGCGGTTGAGTCAGCCGCGTGTAGCCGCGCCCGTCCTTCGTCCTCTCTCGCATGTACCCTCCAGTGATCTCCGGCGCC
>JBIQMO010000334.1:0-3661 GCA_044463245.1 Gemmatimonas aurantiaca
ATGTGCTCGAGGACTGCCACTGTCACTACCATTCCCCGAAATTCCGCGAAGAACCTAATTGAAGCGGTTCCCTCGGATGAGCCAATGATAGCAGCAGTCTCGGTCGTAGAGCGTATCTGGAAGGAAACAGGGCAAGATGTACCGACTGCCGTTGTCACAGCGGGGATGCGCGAGATGGGAGTAGAACTGCCCGATCCACGTAATCACCGACTGATCCTCGACGCCCTTACTCGTTCCTCCACACGGGGGGCGCCTTCTTGGCGTGCTCCCCGTCTCGCCTCTCGTGTGGTTACAGGACCAGACGGTCGCAAGAGCACGTTGTGGCGTCCCGCGGGTACGGCCGTGCCCGATACCCAGCCGCCCGTGAGCCAGGTGAACGCCGCGCTCGAAGGAGTCGTGCGGACACAGAGTATACTCGGGCGCCCAGTATCTCGAGCGGAGGTTGCTATCTGGGCCGAGACTCACACGAAGAAGGACTTGGTGGCAGCGTACCTCACAAAGCACAAGTGCTTGGGGCGAGGACTGGAGCAGCTCACGGCGCATCGTGTAAAGCGCTTGGCACATGGCCGCGGGTCGTGGCAGATCTTGAAGACGACGTTTACGGTGCCTGGCGGAGCACCGGCGCGCTATGCATGCAGGCCGGTCGGGCAGACGCAGATCAGCGCGATTGAACTGGAGGACCGCCTTCGCATCTTCAGACCTTCCTCCGAATTGGAGTCCCTCGCGCTCGCTCGCGGGATCGCGAGTCGCGTATCCTTGCCAGGCTTCGACGACATCGTTGCTCTTCGCGAGGAGCTGCTGTCCAGTACTGTTCGTCCTCTCGAATACGAAGCGGGGTTTCCGAGCTCACTGATGATTGTAGACAGTGCAAATGAGCTGCTGTTCACCTGGGCATCACAGTATTCCGTGAACGCTCGTGGTGGCAAGCTTGCACCGGTTGTGGCACTGAGTAGAGAGGTCGAGGCATGCAGGCGCGTACCGCCGAGCAAGAGACCGACACGGCCGACGACGGCGAGAATTGTTGGCGAGGCGGCTACTACGAGTCACCAGGCTCTCCTGCCGTACGCCCGTAGCATTCCGCGCCTTCTCGAGCGTGAATACGCGAGCGAAGTAAGCCTGCGCATGTTCTATGATGATGCACGGCGCTTCCCGAATCCCGAAGCCAGGTGGGAACCGAACCCCGATACGGGGTCGCTGATACCTTCGGAAAGGGAGGGCATGGGCTGGATGCTCGTCGACCGCGTAGATGCCATGACGGCAATGCTGGACTCCGTTGGTCCGCCACGCGCGACGTCACTGCTTCATGGTGCACGTGCGGTACTCGGACATATCCTTCGCGATGCCGCTCTTATTCGCACGGTTCTGGAGACGGTGCCCGCAGAGCGGGGGGAAGCGCGCCGTCCTCTCGTGCTTGCACTCGCGCTTCTGGGAGAGTCCGTACCGTACGACCAGGCTTTACCGCGGCCCAACGACGAGGTCGACACAGCCGCGTATTTACTCTCGCTCGCGCTCTGCCAATCGGACATGGAACAGCTAGCGCAGTCCGTAATGCGTGTCCTGGCCGGTGCTACGAGTGCGGGAGCTCGAAGGACGGCAAACGAAGCTGATCGACTAATCGAGAGCGGATTGCTGTTGTCAGTGGTGAACTAGCTGAAGAGTGACTCTACCGATCCATCCAAGTGAAACGGCCCCGGATGATCCGGGGCCGTTCTGTCATGGATCAGCGAGATTACTGTCGCGAAGGTGCGGCAAATCGGTTTTTCGGCAAATTGGTAAAAAGCAATTCAAGCCAGACAGTGCGTACCACCTCGACACCAGCTTACGCGTTATCGTGGGTCTCGTGAATCGTGGAATCACGATTCCGATGCGAGCCGCCAAAACTCAGCGGTGCTCCGGTCGACCGGAGCACCGCTCAGTTTTGGCGGCTCGCATCGGGTGGGCGAACGTCGTGGAACTTCTGCTCCAGGCCGACGGTCGCTGGTGTGGATCGCTGCCGATCGAGTGCGGTGAGCTCTTGGAGGAGCGCCACAACATCACGCCGCGTGAACGCAACATGTCCAAAGCGTCGTGGTGCGCGATCTGTACGTCGCTCGCGCGCGCCGTACTCGCATGCGAGAGCGGTGAGAGCTGCTCGCCGCCACCGTCCGGAGTGAAACCGGAAGTGGGTACCGTTTATGCCTATTCGCCGCCATTCCAGGAGGACGCCGCCGCTATTCGTTCGATGAAGGGCGTGCACTGATGCACATACGATCGAGAATGCGATAGTACGCGACTCGACGGGCGCTTCGTCGGAGGCGGACAGCAGGGAAGTAGCAGGTAGCAGCAAGCGACGGTGCGCTTCGGCCAATACGAGCCTCGCCAGCAGCGGAATGCTGGTAGCGCTACGTGGACCGTGGTGGGTGGAGCAACTTGGTAGTCGGCATCTGCAGTAGACGTATCACGCTCGTCTGCGCGCGCAGGCGAAGCCGACTCTGGCTCTCTGCTCTGTCCTGCAGTGCGCGAGGCTCCGGCCGCAGATGCTGCCTCGTCGATACGTACTGCCGCTACGTCCTCATCGCTTCATTCGCCTCCACCGGTTTGGCGGCCCGCCCACCTCCCGCCGGCGTCTGGAATTCCTGCCTGCGAGCCTCCATGGCAGCAGAGGAGCGTGCTTCTCTCGAGTACCATCGGAGCTGGGTAGAGCTGCACCGTTGGGGGCGTCGCGAGTGCGCGAATCACTCTACCGCTCGTGAGTGCCCCGAGCTTTCGAAAGGTTCCCTCACACGCGTGGCTTCAGTACACATCAGGCACTGTCGTACGCTGGAAGATGTACCCAAGGAGGCGCACCATGAAACGCCTAGCCTTTTTGCCCCTGATCGCCGTTGCGTTGGCCGCCTGCAGCGAATCCGCCACGGCGCCGACTTCGGAACATCGCCCCCTTCTCGCAGTCTCGCCCGGGACTTACACGGCGACGATCTCGCCCGCGAACGCGCCATCTGGAACGCACCTCCAGGCGGGCTCGATCGGATGCACGGTCGGTACGGATCTCTCGGTCAGTTGCAGCTCGTTCCAGCTCGCTGGCGTCGGCAACACGAATGTCACCCTGGTTCTCCAGGCCAATTACACGGCCACAGTCGACTGTTTCAACCACGGAACCAACCCGAACAACCCGATCGAGTCGCACACGACCAGCTTCTCGAGCGGAGTCACGACGACGGTGCCATCGACGAAGAACGGGAGACTCACTGTCCCGCAGGAGTCGGCGAGCCCGGGCTCCGTGACGCAGGTCTGTCCGAATCCGAACTGGACTCCCCAGATCCGCGCGGGGACGCTCCAGCTCGCGAGCTTGACGTACACCGTTACTTTCGCGGGCTTCACGAGCCCGTACATCAGCATCTCGCAATCGTGATACGCGAACGGAGCGAGCCCGAGCGAGCCGGCGCCACCCATGACGCCGGCCCGCTCGGGCTGGCGCCGTGAGGGCCGTTCATATCGCCGCGCGATAGGTCCGGGATCCGGCATCGTTCGCCTACGTTGGCGATGTCGCAGCGGAAGGATATTGCAGGTGGACGTATATGTGACTAATGTAGATACATAGTTGCCATGCGCGAGGTACCCCTTGAACAGCGGCTCTTCGGGGAAAAGTGTGGGTGATTTTCAGGGATTGGGTTCGCGTGGGAGT
>JBIQMO010000335.1:0-3651 GCA_044463245.1 Gemmatimonas aurantiaca
GGTTTCACGTGGCACGAGTCATCGCGATCGCCAACCAGAAGGGTGGCGTCGGCAAGACGACGACGGCGGTCAACCTCGCGGCGAGCCTCGCCGCAGCAGAGCAGCGAGTCCTCCTGGTAGATGGTGACCCGCAAGGGAACGCGACGAGCGGGACGGGAATAGACTCTTCCCAGCTCGAACGGACGGTCTACGAAGCGCTACTCGGCGAAACGCCGCTCGGTGAAGTCATCCAGCAAGGGGTGCTTTTTCCAACCCTCTCCGTCGCGCCCGCTACTCCCGACCTGGCGGGCGCCGAAGTCGAGCTGGTCGACAGAGAGCACCGGGAGACAGCCATGCGTGACGCGCTGGCGCCCGTGCGCGACGAGTACGACCTGATCCTCATCGACTGCCCGCCATCGCTCGGTCTCATAACGCTCAACATGCTCGCCGCCGCGGACGGGATCCTGATCCCGCTCCAGTGCGAGTACTACGCACTCGAGGGGCTGTCCCAGCTCATCAATACGGTGCAGATGATCCAGCGCGGCGTGAACACGGAGCTCGCGATCGACGGTGTCCTGCTCACGATGTTCGACGCTCGCCTCAATCTCTCGCGCCAGGTGGTAAATGACGCCCGAGAATACTTCGGCGACCGCGTCTTCAAGACCACGATCCCTCGCAACGTTCGGCTCGCCGAGGCGCCCAGCTTCGGGAAGCCGATCATCCTGTACGACATCGCGTCCGTAGGCGCACAGGCGTACATGGCCGTCGCACGCGAGCTCCTTGCTCGGCAGTCGCAGGCGGGGGAGGCTGGAACAGCCGCAAACGGCACCGAGAACCAGCCCGTTGCCGCCAAGCGGGTAGAGGAGCCCGAGGAAGTCGATCCGAGCTCGAACGTGTCCACGCAACCGGAGCCGCCGGCAGGCGCGATCGATGGCTCTCCCCCCTTGCACGAAGAGCCCCAGCCCTCCGCCAAGGCCAGCACGAAGGCAGATACTGCAGCGGTTGAGCCCCACCGTGACGCCGAGCCCCAAGAGGGAGCCGAAGTGGCCGAAGATCTCGACCGTGCGCATATCCGTGCTACCGCCGAGTCCGGTGACTCAGTGGCGCCCGCACTCGTCAATCCGGAGCCAACTAACGATGAGCAGTGAACTTCGCCGAACCGCCGCGGCGACCAGTCGTACCGTCTCACATCGCCCAGATGTCCGTCTCCCCGAGTCCGAAGCCGACGCGCTGATGTCCCATGCCTCCTGAGAAACCCCGCAGGCTGGGACGCGGACTCGAAGCGCTCCTCACCGCGAAGGCTGCCGCCAGCCCCGCCGCTCCCACGGATGCCGCAGAGCCCGGTGTCCCGGGCGAGACGCTTCGCAACCTCTCCGTTGCCGACATCAGGCCCAATCCGTATCAGCCCCGAAAGGAGTTCCGCCCCGAAGAGCTCGAAGAGCTGCAGAACAGCCTCAAGGCCAGCGGACTCCTCCAGCCCATCACTGTACGGAAGGCCCAGAGTGGCCGCGGCTACGAGCTGATTGCCGGAGAGCGGCGTCTGCGCGCAGCCACCGCACTCGGCTGGACCGAGATCCCGGCCGTCGTCAAGGAGATCGACGACACCACCCTCCTCACCCTCGCCCTCGTCGAGAACCTCCAGCGCGCCGACCTCAACCCGCTCGAGGAGGCGGAAGGGTACCAGCGGCTGATCGATCAGTTCTCGCTCACCCAGCAGCAGGTTGGCGAGGTCGTGGGAAAAGACCGGACGACGGTAGCCAACATGTTGCGGGTATTGAAGTTACCCGCGTCGGTAAGGCGGATGTTGCACGACGGCCAGCTCACCCTCGGCCACGCCCGCGCACTTCTCGCGTTCGAGAGCGAGCACGCTATGGTCGAGATGGCGAAGGAGATAGTCGCTAACGGCCTCAACGTGCGCGATGTGGAACGCCGCGCACGCGATTCCGCGCCAGCCCCGAAACACCACAACGCCAGAAAGGCGACACATAGGTCTGCCGAGCCACCCGCCGAGGCGCGCCGAATCGCCGAGGAGCTCAGGCGATATCTGCAGACCGACGTTTCCATCGCCCTCGGAGCTGGTGAGCGCGGTAAGATAGAGATCTCTTTCTATTCCGCCGAAGACCTCGAGCGCGTGCTCGACATGATACTAGGCGCCAGGCGAGAGCGACTGTGAGCGCCGAGCCCACCGAGAAAAAGCCGAGGAACGGCTACGGCAACATTTACACGCCGAGCGCCGGTTCGATGATCATCCACGTCCAGCGCGAGAGCGGCCTGGCGAACCGGACCATCGTCCTCACGCTCCGGCAGGTGCACCTCCTCCGGCGCGGCGCTTACGTACTCGGCGGGCTGCTCGTGGTCGTGCTTCTCAGCTGGTTCTACCTGGCGACGCAGGCGGCACGAGTGCCACTCCTGCAGCGAAAGATCGAGAGCATGCAGGCGGATGTGCAGCAGCTCGACACCCTCCGTTCCACGCTGAACGGATTGGAGAGCCGCTTCCAGCAGGTTCAGACGATGCTCGGTGCGGCCCCCAAGCTCCCCGACCCGCTCATCAAGAGCACTGGCGCGACGATGCCGGAAAGCTGGCCACTCCCCGTTGCCGGCTCGATCCTCACTGCGTTCGATAGCAGCTCCGCGACGCGCGGCGTCGATATCGGCGTCGACCCCGGAACTCCCGTCCGTGCCGCCGGGGCAGGGATAGTCGTCGAACTCTCCGATGACCCGGTGCTGGGGCATCTCATCCGCATCGCGAACGCCGACGACTACGAGAGCATCTACGCCAACGTTCGCGACGTGCGCGTAGCCAAGGGCGACCACGTCGCGGCGGGCGCCACGATAGCGGTGACAGGCGACGCGCGGCGCTCACTACCCCCGCACCTGCACTTCGAAGTCCGTAGAGGGAAGACGGACGTCAATCCCATCTCGATCATGAAACAGGGACCGGCAAATGGCGATCTTCAGCGGTAAGGAAATGACTGAAAGCGGTGAGCCCACCAAGGGCGGCGCTCCCGCCAACGGCAACGCGCTCTCCATCATCGCGGCCGGCACCACCATCAACGGCGACATCGACACCGACGGCGTGATCCGGATCGAGGGGCGAGTGGAGGGCGCAATCCGCGCCGCGCGTCAGGTGCTCATCGGCCGGCAGGGCTCTGTACTCGGCGACATCTCCACGCGCGAGGCGGTGATCGGCGGAAAGGTGGAAGGCACCATCACCGCGACCGAGCGTCTCGAGGTGCAGAGCACATCGCTCATCATCGGCGACATCAACACGAGAGCGATCGCGGTGATCGAGGGCGGCAAGATCAACGGCTCCGTGCGCATCTCGGATGCGAAGGAGCTGCCGCACATCGAGCTGTCGCCGAAGACCGCGGGCGCGCCGCACTCTAATGCGGGAGAGAAGTCGAATACGGGTGAGAAGCAGCGCGTGTTCGCGGCGTCGTGAGTCAGAGCGAGTGCCGTGATACCATGCACCAACTGACGTACCGCACATCGTGACGTAGCGCGGCGAGCTACAGCCCATGGATGTGTGCCGGCGGACGAGCGTTGCCTGGACTCGTCCGCCGGCTTGCATCCACGGGCCACGAGCACCGCTCCAGTTGAGCGCCGAGAGAACTTCCCTTATCCATTCCCCATGAAGATCGCCTCCCGCTGCATCGCGACTCTCGCCGTCGG
>JBIQMO010000336.1:0-3619 GCA_044463245.1 Gemmatimonas aurantiaca
TGACGAGGGCAAAGCCGTCGAAAGGCGGCGACGCAAAGCTACGAGGCTAAAGCGCCACTCAGGAGGAGCGCCACGCCAGTCGAGCCGTCGCGCGGACAGCCACGTCTGGAGTCCCACGATGAAACGCCTCTTCGCTATCGCTCTTGGTGCGCTCGCGGTCGCTGCATGCAGGGATGTTGCTGGACCCGAAGCTCCTCTCACCGGACCAGATGGCCCGACTCCACAGGCAACCGTGCAGGGAGACACGGTTCCGGGGCAGTACATAGTACTCCTCAAGCAGGACGTGAAGGACGTAGACGCGGCGACCGAAGATCTCATGTGGAACCGCCGCGCTGCGATCCAGCAGACCTACCGGTACGCGCTCAAGGGTTTCGCAGCAAAGCTCGACAAGGCCCAGGCAGACTCTCTCCGCCGCAATCCGAAAGTAGCGCTCGTAGAGCCCGACATTCGCGTCAATGCGCAGGCGGCGACAGTGCAGTACGATGCCGACTGGGGACTCGATCGCATGGACGAGCACGCATACCCGCTCGACGGGCGCTATGCCTACGGAGCTACGGGCGCGGGCGTCAACGTGTACGTGATCGATGGAGGCGTGCGCCTGACGCATAACGAGTTCGGCGGGCGCGCACGCTTCGCCTTCGATGCGTTCGGCGGGAGTGGCACCGATTGCCAGGGACATGGGACGCACGTGGCGGGCACGATCGCCGGTGCCACGTACGGCGTGGCGAAGAAGGCCAACATCTACTCGGTCAAGGTCCTCGACTGCAACGGGAACTCCGAGCTCTCCAAGATCGTGGCTGGCGTGGACTGGGTGACCGGTCATCGCAAGCTTCCCGCGGTCGCCAACATGAGCCTCGGCTCGGTGGCCAACTCCATCTTCGACGACTTCGTGCGGAAGTCCATCGCCAGCGGCGTCACGTACGTCGTCTCCGCCGGGAACGACAACTCCGACGCCTGCAAGCAATCGCCGGCGCGCGTCTCCGAGGTGATCACGGTGGCGTCCACCGATCCCAACGACTACCGCTCCTCGTGGTCCAACTACGGGAGCTGCGTCGATATCTTCGCTCCGGGGAACAGCATCACATCGGCGTTCAACACCAGCGACTACGCCACGCGCGTGATGGGCGGAACGTCCATGGCCGCACCGCACGTGGCCGGAGCCGCCGCGCTCTACCTGAGCGCGCACCCCAGCGCCTCCCCTTCGTCGGTGCGGAGCGCGCTGCTGAACAACTCCTCGACCGGCTACGTGAAGAACGCAACGGGGTCGCCGAACCGGATCATCTACACGGCTTTTATCTCGAGCTCGAGCAGCCTCACTAGCGAGCCCGATGATCCTCCGTCGTCGAACACATCCGGGAGCAGCAGTCCGACGGCGAGCTTTACCTACTCGTGCAGCGGCAACACCTGCACCTTCGACGCCAGCGCTTCCACCGCACCGCTCGGCATCCTGTCGCGCTCCTGGATGTTCGGCGATGGCACCCAGGCCGGGTCGGGGAAGGTGACGAAGACGTACGCGAAGGCCGGTAGCTACACGGTGAAGTTCTACATCTACGACGTGAAGATGAACTACGCCGTCGCGACGAAGACCATCACGACTGGCACATCGGGGAGCGGCAGTGGGGGCGAGACGACGGCACCGAGCTCGAGCACCACGTGGAGCTACAAGTGCGGAACCAACCGCGTCTGCGACTTCGATGCTCGCTCTCTGGCGGCCGCGGGCGGCTACGCCTTCAGCTGGTATTTCGGAGATGGAACCCAGGCCGGCTCGTCGCACGTACCGGAGAAATGGTACGCCAAGTCGGGGAGCTACAATGTGAAGATGACCATGCTCAAGGATGGGAAGATCGTGACCATCCAGAAGACCATCTCGGTGCCCTGAGAGAGCGAGCGCGGCCCCTGGGCCGCGAAGGGGTGATCTTCGGGGGAGGTGCCGTGCACGAGGGCGGTACCTCCCCCGCCTTTTGCGGCTGGCACCGGCGGCTGTTCCCGGGGATATGGCCGATCGCGCCCCGGGGCGCTGGCAAAATGGCCTCGCCCCCATTAGGTTGCTGGTTCTGTAGACAACAAGCTATCCAACGGGCAACTCGCGCCCCGAGCGTACCATGCATCCCTTCATCGAGACTCAGAAAGACTACCTGCGGGGCGACATACCCCCGTTCCGCCCCGGCGACACCGTGCGCGTCAGCGTGCGTGTGAAGGAGGGCGAGAAGGAGCGCCTCCAGGCGTTCGAGGGCGTTTGCATCGCCCGCCGCGGGAGCGGCGTGAGTGCGACCTTCACCGTTCGCAAGATTTCCAACGGCATCGGCGTAGAGCGCATCTTCCCGCTGCACAGCCCCATGCTCGGCGACATCTCCGTCGTTCGCCGCGGGCGAGTGCGTCGCGCGAAGCTGTACTATCTGCGCGAGGCGAGCGGGAAGGCCGCTCGCATCCGCGAGCGCAAGACCGCGCCCCGGCAGGGCGCCGAGTAAGGACCCGTGGCGGGCTTGCCGCGCGGCGCTGGTCGGCCGCGTCGCAGGCGCTGGACCTCGCTCGAGCGCGACCTGCGCCGCGACGGGGGAGAGATCATCGCCGGAGTGGATGAAGTCGGACGGGGCTCCCTTGCGGGCCCCGTCGTCGCGTGCGCCATCGTGATGCCCCCGAACGTGCGCGCGCTGCGGGGAGTGGACGACTCGAAGGCGCTCGCGCCCGCGGAGCGCCGCCGCCTCCATGGGCTCATCGTTCGGCGGGCACTGGCTGTGGGCCTCGGCGCTGCTTCGGTGGATGAGATCGACCGTCTCAACATCTACCATGCCACGACCCTTGCCATGCGCCGCGCACTGGCGCGGCTGCCGCTGAATCCGGACCACGTGCTGATCGATGGGCGTCCGATCCGCACGCTCGGCGTGCCCCACATCGCCGTGGTGGGTGGCGATGACAAGTGCTTCAGCATCGCATGCGCATCGATCGTCGCGAAGGTCACGCGCGATCGACTCATGGCGGCGCTGGCGGCGCGCCATCCCGCCTACGCGTGGGAGAGAAACGTCGGCTATGGTACGCCGGCGCATCTCGCCGGCTTACGCGAGTGCGGCGCGTGCGACCATCATCGGCGTCGCTTCGTGGAGCGCGTACTGAGGGAGAGCAGCGAGTTGCCCCTCGATGTCGACGCGGAGCTCAGTGGCGACGATGAGCCGCTGCGGCTCGACGAGCGGGCCGACGATGCTTCTACTGCCCCGAAATCGGTTCTCTCACCGCTGTCGCGAGAGTCGCAGCAACATATGTGACGGGCGTCGCAGATTTGCCGAACACGATGAAGCAGAATGTGCCCGCGTGACCGAGGAGACCGGCTGAGCCCGGGGTCACGGAGTCGCCGACGGGCGGCGAAGGGTGACGTGAATCACACACAGCGCTAGGGCACATTTTTGGCATTGCTTCTAGCAGCGGTAGTGAGAGCGTCCCAGCATACATTTCACTCGAGTGGCAAATACCCGGAGCACACAATGAAAGCACACCTCAAGACCATCGCAGCACTGGCCCTGGTCGCACCCGTGATGGCCGCGTGCGCGTCCAAGGGGTTCGTCCGGAACACGCTGAGCGAGGGCTTGGCGGCAGAGCGGGCTCACACTGACTCGAGCGTCGCAGC
>JBIQMO010000337.1:0-3616 GCA_044463245.1 Gemmatimonas aurantiaca
ATGATCAGGGCGATGATGAGCCAGAGCCAGCCGAGTCCGCTGCGCCTCTGCTCGATGCGAATCTGCGCCATGAGACCTCCCGTCGCCGCCGGTTCCGGATCGCTCACCCTCTATATGGAGAATGAGCGCATGGAAGAGTCGTGCCGCGCTCTCCTGCTCGGCGCGCGCGAGCTGCTCTTATCCCGCTCCGCTCCCCCGCGCTAAGTTGACCTCAGATCATCAGTGCCGCACTCCGCCCAAAGTCGCTACGATCGCTTGTTCCGGTCGAGGAGGGTGCCATGCAGGGTTTGAAGGGCGAACGCGTACTCATGCGCATCCATATTGGGGAGCGTGACAAGTACCGCGGACGCCCGCTTTACCAGGCGATCGTCGAACTGTTGCGTGAGAAGCACTACGCTGGTGCCACCGTCCTCCGTGCCATCATGGGGTTCGGATCCAACTCGAAGATCCGCAGCGACCGGGTGGAGGCACTTTCGCTCGATCTCCCCGTGATTGTCGAGTGCATCGACACGGAGGAGAAGATCGAGGCGATCCTCCCCGCGCTGGACGAGATGATCGGAGGTGGCCTCATCACCCTCGAGCGAGCGAGGGTCATCATGTATCGGCCCGACGTGCCCGTGGAGGAGCGCTCAGGGAGCTGGCCGATCGACGTCACCGGGCGCTGGAGGACGGAGGGTCCCGGTGGCCACGCATAGTGTCCCGTCGGGGCGCGATCCCGTCGCTGCTCGATACCTTGAGCCGAGGTCGCCCGCCGCGCGCGTGCTGCCGCGGCGGATCCTTCTCACACCGTCTCCATCGTCCATGATCTGGTTCGTCGCTCTCGGCAGCGCGCTGGGAGGTGTGGCGCGCTTCCTCCTCACCGCCGCGGTTCAGCAGAAAGCGGGAACCGTGTTCCCGATCGGGACGCTCGTCGTGAACATTTCCGGGTCGCTCCTGCTCGGATTCCTGATGAGCTATGCGTTGTCGACGACCGCGATCAGCCCCGAGGTGCGCGGCCTGCTGACGGCGGGCTTCTGCGGCGGGTACACCACGTTCTCTACCTTCACGTACGAGACGATGCTGCTCGTCGAGGAAGGCGAGTTGGGCCGGGCGGCGTTCTACGTGCTCGTCAGCGTCATCGTTTCGCTCGTTGGCGTCTATCTCGGGATCACCGCCGCACGCGCGTTGGTCGCGCGCCAGTAGTTCGAGAAACGAGAGCGTGGGTGCACGCCTCCGCGAGGCGTCGGTAACCCATCGATCCGCGCGTGCGCGGCGCGCTTGGAATACTTCGTGCCTGCGGTGCAGCGCATATGCAGCAGGATGTAGAGACGACCAGGGCCCAGGCCATGGCGGTTCTCAACGACCGCTTCGGCCACGAGGACTTTCAGGAAGGCCAGTGGGAATCGATGCGCGCGCTCCTCGGCGGAGAGGACACGCTCATCGTGATGCCGACGGGGAGCGGCAAATCGCTGATCTACCAGCTTCCGGCGCTGATGCTGTCGGGGCTCACGGTGGTGGTGACTCCTCTCATCGCGTTGATGAAGGATCAGCAGGACAAGTTGAACGCGCAGGGGGTGGAGGCGCTGGCCATTCACTCGCACCTCTCGAGCGCCGAGGCGCGTGCGATGCAGGAGCGGGTGGAGGAAGGGAGGGGAGAGATCCTCTATCTCACGCCCGAGCGCTTCAAGGATCGCGAGTTCTTCGAGCTCCTCCTCACGCGATCGGTCTCGCTGTTCGTGGTGGACGAGGCGCACTGCGTCAGCCAGTGGGGGCACGACTTCCGTCCCGACTACCTGGTGCTCGGCTCCGTAGCGAAACGACTCGGCCGCCCGCCGATCATGGCGCTCACCGCCACCGCCACCGAGGAAGTGCGCGCCGACATCATCAGACAGCTAGGTATGCGCGACCCGCGCATCACCATCACCGGATTCGAGCGCCCCAATCTTCGCTTCGAAGTGCGCCGAACGGTGAATGCCGCGGTCAAGGATGAAGAAGTAGAACGCATGCTCAGCGGGAGCGAGGGGAGCGGAATCATCTACACGGCCACGGTGAAGGAGGCAGAGCGATTGTACGAGCGCCTCGAGGACGATTTCGCGGTGGGGCTCTACCACGGCAAGATGCCCGCGGCTCAACGGAAGGAGTCGCAGGACGCGTTCATGGCCGGCGAGTTGAAGGCAATGGTGGCCACCAACGCCTTCGGGCTCGGCATCGACAAGGCGGACATCCGCTTCGTGGCGCACTACAACTTCCCCGGCTCCATCGAGGCGTACTACCAGGAGGCGGGACGCGCGGGACGCGACGGACTTCCCTCCGTGTGCACGGTGCTGTACCGTGTCGAGGACCGCAGAATCCAGAGCTACTTCCTGGGTGGGAAGTACCCCGAGGTGCAGGAGGCGGCGCGGGTCGCGCTGGTCCTGGAGCGTTATCCCAGGAATGTGAAGGTTCCGGTGAGCGAGCTGTCGGAGCGCTCCGACGTCTCGTTGCGCAAGACGCGGATAACGCTCATTCTCCTCAAGCGCCACGGGCTGGTGCGCGAGTATCGCGGTGGGAGCTGGGAGCGCCTGGAAGACGATCTCACGAGCGTGGATCTGAGCGAGGATCTCCATTCGTACGAGGAGCGCCGCGCGCGCGACCGGCGGAAGCTCGATGCCATGGTGCAGTACTGCCAGACGGTGCGCTGCCGAACGCGTTACATTCTCGACTACTTCGGAGCGCGGCTCGACGACGAATGGCGTTGCGAGCAGTGCGACAACTGTCTGAACGGGAGGGGATGACAGAGTGAAGGCAACATGGGCTGTCGCGGCGGCGATGCTGCTGGCCGCGCCGGCGTCGTGGTCACAGTCCAGTGCCGACAGCAGTGAGAAGGCGCACCTCGGGATCGACCGGGTAGGCTCGTATCTGAGCTACACCTGGGTCGACCATGCGCACGGCGGCTGGGACCTGGGCGCCGAACTGGACATCGGATCGGTCGTCGTTCCCGCCGCGCACCTGGTGGTGGGCGCCAACTACCTGCACGCGGAAGCTGACCGCCCCGGCTCGATCGGCTCGGAGCTCGAGAGCTCCTTCCACGACTTCTCCCTCACCACTGACCTGCGCCTCGCCCTCTTTCGCTGGCGTCGCCTCGAGCCCTTCGCCGGCGCCGGGATCGGCGTCCACTTCCTCGGCAACTCGATCGCCGGCGACGGCACGCTCCGCGACCGCTACAGCGGTACCGAGTTCGGCGCCCAGTACTTCGGCGGCGCCTCCATCGACCTCACATCCGACCGCACCTGGTCCGGCTACCTCGAGCTCCGCCGCATGGAAGTCCCGCATGTGGGGAGGACGACGATGAGGGTGGGGGCGTTCGTGAGGATCTGAACTGCAGGGTTCAGGAGGCAGGGTTCAGTGACAGCAGGATTCAGAAGGCAGGCGGCAGGAGGCAGTGGCTGCCAGCGATCGATATCTCGCCCGGTGTGCAATTCCTGCCCCCTGCCTCCTCGCAGTACCTGAACCCTGAACCCTTTTGCTACTGAACCCTGCCGTTCTCACTGCCCCGACGGATACGTCTCGGGCGGCTCGCCGGTGACGTGGACGGGCATGTGGAGCGGGTCGAGTGCCTCGGTGTGGTCGAGGTATATGAAGGAGTCGTAGCGGCGCG
>JBIQMO010000338.1:0-3597 GCA_044463245.1 Gemmatimonas aurantiaca
CGGTGGATGGCGTCTCCTTCGACGTGATGCCGCACGAGACCGTGGGCGTGGTGGGTGAATCCGGCTGTGGCAAGTCGGTGACCTCGCTCTCCATCCTCCGCCTCATCGATCGCCCCGGCGCGATCGAGCCGGGGAGCCGGATCGACTTCGAGGGACGCGATCTCATGACGCTCCCCGAGCGCGAGATGCGCGCGATCCGCGGCAACCGGATCTCGATGATCTTCCAGGAGCCGATGACGTCGCTCAATCCGGTGTTCACCGTGGGCGATCAGGTGGCCGAGGTGGCGCGCGTGCACTCGAGCGCTTCGAAGCGCGAGGCGTGGGAGCGTGCGGTGGAGATGCTCTCTACCGTGGGGATGCCCGCGGCATCGGAGCGCGCGAAGGAGTATCCGCACCAGCTCTCCGGCGGACTGCGGCAGCGGGTGATGATCGCGATGGCACTGATGATGGGACCCGCGCTGCTCATCGCCGACGAGCCCACCACCGCGCTCGACGTCACGATCCAGGCGCAGATCCTCGAGCTCCTCGCCGAGATGCAGGAGAGGATCGGGATGTCCATCCTCCTCATAACTCACGATCTCGGTGTGATCGCCGAGTCGGCCTCGCGCGTGCTCGTGATGTACGCGGGGCAGATCGTGGAGGAGGCGCCGGTGCGCGAGCTCTTTGCGGCGCCGCATCACCCGTACACCGAGGGACTCCTCGCGGCAATGCCGCGCGTGGGCTCGGAGCGAGAGCGGCTCGCCGTGATCCCCGGCTCGGTGCCGCCGCCCACCGCCTGGCCCACCGGGTGCCGCTTCCACGATCGCTGTCCATTCGCCTGGGAGCGCTGCGCGAGCGAGCCGCCGCCGCTCTACCAGATCGGCGAGAAGCACGTCTCGCGCTGCCACCTTGCCGACGAGCCCGAACGACGCGCACACCCACACGAACCGCTGGCGGCGACCCGAGCGTGACGACGGCCAACGGAGATCGGCGCCCGCTTCTTTCCGTTCGCGGGCTCACCAAGCACTTCCCCATCACGCGCGGCCTCCTGCGCCGGCAGGTGGGGACGGTGAAGGCGGTGGACGGTATCTCCTTCGAAGTGGCGCCCGGCGAGACGCTGGGGCTCGTGGGAGAATCGGGGTGCGGAAAGACCACCGCTGGGCGAAGCATCCTCCGCCTGATAGAGCCCACGGCGGGCGAGATCATCTTCGACGGCGTGGATGTGCGCGCCCTCTCCGGTGAAGCGCTGAGACGGCTCAGGCGGCAGATGCAGATCGTCTTCCAGGATCCATTCTCGTCGCTCAACCCGCGGATGTCCGTAGGCGCGATCGTGCGCGAGGGACTGACGATTCACAAGCTCGCCGAGGGCGCCGCGGCCGACCGGCGTGTGCGCGAGCTGCTGGAGGAGGTGGGGCTTCGCGGCGAGTACGCCTCGCGCTACCCGCACGAGTTCTCCGGCGGGCAGCGCCAGCGCATCGGGATCGCGAGGGCGCTCGCCGTGGAGCCGAAGTTCATCGTCTGCGACGAGCCGGTGTCGGCACTGGACGTGTCAGTGCAGGCGCAGGTGATCAACCTGCTTCAGGACTTGCAGAGCCAGCGCGGGCTCGCCTACCTGTTCATCGCCCACGACCTCTCCGTGGTGGAGCACATCGCCGACCGTGTGGCGGTGATGTACCTCGGGAAGATCGTGGAGCTCGCCACCGCGGACGATCTCTACCGCGAGCCGCTCATGCCGTACACGCAGGCGCTCCTCTCGGCGGTGCCCGTGCCCGACCCCGAGGGCAAGCGTCAGCGGATCGTGCTTCCCGGCGACGTCCCGTCGCCCGCCAATCCGCCCACCGGCTGCCCATTCCATCCGCGCTGCACGCATCCGCGCAAGGACGCCGCGTGCGCGAGGATCACCCCGCCCCTCGAAGAGAAGGAGCCTAGACACTGGGTCGCGTGTATCAAGCAGGCGCCCACCAGCGTGGCCTGGGAAGAGCAGAGAGCGGCAGGGGCGACCCTCGAGCCCGAGCGCTTCATCCCGCTGGCCTCCTTGCACTCGCGCCGCCCCGAGGCGAGCGCGCCAAACCCCTCCAGCTGAGGAGACAAGTGTCGACCATAACCGACATCGCCGCCACCGCCACCGACCGTCCGCCGGTCCTTGACGATCGAGCGCTTCTCGGCCACCCGCGTGGGCTCGGTCTGCTCTTCATGACCGAGATGTGGGAGCGCTTCTCGTTCTACGGGATGCGCGCGCTCCTCATCCTCTACCTGGTGAACGCGCTCCAGTGGACCACCGCCGACGCCGCGAACCTCTACGGCACGTACACCATGTCCGTGTACGTGACGCCGATCATCGGCGGCTACCTCGCCGACCGCTTCATCGGTACGCGGCGGTCGCTCGTGATAGGCGGGATAATCATCGCGCTCGGCCACTTCTCGCTGGCATTCCCGGGGATGAACATGTTCTACCTCGGGCTCACGCTGATAGTCATCGGTACCGGCTTCTTCAAGCCGAACGTGTCGACGATGGTGGGGCAGATCTACCGCGATGGTGATGCGCGGCGCGACGCGGGCTTCACGATCTTCTACATGGGGATCAACCTCGGTGCCTTCCTCGGTCCGCTAGTGTGTGGCTACCTGGCACAGACGCCCGGCTACGGTTGGCACTGGGGCTTCGCCGCGGCGGGAATCGGGATGGTGCTCGGGCTCATCGTGTACGTGACGCTCCGCGACAAGTACCTCCCCGGGATCGGACTGCGCGAGAAGGAAGCGGCGAGGCCGGGCGCGCTGGGCGAATCGATGGATCGCCAGTCGCTCCGGCAGTCGGCCGCTGGTGGCGCGGCGGGGCTCGTGATCGGCGGGCTCGTCACCGGCTGGAGCGTACTCGGCGTGGTGATGGGTCTGATCATCGGCGCGGCGCTCGGCCTGGCCATACTCGGCTCGCACGGCGAGGAGCGCCGCAGAGTGATCGCGCTCTTCATCGTGGCCTTCTTCGTGGTGTTCTTCTGGGCCGCGTACGATCAGTCGGGGAGCTCGATGAGCCTCTTCGCCGACCGCAACACCAACCTGCAGCTCGGCTCCCTCACTATCAGGTCGAGCTGGTTCCAGTCGGTGAACCCCGCGGTGATCCTGATTTTCGCGCCGGTCTTCGCGTGGCTCTGGCTCTGGCTCGGGAAGAAGGGGTGGGAGCCCTCCACCGCGCTCAAGATGGTGATCGGTCTCACGCTGCTGGGACTCGGCTTCGTCTTCCTGGTGATCGGCGGCGGCAAGGCCGACACGGGTGAGCTCGTGAGCCCTCTCTGGCTCGTAGCCGCGTTCACCTTCCATACCTGGGGCGAGCTCTGTCTCTCGCCGGTGGGTCTGTCGTACGTGACGAAGGTCGCCCCGGTGCGCTTCGCGTCGCTGCTGATGGGCGTCTGGTTCCTCGCCAACGGCGTCGCCGACAAGATCGCTGGCTGGCTCGCGAGCTTCACGCCCACGGAGGGCGCCGTACGTCCGGAGATGAGCGGCCTGGCCGGAGCGATCCAGAGCTTCAGCTCCACCCACGCCAGCTTCTTCACGATGTTCGTGGTGATCGGGATCGGCTCCGCGCTGCTGATGCTCTTCTTCGTCCCGGTGCTGAAGCGCCTGACC
>JBIQMO010000339.1:0-3590 GCA_044463245.1 Gemmatimonas aurantiaca
GAAAACCCGTAAGGCGAGATCTCGAACGAGGGGTTTTTGGGGAACTGCTCCCGCACGCGGAGTCCTGCCCAGGTGGGCAGAGCTCCAGGCGCGGGAGCAGTTCCCCTTTTTCTCCCGGCCGCTTGCGCCTCGTAGCTGATTGTGCAGCACCCTCTGCGTTCTCTTTGCAGTTCTCTGCGTTCTCCGCGTTCCAGCTTTTCAAGAGACCCGGACGCCGAGACTCCGCCAGTATCAGGATCGCGATCCCAGCCCATAAGGGTTTTCTCCGCGTCCTCTCGCAGTCCCCTCCGCGACCTCCGCGTGCGCAGTTATGGCCCAGCGCGATGCCCCCCGCGACCTCCGCGTGCGCGGTTGAAACGAGATGACCCCCCCCGAGATGTACCGCGACGAGCAGCGACGATGCCCCCCGCCCGTCCCGCGATGTACCTTCCGACGAGCCCGGAAACCCACAACCCGAACCACGCCGGTAATGACACTCGTAGAATGCGTCCCCAACTTCAGTGAAGGCCGCCGTACAGAAGTGGTGCAGGAGATCCGCGATGCCATCGCGGCCGTGAAGGGAGTCACCGTGCTCGATGTGAGCTCCGATGAATCCCACAATCGCTCCGTTATCACCTTCGTGGTCCCGGTCGAGCATGCGGTGGATGCGGCGTTCGCGGGGATCCGGGCGGCGCGTGATACCATAGACCTCAACCACCACCAGGGCGAACACCCGCGGATGGGTGCTGCCGATGTAGTTCCCTTCGTGCCGCTCGAGGGGACCACGATGGAGCAGTGCGTGGAGCTCGCGCGCGAGCTCGGCGAGCGCGTGGCGTCCGAGCTCGAGATCCCCGTCTACCTCTACGAGCGCGCGGCCACGAGGCCCGAGCGAGAGAACCTCGCGAACGTGCGACGTGGGGAGTTCGAGGGAATCCGCGAAGAGATGCCCACGAAGCCGGAGCGCGCCCCCGACTTCGGGCCGAGCCGCGTGCACCCCACCGCGGGAGCCGTGGCGATAGGCGCCCGTCCATTCCTCGTGGCGTACAACGTCTACCTCGGCGATGCATCGCACCTCGGGACGGCCAAGCAGGTCGCGCGCGCGGTGCGCGGCTCCTCCGGCGGGCTGCGCTACGTGAAGGCGCTCGGCCTCGAGGTCGAGGGACAGGCGCAGGTATCGATGAATCTCGTGGACATCAGGCAGACGCCCGTGCACCGTGCCTTCGACATGGTGAAGATGGAGGCCGCTGCCTCGGGCGTAGCGGCCACGTGGAGCGAGATCGTGGGGCTCATCCCCGAGCAGGCGCTCTTCGACGCCGCCGCACGCCACCTCCAGCTCGCGAGCTTCGATCCCGACCAGGTTCTCGAGCGGCGCGTCCGCGCCGCGACCGCGGCCGCGCAGAAGCCGAGTATCGAGGATTTCGTCGCCTCGGTGGCCGCGAACACACCAACTCCCGGTGGCGGCAGCGTCGTCGCGCACGCCGGTGCTCTCGCCGCCGCGCTCACGCAGATGGTCGCGGCGCTCACCGTGGGTCGCAAGAAATACGCGGAAGTCGAGAATGAGCTTCGCGAGGTCGCGCGCCGCGGCGCCGAACTGGGCCAGCGCCTGAACGAGCTGGTCGCGCTCGACGCTCAGTCCTACGCCGCGGTCTCGGCCGCCTACAAGCTTCCCAAGGACACGCCCGAACAGCAGGAGAAGCGCTCAGCCGCGATCACCGCCGCACTGGTCGGCGCCAGCGAAGTCCCCCTGGAAACCGCGAGCGCCGCCGCGGAGGTGGCGGCGCTCGCCGAGATTGCCGCCTCCAAGGGAAACACCAACGCCGTCTCCGACGCCGGCGTCGCCGCCCTGCTCGCCGAAGCCGCGTGCCGCGGTGCCGCCTACAACGTCCGCATCAACGTCTCCTCCCTCGGAGACCACGAAGCCGGACGCGCCCTCTCCGACGCCGCCGCCGAATTCGTCCGCCAGGCCAGCGAGAGCGCCAGACGGGCGGTGGGGGAGGTGGAGAAGAAGCTATAACGACGGGGTCAGGTCTTTAATTTCTAGTCCCGTGGACGGCCGTCCACGGGACTAGAAATTAAAGACCTGACCCCGTCTACCTCGTCAGTACCCTCGGCCCGTTCTCCGTGATTGCCACGGTGTGCTCGAAGTGGGCGGAGCGGGAGCCGTCGGAGGTGACGATCGTCCAGCGGTCGGAGAGCGTGCGCGTGCCGCCGCCGCCCACGTTCACCATGGGCTCGATCGCGATCGTCAGACCAGGGGTGAGCTTCATGAGACGGCCGGGCGTGCCGTAGTTGGGGACCTGAGGGTCCTCGTGCATCGCTGTGCCGACGCCGTGGCCCACAAGGTCGCGCGCGATGCTGTAGCCGGCTTCCTTCACCACGCCATGGATCGCGGCGCCGATGTCGCCCACGTGCTTGTTGGCCTGTGCGGCGGCGATCCCTGCCTCGAGCGCGCGCTTCGTCACCTCGAGCAGCTTGCGCGATGTCTCGTCGACCTCGCCCACCGGTACGGTGGTCGCCGAATCGGTGAAGAAGCCCCTGTAGCCTACGCCCACGTCGAGCGAGATGATGTCGCCTTCCTTCAGCACCCGCTTCGCTGAAGGAATGCCGTGCACGATCTCGTTGTTGATCGATGCGCAGATCGAACCCGGGAAACCGTAGAGTCCCTTGAACGCCGGAGTCGCGCCGGGGTGCGAGCGGATGAAATCCTCGGCCATGGCGTCCAGGTCCATCGTGGTGAGACCGGGCGCCACCTTCCCGCGCAGCATCTCCACGGTATCCGCGAGGATCCGGCCGCCCTCGGCCATCACTTCGATTTCCCGATTCGACTTCAGCTGAACCATTTACGCTTTCAGCGCGGCGTCGAGCGCGCTCATGACCCGCCGCGTGACCTCATCAACGTCTCCCACCGCGTCCACCTCGACGAAGCGCGGACCGTCACTCCCCTTACTACGACAACGATACCAGTCGATCACGGGTTTCGTCTGCTCGCGGTAGGCTGCCATCCGGTGTCGCACCGCCTCCGGCTCGTCGTCCTTCCGGCGAACGAGGCGGCCGCCGCACTTGTCGCAGCTCGAGCCGGGCTCGCGTCCGGTGTAGGGCGTCTGACAGCTCTCACACACGGTGCGAGCACTGATGCGCCGCACGAGCTCGTCCGCATCCACGTCGAAGAGTAGTACCACGTCCACCCTCCGATGGAGCTCGTGCATCACGCGCTCGAGTCCCTCGGCCTGGGGAACGGTACGCACCACCCCGTCGAGTACCACCCCTTCCGCCGCATCCGGGCGCGCCAGCGCCTCCTTCATGATACCCAGGATGGTCGCGTCTGGTACGAGATCTCCCTGCTCCATGAAAGACTTCGCCTCGAGGCCGAGCGGCGTCCCCGCACGCACGGCCTCTCGAAGCACGTCGCCAGTGGCGAGCTTCGGAATGCCGTAGCGCGCTGCCATCCGCTCCCCCTGGGTACCTTTGCCGGCACCCGGGGGGCCGAGAAGTACGATGTTCATCCGTCAGTCAGTCGACTCGATTCTGCTCTTGCCGGCCCACTAGAAGCCGGTGGGCTGCCGTCCGCGGAAGCGGACGCGACCCTTCTTCATGAAGCCATCGTACTTGCG
>JBIQMO010000340.1:0-3554 GCA_044463245.1 Gemmatimonas aurantiaca
GCCTTGGTGGACTTGGCTTCGGCGCCCTCGAAGCCGCACTCGGGGCAGCGCTCGAGGACGGGCTTGTTCCAGGCGATGAAGTCGCAGTTCGGGTGGTTGGCGCAGCCGTAGAAGGGGCGGCCGCCCTTCTTGGAACGGAGCTGGATGATGTCACCGCCGTCCTTGGGGCATTTCACGCCCGTGGGGAGGGCGCGGGTGCCGCGGCACTTCGGGAAGCGGCTGCACCCCAGGAAGGGGCCCGAGCGGCCCTGGCGGATCACCATCGGTGCACCGCACTCCTGGCAGATCTCGTCGGTGGGGATCGCCGGCTTCTTGTCGCGGCCGAGCGGACGCGTGTAGTCGCAGTCTGGGCGATTCTCGCACGCCAGGTACGGGCCGAAGATTCCGCCCTTCGCCACCAGGCGGCCACCATCCTTGGGGCAGCGCTCCTTCTCGAGTGCGCTGAGATCGTGCGCCCGCCCGATGAGATCTTCAATATCCGCCTTGCCGAGCGATTCGGCGAAGGGCTCGTAGAAGTCCTCGAGCACGCCCCGCCAGCTCTGCGCGCCCTCTTCGATCTTGTCCAGCTCGTTCTCCATGCTGGACGTGAAGGCGACGTTGAAGATGTCGGGGAACTGGTGGACCATGATCTTCTCCACCGTCTCGCCGAGGGGAGTCGGCGTGAAACGGCGCTGCTCGAGGAGCACGTAGTGGCGATCCACGAGCACGGAGATGATGGACGCGTAGGTGGACGGACGCCCGATCCCCAGCCGCTCGAGCTCCTTGACGAGGCTCGCCTCGCTGAAGCGCGGCGGCGGCTCGGTGAAGTGCTGGTGCGGGATGATCTCGCGAACCGGCACGTTCTCCTTCGGCTCGAGCACGGGGAGCGCCTGCTCGTCTTCCAGCGCGCGTCCGTCGCCTTCCTCGTGTGCCTCGCGGTAGAGGGTGAGGAAGCCCTCGAACTTGACGATGCTACCGGTCGAGCGGAAAAGGTACTTGCCGAGGTCGAAATCCACCGTGGTGGTATCGAAGACGGCCGGTGCCATCTGCGAAGCCATGAAGCGCTTCCAGATCAGCTCGTAGAGCTTGTACTGGTCGGACGATAGGTACTTCTTGATGTGCTCCGGGCGCCGCGAAGGGTCGGTTGGACGGACCGCCTCGTGGGCGTCCTGAGTGTTCGCCTGTCCCGCCTTACCATATAGCCGGGGACCATCCGCCAGATACTCGGCTCCGAAGAGGGAGCGCAGGTAGTCACGCGCCTGCCCCGCGGCGCTCTCGGCGATACGGGTGGAGTCGGTACGCATGTAGGTGATGAGACCGACCGCGCCTTCGGGGCCAATATCCACACCTTCGTAGAGCATCTGCGCAACGCGCATCGTGCGCTTGGAGCCGAAGCCGATCTTCTTGGCCGCCTCCTGCTGCATGGTGCTCGTGGTGAAGGGGGCCGCGGGGTTCTTGCGCCGCTCGCGCCGGCGGACGTCGGTGACCGTGAAGGTCTTGCGGCCCTCGAGGTCGGCGAGGACCGCCTTCGCTTGGCTTTCGTTGGAGATCTCGGGCTTCTTCCCCTCGATCTGGTGGAGCTTGGCCGTGAAACGCTGTTTCCCCTTCTCGAGGAGCGCCTCGATGGTCCAGTACTCGACGGGCTTGAAGGCGCGGATCTCGCGCTCGCGCTCGACGATGAGGCGGAGCGCCACAGTCTGCACGCGACCGGCCGAAAGCCCCTTCTTTACGGTCTTCCAGAGGAGCGGGCTCGCCTTGTAGCCCACCAGACGGTCGAGCACTCGGCGGGCCTGCTGCGCCTCGACCTTCTTCTCGTCTATCGAAGTGGCGTTGCGGATGGCCCTCTGGACTGCGTCGCGGGTGATCTCGTGAAACATGACCCGCTGGATCGGTGCGCCGTTGCGCTGCTTGATGCTCTCGGAGACGTGCCAGGCGATCGCCTCGCCCTCGCGATCAGGGTCGGTGGCGAGGAAGATGCGCGAGGCGACCTTCGCGGCGCTCTTGAGCTCCGCCAGAGTCTTCTCCTTGCCCGGGACGGTGACGTAGGTGGGCTCGAAGCCGTGAGCTACATCTATCCCCAGCCCCTTGGCGGGGAGGTCGCGGACGTGGCCCACCGTGGCCCGCACGCGGTAATCGGGACCGAGGTACTTGCCGATGGTCTTCGCCTTGGCGGGCGACTCTACTATGACCAGCGACTTCCCCGCACCGTTTCCATTCTCTTCGACGGGTGCGGCGACAGCGGCGCGTCGGCCGTTCCCTCCGCGCGCGGGGCGCGTGGCGGCCGAAGCCGCGCGGGAAGTCCCACGCGTACTCGTGCGCTTGGAGGCGCTTTTCCGCGCCGTCGTCTTTTTCGCGGTCTTGCTCGCTGTCTTCTTCTTGGCTGCCATATGATCAGTGAACCGTCACGTTGTCGCCGTTCAATCCATCATCCATGAACCCGGCGCCTTCCATGAGTACGCGAAGATCGTCCAGCGCGATTCGCCCATCGATCTGGGCGAGCGCGCGGTCTATCACGTGCTCCAGCTCGGCCTGGTTCAAGAGGCCGGCACCGCTCATGGCGATGAGGTGGCCCCAAGCGTCGGGCGCGAACCGCCCCCGCTCGTGTGGGCCAAGGATGCGAAATGTCACCGGTTGCTCGAGTCCCCCGGCACGTGGCCGGATAAAGCCGCCACCAATGTAAACTGTTCCGCGGTCGGGACCGCCACCAAAGTGCCGCCTTTCGGACCGATTCGGCGCGGTCGGCGGGCGCCGTTTCGGGCGGCGCCGGGAGTGGAGAGATGCGTGTTACTCATCAAAACTATCGCCCCAGGGAACCGGTCGCAAGACGCGTGACCAGTGATATAACGCGTTGTAAATCAAGATGTTCCACATCCACTACGTGGTCCGCAAGGAGGTACCTCGGCTCCCTTTTAGAGAGCAGATCCCGGAGCTCCGCGAGGGGGTCGGGAGCACTCAGGAGGGGCCTCAGGGAGGTCGAACTTCCCATTCTCTGGAGTACGACGTCCGGTGATGCGCGAAGGTAAACGAGAACACCTGGGGGCCGCAGGAGTTCCAAGGCGCCTGGAACCATTATCCATCCGCCGCCCGGTGCGAGCACCATCCCGGAGCTCCAGGAGAGCTCCCTGGTGAGCTCGAGCTCGAGGATGCGGAAGGCATGCTCACCCTTAGTACTGAAGAGCTCGCTAATTGTACAGCCGGCGCGGCGTTCGATCTCCTGATCGAAATCCAGAAATGGCCACCCCAGCTGTCCCGCCACCGCCGCCCCCACCGTGGACTTCCCCGAGCCAGGGAGGCCGGTAAGGATCAGATGGTGGGGGGTAGGAAGTGAGGACAAGGGAGTAGAGTCGGCTGGCGGCAGTGCGTCTTGGCTGGGTCGGACTATAGTAACGAGCGGGAGTGTTCGGGTGGAGGGTGCATCGCGGGGTTTTGGTTCGTCGCGCTGGGGCGTAACTGCGCACGCGGAGGGATCGCGGCTCTGGGCCATAACTACGCACGCGGAGGGCGCGGAGGGCATCGCGCGGGGCCATAACTGCGCACGCGGAGGGCGCGGAGGGAACGGCGAGAGGACGCGGAGA
>JBIQMO010000341.1:0-3552 GCA_044463245.1 Gemmatimonas aurantiaca
GGGGGCGACGGGACGAGAGTACCGCCGTCCAGTACCCGAAGAACGCCGCGGCCGATCGCGTCGCTCCACTGCTCTTCCACCTCCTGTGCCGACATGGCCGGGGGCGTCCCCGGGCGGTTCGCGCTGGTGGAGGTGATGGGCTCGCCGTATGCCTGGAGCAGGCGCTGGATCGCAGGGTGCGAGGTCCAGCGAACCGCGACCCCGCCCTCGGGACCGCGCAGCTGGTCGGGGACGCGCCGCTCCCCACCCGGGAGCACCAGCGTGAGCGGACCGGGCCAGTGGCGCGCGGCGAGCTGTGCGGCGTAGCCGGTGAGGCGCAGGTCGAGCCGGCCGAGCATCTCGCTCGATGCCACGAGAATGAGAAAGGGCTTGGCCGGAGGGCGCGTCTTGATCTGGATGAGCGCGTCCACCGACTCCTGATCGGCTGCGCCGCCGAAGCCGTAGACGGTCTCCGTGGGGTACGCGAGGACGCGACGCGCGGCGAGGTGGGTGATGGTACCGGGTATCGACGCCTCGATCTCGACGGGCGACCAGAAGGGGATCGAGAGCGGATCAGTCATGTGTCCATGGTGGTCGAGAGTGCCTCAAGCCGCGCGAAATCTTCCTCTACCGTCACCTTCATCGCGAGCTCGCTTCCGGGAACGACCACCACCTCGAGGCCGAGCCGCTCGCAGAGCGCCGCATCATCCGTGGCGCTCACTCGCGCCTTGCGTGCGTCGGCGTACGCGCGTTCGATCATGTCGCGCGGGAAGCCCTGCGGGGTCTGCGCTCGCCAGAGCCGCGTGCGCTCCACGGTGCGGAGGATGCGTCCGTCGTCATCCACTTCCTTGAGCGTGTCGGCTACCGGGAGCGCCGCGACGGCGCCGTGGCCGCGCCGCGCTTCGGCGATCACGCGCTCGATCGTGGCCGAATCGGCGAGCGGGCGCGCCGCATCGTGAATGACTACCGTCTTCACCTCGGGCGGCATATCCTGGAGCCCGTTCAGCACCGAGTCGCCGCGCTCGCGACCGCCGACGGATACGAGGAGCCGATCGAGATCGCACTGGAAGATCCAGGGCGGCGGATCGCCCGCGTAAGCGCGCGGGAGGACGGCTACGACGAGGGCGACATCGGGGCGCTCCATGAATCGCTGGATGCTGTGCAGGAGCATCGGCTTCCCCGCGACCCAGCGGAACTGCTTGAGCTGTTCGCTCCCCGTGCGCGATCCACTACCCGCCGCCACGATCACCACTCCTACATCCCGTTCGACGCCGCTCACGAAAAGAGTCTCTCGAAGAGCTCCGCGATGCTGCGCACGCCGACGGCTTCGATGTGCGCGCCGCCCCCGCCCCCGCCCCCACCCCCGCCCCCGCGCCGCGCGCCGCGCGGCACGCTCCGCTCAGCCAGGTAGGCGCGGCGCATCCCCATCCGCTCCGCCTCGCCAAGCCTGCGATCGGCGAGCGAGATCGGCCGCACCTCGCCGGCGAGGCCCACTTCACCGAGGAAGACCGCATCCGAGGGAAGCGGCCTGTCGTAGACGCTCGACGCGAGCGCCGCCGCGATGGCGAGATCGGCGGAGGGCTCCTGGACGCGCAGTCCGCCCACCACGTTGGCGAAGACGTCGAGCTGCGCGAAGGAGAGGCCGGCGCGCTTGTCGAGCACCGCGAGGAGCAGGGCGAGGCGGCGCGAATCGTAGCCGGTGGCCACGCGCTGCGGCGTGCCGAAGCCCGCCTTCGCCGCGAGTGCCTGGATCTCCACCAGGAGCGGGCGCGTTCCCTCCATGAGCGCGGTCACCGCGCTCCCCGATGCATTGGAGAGTCGATCACCGAGGAAGAGCTCCGAGGGATTCTCGATGGCGATGAGGCCCGCCTCCGTCATCCGAAAGACACCTATCTCGTCGACGCCGCCGAAACGGTTCTTGGTGGCGCGCAGCACGCGCTGGTCGAAGGAGCTCTCCCCCTCGAAGTAGAGCACCGTGTCGACGATGTGCTCGAGAGTCTTGGGGCCGGCGATCCCACCTCCCTTGGTGACGTGGCCAACCACGAAGGTAGCGATGCCGCTCTCCTTGGCGAAGCGCATGAGCCGAGCGGCGCACTCGCGCACCTGTCCCACGCTCCCCGGTGCTCCCTCGAGGTCGCCAGTGAAGATGGTCTGAATGGAGTCCACGAACATGACGCGCGGCGACGCCGCTGCCGCGGTTGCGATGATCGTCTCGAGCTCCGTCTCGCCGAGCAGCTCGACGTCGAGCGCGCTCGCGCCAAGGCGGTCGGCGCGAAGCTTCACCTGGAGCGGCGACTCCTCGCCGGAGACGTAGAGCGTGCGCGCCGCCTCCTCCTGCAATCGAGCGGCAACCTGCAGGAGAAGCGTGGACTTCCCGATCCCCGGCTCGCCGCCGATCAGCACCATGGACCCGGGGACGATCCCGCCGCCGAGGACGAAGTCGAACTCGCGGATCCCCGTGCGGAAGCGGCCGCTCTCGGAGCCCTGCACTTCCGCCAGGCGCGCCGTCGGCGCCACGCTCCCGCCGTGCGCAAGAGCGGCTCCGCCACCCTTGCGGCGCGCGCTCGCACTCTTCGGCGCGGCGGCGGCTACCGCCTCTTCGGCAAGGGTGTTCCACTCGCCGCACGCATCGCAGCGCCCCGCCCACTTCGGGTGCTCGGCGCCGCACTCGGTGCAGCGGTAGATGCTCTTCGTCTTACTGCTCCGAAGGCCTTGATGTGTAATTCTCGAACCTCGTGTATGACTTGTGGAAGAACAGGTTGGCGGTGCCGATCGGCCCGTTGCGCTGTTTCCCGATGATTATCTCGGCGCGTCCCTCGAGGGAGTTGCCGTCCTTGTCCACGGGCCCGTCGTACACCTCCTGGCGATAGATGAACATCACCAGGTCGGCGTCCTGCTCGATCGCGCCCGACTCGCGCAGGTCGGAGAGCTGCGGGCGGTGATCGCCGGCGCGCTGCTCCGGCGCGCGGGAGAGCTGCGAGAGCGCGAGCACCGGTACGCCCAGCTCCTTGGCGAGCATCTTGAGCGAGCGGGAGATCTGGCTAATCTCCTGCTGGCGGCTCTCGGAGCTAGCGGGCCCCTGCACGAGTTGAAGATAATCGACGATCACCATCCCGATGTCCGCGTCGGCCTTCAATCGACGCGCCTTGGAGCGGATCTCGAGGAGGGTGATTCCCGCGGCATCGTCGATCCAGATCGGTGCCGAGCTGAGGATTCCGGCGGCGCGTGCCATACGCGGAAAATCGTCGTCGCGCAGCATCCCCTTGCGAAGCTTCTGCGCATCGACGCGCGCCTCGGCGGTGAGCATACGCTGGACGAGCGACTCCTTGCTCATCTCGAGTGAGAAGATGGCTACGGGAACCTTCTTCTCGATGGCCGCGTGCTGCGCGATGTTCAGCACGAAGGCCGTCTTTCCCATTGACGGTCGCGCCGCGATGATGATGAGATCCGCGGGCTGGAAGCCCGAGGTCATCTCGTCGAGGTCGTTGAAGCCGCTGGCCACGCCGGTGATGGTCTTGCCACCGCGCTGGAGCGCCTCGATGCGCTCCATGGTGGGCCACATCAGCTCCTTGA
>JBIQMO010000342.1:0-3550 GCA_044463245.1 Gemmatimonas aurantiaca
ACTACTTCTTCCTCAAGATCCGAGCAGCATTCCCCGGTATTCCGTGAAGAACCTTTTTCTTGCCATAACCCATCAGATAGGTTATATTGCTCGAGTGCCGACCGTGCTCCGCGTAGGTGGGTTCCGAATCCTGATTTTCCTGCCGCCTCGCGAACACGAGCCGCCGCATGTCCACGTCTGGAACTCTGGCGGTGAGGTCGTGATCGAGCTCGCGGTGGGTAAGAAGCCACAGACCATCCGAACCGTGGCGGGGATGCGGACCAACGACGTGACGGCAGCCTTCTGGATAGTCGAGGAGCACACCGAGTACCTACTGCAGTGCTGGAGGAAGTACCATGGCTAGAGAGCAGCGGACGCCGAAGTCGAAGATCATAGCTCAGATTCCAACTGCCCGCTCACGCGAGCGACGCGCTCGCGAGACTGGTCAGCGTGCTACCTCGGTGCACTACGACCGCGGGACGGGCCGCGTCATGATGGAGCTCACGAGCGGCTACATCTTCGGCTTCCCTGCGGCGTCCATTCCAGCGCTGGCATCAGCTACCCCGACACAGCTCGCGGATGTGGAGCTCGGCCCTGGGGGAAGCGGCCTTCATTGGGAAGCGCTGGACGTGGACCTGAGCGTACCCGGGCTCCTGCTCTCCTCGCTCGGTCGGTCGCAGAAACTGAGCGAGCTCGCACGAATCGCGGGGCAGGTATCGACTCCCGCCAAGGCGGCAGCAGCACGGGCCAACGGCGCCAAGGGAGGCCGGCCGCGAAAGGCGGTGAGCCGAAACTGAAGCCCCCACAGGCGCCCAATCATCTCCAGCCAGGCTCGCCCGCCCCTTCGTTGCATAGGGCCTTCCCCTTTATAGCTTCAAAGGCCACTCGTGGGATGTCCCGACGGCCAATGGGTACGTAATTGTTCGAATCCAGTGGCTGAACTGTCAACTTCAGTGTGTAGCCGTCCAATGCCCACGTCATGAGACGGAGAATCGGCGGGTCGCCCCCAACGCGTTCTCGGCACTCCTGACCCGGCCCGTACAGCGCCGCCAGATGGTCCTGGACGGAGTCCGCTACTGACACGAGCACCTCCGGCGATACGTAATAGCGCCAACCTACGACGACGACTCGACCGTCGGGATGTGTGAAGTAATAGACGGAAGTATCCGCACTCCGGACGAGACATGCAGAGAGAGGTCCAACCACGGTCTTGTTGATCGCGACGAATCGACCGTAGAAACACTCGGGCTCCGTCTTGCCCTTCAGGAGAGAGTCGAGCATGCGGCCAAGCCGATCCTCGCCATGCTTGTTGATGGCCAGCACTACCGGCAGCCGCTTGTCGCTATCCTGATCGTCCGTCGCCTTCTCTGCGGGTGCGCTACAAGCACCCAGGCTGCCAAGGTGGACGCACGTAGCGAGGATGAGGAGCAGCCTGCTATGCCTCATGTGCTACTTCGCCTGTCGACACAGTGAGATCGGGAACCATGTTGTGGCCTTCGTGACCTCTGTGAGCAGCGATGTCGGTACCATCATCGGGGTGATGATTGGTCCTGGACCTCCAACTTCGCAATCTCTCCGTCGACATCGGCGGTACGGACGCGGAGACCGTTGCGTATCACTCCGCCGCTCGCGTTGGTTCTGTGGTAGCCCGGAACCACCCATGAATCCGAGTACTCATATCGATGATCGCCGACCACGAAACTCTCCCAAGCCCCCCATTCGGTAGCGGGAACGAAACCAGTCACCGTACCTTCCACGACACGATATTCTCCTCGGTGCAGTGCGTCGCGAATGGCCTTGTAGTCTGAATAACCACCTACAAGCGATATGATCGCGCAAACCAGGGCGAACCCGCTCACCACTCGAGTCTTCATGCCGAAGACCTTCCGCTGATTGAGCTTGTCGAAGAAGGCACCGCCAAGGGCTATGAGCAGTGCAATTCCGAGCATGCTCGTCCCGAACTGCAACCCTCGCCAGCTGTCGGCCGAGGCGTCGAAGACCACCCTCCATGTCATTTGCGCTTCGACCTCTCGCTTGCTATCCGTTGGCCGTCGGGCGAGCTACTGTATGGGGGATCTGATCGCTACCGCGGACACACAGTTCGTCTGTCGTGCTCATGGTTCATCGGTAAACAGCTCGTCGTGCCGGTCACGCATGAGCCGCATGAAGCCCACCTCCCGGCGCGTGAGCGCTCGGGCGCGCCATTCGTCGAAGAGCGGGAACGGCTCGTAGGCCTTGCGATTCGCCTCCCACCACTCGAGCAGGTCGGCCCCCGCGTAGAACTCCCCCGCGGGCCATGTGGTGCGCGGCAGTGCGCTCTCCCCGAGCGCCTCCCGCAGCGCCACACCCACCGGCGCGTCGACCGGGATGGCGCCCGACCCGCCGCCCCGAAGTAGCGGGAACATGATCGCCCTCGGCACCGCGCGCCTGGGGTCCACGCGCAACGCGCGCACGAGCTCTCCGTTGAAGCGAGTGAGCTCCCGAGCGAGCCCGCCGAAGAGTCTCTCCTCGCCCAGCCGATGGCGGTCCCACCGGCGGAGATAGTCGTCCAGGAACGCCCAATCGGGCACGGATCCCGGGAGCATCGACTCCTCATCTGCCGCGTCGATGTCGAGAATCCCATTGGGCTCGGGCTCCGGTAGCGGCTCGCCACGCCGAGCGGCATCGAGGACCTGCTCCCACCTCCGGATCTCCTCGGCGACGTACGCCTCGGCGGCCGCGATCATCTCCGGCGTAGCCTCGGGCAATGGCGGGAGTGCCGACACATCCACGGCGAGACCGCGGAATACCTTCGGGTCGTCCCACGAGATCTCCCCCCGGCGCTCGGCCGCATCGAGTAGATCATTGATGTTAGGACGTAGCCCCGCACGCTCGGCGGCGCGGTGCCTCTCCCTCTCGATCCTGGATGCGCGCAACGCGGACCAGCGTCGCTCCATCAGCGTACCTACACGCTCAGCCGCGCTCTCGGATACCAGGGCGAGATGAACCAGCAGTGCGTCCGGCACTATGAAGCCACCACACCGCTCGGGAGGTTCGTGGCCCGCACGACGCAGTCGCTCGGCGTGCTCCGTACGCTCTTCCACGTAGGAAGCAGCGGACTCGATGATGGAGTCGGCCGCATCGTCTGCATCGCTCTCGGGCAGCCAGCGCCTGAGCGCCGATCGAACTTCCTCGGCGCTAAAGGGGAGTACGTCGGGGATGAGTGGAGTGCCCATCGTCGCTTCCTGGTGCGACCAGGCTCGCGGTGGAAAGTTGGCGGTGATCACCCAACGGCGTCAGACATCGAGAAGATACGATCTACTCGGCCAGGGCTACCAGATCGCGAATGACCGGGCGGGGGTAGTCCGGCCTAACCCTGTGCGAAGCGTCTCCAGTTCGTCGCTTCATACCCTAGTGGTTCAGAGCGTCGCGATCCTTCGCGCCGCTTAGTACTTGAGCGGGATACCCTGCCACTCCGAGCACTGCCAGTCCCCGAGGTAGGTCTCCAGGGTCATCGCGGGCGTCCGTCCAAACGAGTCGGTAGAGAGCTGGATCGTCAGCCCATCCGAACGCCATCGGTAGTGCTTCGAGT
>JBIQMO010000343.1:0-3548 GCA_044463245.1 Gemmatimonas aurantiaca
CGATCGTGACGACCGATGTGGGGGTGTGGTTGACCACGTTACACGTCTCCTCTGGGTGATTCCTTCATGGAGGCGCGCAGCTGTGCCGCGGCATACGTTCTGGCATCCGCCTCGTATCGGTTGGCGTGGTATCCACGCCGTACGCTCTCCCAAAGATAGTGCAAAGGGAAAGTCGCGCTCGCCTCAAACTGGTGCACGTGCCTCAGCTCGTGCAATAGCAATTCCGCGTCCAGCGCCACGCCGGGCGCGACAAACACCGTGCGCCAGAGCGTGATCGCCGCGACCGTGCTCCGCCCCAGCGCCCAGCCGCCCACGCGCACGGGAAGCCCGCCGCGCCGCACACGCATCAGAGCGAGCTCCGGGTGTCGCGCCAGCAACTCCTCCGGCAGCCCGACGCCCCTCCCTACCAGCGGCGCGACGAGCCGCGCGAGAGCTCCCAACTATCTCCTCCTTCCTCGACGGCTATAGAGCGTCCATCCGTCCTCACGACTACGCCTCCGTCGCGATCGGTGCGCAACACCACGGCGCCGTGGCGGGCGAGTGCCCGCACTACGCCCGAATCGGGGTGACCGTAGCTGTTGCCGGCGCCCACGGAGATGACCGCGAGCTCCGGAGCTACGACGTCGAGAAAATCGTTCCCGCTGCTCGTACGGCTCCCGTGGTGTCCCACCTTCAGGACATCCGCCGCGAGAAATTCCGGCTCGTTCTCGATCAGCCAGCGTTCCTCGCCACGCTCGGCGTCTCCCATCAGCAGGAAGCGGACCGTGCCGTACTGGGCCAGGAGCACGACGCTCGCTTCGTTCGGGTCGTCGAGACTCGCCATCCAGGTGGAGTCCGGTGCAAGGACACGGAGGAGTACGCCGTCCACGCGCAGCGTGTCACCCGGGCGCACGTGTTGCCAACGTACATGCGCATCGCGCGCGGCCTCCAGCGACTCCCTGTACGGCTCGCTCGTCCCCGCGAAGGCGCCGTCCCAGTACGCCCCCGGGTGCAGAGAGTGGAGCAGCGTGGCGGCCCCGCCCACATGATCCGAATGCGGGTGAGAGAGGATGAAGAGCACCAGCTCGCCCCCGCGCCGCCTGAGATAGGGGATTACCGTCGTTCTCCCGGCGTCGCCGCCGCGCCAGGAGCGCCCGGCATCCACCAGGAGCCAGCGGCCGCGTGGGGTACGGAGCGCCACGGCATCGCCCTGCCCCACGTCGATGAGGTGCATCTCGAGCTCGCCGCTGCGCCGCGGGAGGATCGGGAGCCAGAGCGCCGCCGTGAAGGCCGCCGCGGACACCACCATCGCGCGCGCGGGAAAGTAGCTCACGCACGCCACTACCAGCGCCGCCGTCGCGATTCCCGCGAGCGTGGCACCCTGCAGCGTGGGTGAGATGGCGAGTGCCCCGAACGGCACACTCGCCCCGGTGCGTGCCACGGCATCCAGCGCAACCAGCATGGGATGCGCGGCACCCGCGAGGAAGCGCGCCACGGGCTCCAGAGGTGCGCATAGAAGAGCGAGGAAGATCGTGGGTTGCAGTAGCGCCACAACAGGTGTCGCAACCACGTTCGTGAGCGGTGCGATGACGCTGAGCCGCCCGAACTTCCAGGTCACCAGCGGCGCCGAGACCAGCGAGGCAACCACAGACGCCAGCGCGAGCGTTGCCACCTGCGCTCTCCACCCCTCCCAGCGCGGCACGATCCATCTGCGCGAGAGGGCGGCACTCGCTATGAGGCCCGCGATGCCAACCACGCTGAGCTGCCATCCTATGGCGAGCACGGTCCGGGGACTCACCAGGGGGACGAGCGCGCCCAGCGACAGTGCCGCCCATGGAGAGGTCGGCCGCTGAAGGAGCCGCGACGACGTCGCCACGGCCAGCATCACGCCGGAGCGCAGCGCGGGTGCCGGCGCTCCGATGATCGCGATGTACACAGCGGTCACGACGAGCGTGGCCATGTACGCGGCGCGCCTCGGGAGTCGCGCGGCCACGAAGATCAGCTCCATGGCCGCCGCGATGATCCCCACGTGCAGCCCCGAGATGGAGAGCATGTGGATTATCCCCGCGGCCGCGTAGCGATCGCGGAGCCCGGTAGGGAGCGCGTGCGTATCGGCGATGAGGAGAGCACGCACCATGGGGGCATCGCTCCCGAAGATGCGGTCTATCCTGGTACCGGCACTCGCTCGCAGCGAGAGGAGGAGCGAGCGCCCTTCGGCCGTCGCAATGCGCGCGTGGCGGACGCTGATACCGCGATCGGAGTGCACCGCATCGCCCGTCACGCTGACGTGTGAGCCGGCGGACGCGCTTCCACGCACCACCGAGAGCGCGGCGTGGACGGAGCAGCTCCCATCCGTGATGGTCGCGCCGACGAAGGCTCCGGGCGCCGCTGCCGCCTCGAGCTCCGCGCTCCACACCCGCGCGCGCAGGACGCGCCCAGCACAGTCGTCGCGGCGAGCGTCGTCGCTCACCGCTACGAGAGCGCCAGCCGCGAGGAGCGCCGCCAGCGCGGCGAGCGACGCATTCCGCCCGAGCCACGCCGCGCACCACGCCGCGATCACCGCGAGAATCACAGCTACCACCGCGCCGCCATACCCTGCGAGGAGCCCGGCTATCAGCGCCAGCGCGGCGCGCGCTATGAGCGGCATCGCTGCACCTTACCACCCATCTTTCCTCCACTCGAAGCGCGCTGCGCTCGGCGGCGGGAAAGAAAAAACCCCGTCGCCGGGGAGCGCGGGGTGTCAGCGTGCGTGGGAGGGCCGGAGCAGTGCTACTTTCGAAGCTCCTCGTGCCGGGGACTCGAAGCCACCCGCCGCATCGCGTCGAGGACGAGTACCGCGATCGTCGCCCTCGTCTGGTCTTTCTGGAGGTCCAACGCCATCAGCGCGTGTCCCACGTCGGCGCCGCCGCCGTAGCGCGGACGCGCCGAGTTGAGCGCGATGGCCATCACATCGGTGCGACAGTTCTCGCACGCGCACAACTCGGGGTTCTGTGCGCGTAGATCGGCGTACACCGACGCGATCGCTCCCTCCAGCAGGTTCTTCATCCGGCCAGCGGGAGCGCGGCACGCGACTGCACCACCGCCCCGGTGAAAGTCGAACCCGTAGTACCGGTGAGTTCCACCGTGCGGTACGAACCGATGAGCGACTCGTCGCCCGGCACGAGTACCGTGTGGTGCCGGCGCGTACGCGCCTGCAGCAGCGTGCCGCGGCGCGAGATCTTCTCGAAGAGCACCTCGTGGCGCGAGCCCAGGAGCGCCATGTTGCGCGCCCTCGAGCCCTCGCGCACGACCGCGATGAGCCGCTCGAGCCGTTCTCCCGCCACCTCCTCCGGTACCGTGAGCGTCTCCGGAAGACGGGTGGCCGGCGTGCCGTCGCGCGGGGAGAAAATGAAAGTGAACGCGTCATCGAAGCGCGCCTCGCGCACCGCGCTCAGCGTCTCCTCGAAGTCCTCGTCACTCTCACCCGGGAAGCCCACGATGATGTCCGTCGTGAGCGCCAGATCCGGGATCGCCGCGCGCAGGCGTGCCACGCACTCCATGTATCCTTCACGCGTGTAGCGCCGGAGCAT
>JBIQMO010000344.1:0-3531 GCA_044463245.1 Gemmatimonas aurantiaca
TGGACACGAAGTTCCTGGAGCGTGAAGGCGACCTGTTGCGGGAGCAGTAGATGCGTATCGACGTGTTGTTCGGCCCGGCGACGAGCGCCCCGGCCGCTGTGGCGGGCCGTGTCGTTGCGGTCATCGATGTCCTCAGAGCTTCATCCACCATCGCCGCCGCGCTGGCCAACGGTGCGCGCAACGTGGTGCCGCTCGAGAGCGCGGACGAGGTGATCACACGCGCGAGAAACTTCGAGCGTTCGCAGGTGCGGCTCGCCGGTGAGCACAAGATGCTTCCCATCTCGGGCTTCGACTTCGGCAACTCGCCGCTCGAGGTCTCGCGCGACTCGGTGGAGGGGACCACGGTCCTCATGACCACCACCAACGGCACCGTCGCGCTCGCCGGCATCCAGGGCGCGCGCGACGTGGTGGTGGCTTCGTACGTCAACTTCAGCGCGGTGTCGGCGCTCCTTCGCTCCGCACTGCGCGGCGGCACCGCCGTCACGATCATCTGCGCGGGGCGTGATCGGCTCTTCTCGCTGGAAGATGCCGCGTGCGCCGGACGCTACGTGCGCCATATCGCCGAGCACATTCCCGAGGCGGAGCTGAGCGACGGCGCGCGCGTCTGCATGATGCTCGAGGCGAAGTACGGAGATGATCTGGCGAAGCTCTTCGCGGATTCGGAGCACGGCCGCGCTCTCGCCGCGGCCGGTTTCGAGAAGGACCTCGAGATCTGCGCGACGATCGACGCCTTCCCGGTGGTACCGCTCTATCAGGATCGCCAGATAACGGCGCTCGGTCCGCGCCTGGAGAGGTAGCCGGAATGGGCAGAGCTCAGCTGAGAAGAGAGCTCACCGGCGTAGCGCTCCTCCTTTTCGCGATCTTCCTGGCCGTGGCGGTGCTGGGTGGCCATGGCTCGCACGCGGGTAGCTGCACGCGCGCGCCGTCGCCAATGGGCCCCGCGGGCGCCTGCGTGCGCGCCGGCCTCATCGCGCTGGTCGGTCTGCCGGCGGCGTTCCTCCTCCCGCTCATCCCCGCGGTGCACGCGCTGCGTCTCTTCGGCCGTATGCGCTCCGGCACCGATCGCTCCTGGCTCGTCTTCCTGATCGGCGTCGTTCTCCTCCTCCCGATCGCCATCGCGCTCATGGTGGACGCGGGACGCGAGTCGAGCCGTCTGGCTGGACTCTGGGGCGGCTTCGTGGCGTACTACCTGGAGGCTGCGCTTCACTGGGGCGCGTGGCTCGCGGTGGTGCTCGCATTCAGCGCCCTCACCATCCTCACTCTCGCGTGGAACCCGATCCGCGTCGTGGTGGGCGTCGTTCCTCCACGCGCGGCAGATGGCGAGATCGCGGAAGCCGAGGCGGAACCGAGCGACGGCACGATCACAGGGCGGGGGAAGCGAAGGAAGCACGCCGACGGAGCGGCCGTGGAAGCCCCCACGCTCGAGCCCGCTCCGGAGGAGATGCCGGCCATCGATCCGTCGCTCATGCACAGCGATGAGCGCGAACCCGAGCCGGAGCCCGAGGTGCGAGCACTATTTCCGATTCCCCGGCGCGGGAAGCGGGGGAAGGCAGCGGGCAATCTCGAGAACGACGAGCGTATCGCGGCCGCTATCGAAGCAACCGAGGAGATCACCGAGCGCCACCAGGAGCTCCCGCCGATCGACCTCCTCACACCGCCCCCACCGCGAAACGTGGACGCCGGGCGCCGCGAGCTGGACGAGATGGGCGCGAAGCTCAAGGAGGCGCTCGGCACCTTCCGCGTGGAAGCGGAGATCACCGGCCGCACCACGGGACCGGTCGTCACGCAGTTCGAGGTCGAGCCGGCGCCCGGTGTGAAGGTGCGGCAGATAGCGAACCTGTCCGACGACCTCGCCCTCGCGATGCGCGCGGCGAGCATCAGGATAGTGGCCCCGATCCCCGGCCGCGGCGCGGTAGGTGTCGAGGTGCCCAACCCGTCGGCGGAGATCGTGTCGTTTCGCGAGCTGGTGGAGTCGCGCGAGTACCAGGGCGCGCGCGCCGCGCTCCCGATAGCACTCGGGAAGGACCTCGAAGGGAAGCCGGTGGTGGCCGACCTGGCCAAGATGCCCCACCTGCTGATCGCCGGCGCGACTGGCTCGGGAAAGTCGGTGTGCGTCAATACCATCATCACGAGTCTCGCGTACCGCCACACGCCGCGCACGCTGCGCTTCCTGATGGTGGACCCCAAGATGGTGGAGCTCTCGGTGTACAACGTGCTCCCGCATCTTCGTCACAAGGTGATCACCGACAACCGCGACGCCGCCGCGGTGCTCAAGTGGGCAGTGATCGAGATGCAGGAGCGCTACGAGCTCCTCGCAGCGAATGGCTGCCGCAACGTCCAGGACTTCAATCGCCGCGTGCAGGCCGGCGACAAACTCAAGCGCCCCAAGCGGGCCGACGTCGCCTTCGAGGAGCTCACCTACACGGGCGACGTGATACCGTACATAGTGGTGGTGATCGACGAGCTCGCGGACCTGATGATGACGGTGCAGGGTGAGGTGGAAACGCCGCTCGCGATGCTCGCGCAGAAGGCACGCGCGATAGGCCTGCACCTGATCCTCGCCACGCAGCGTCCCAGCGTGAACGTCATCACTGGTCTCATCAAGGCGAACTTCCCGAGTCGCATCGCCTTCCGCGTCGCGTCGCAGGTGGACAGCCGTACCATCATCGATGGCGTGGGAGCCGAGACTCTCCTCGGCAACGGCGACATGCTCTTCATCCCTCCGGGTAAGTCCGAGCCCGCTCGCCTGCAGGGCGCCTACATCAGCAGCGAGGACACCGAGCGGCTGATGCACTGGTACGAGGGGCGGGCCGAGGAGCGCAGGGCGAAGGCGGAAGCTGAGGGACTCATCTCCGAAGAGCCGCCGGAAGCGGAGTCCGACATCCTCGAGGAGATCCGCCAGCGCGAGGCGATGGAAGCGAGTGGCGGCCATGATTCGGCGGAGCCAGGCGAGCGCGACAAGCTCTTCCGTGAGGCCGCCGAGGTGGTGATCCAACATCAGCTCGGATCGACGTCGCTCCTGCAGCGCCGTCTCAAGATCGGTTACGGCCGCGCGGCTCGCATCATCGATCAGCTCCACGAGGCTGGCGTCCTGGGCCCACCCGACGGCTCGAAGGCGCGCGACGTACTCGCCGGGCTGGAGGATCTGGATCGGATCTGTGGCGGGTGAGGCTCGGTAGTCGCGGCCGGTGAGTTCATGCGCTGATTCTCGGCTCATCGCGCTGGGCCATAACTGCGCACGCGGAGAGCGCGGAGGGGACGCGCTGGGCCGTAACTGCGCACGCGGAGGGCGCGGAGGGAACGCGCTGGGCCGTAACTGCGCACGCGGAGGGCGCGGAGGGAACGGCGAGAGGACGCGGAGAAAACCGTTGCGGGCCGGGATCGCGATCCCGATCCGAGCGCATCGCGGGGTCGGAGCTCCTCTTGAGAGAGGAGCGCAGAGAACGCGGAGAAGAACGAGAGAACGCAGAGAAAAACCGTAAGGCGAGATCTCGAACGGGGGTTTTTGGGGAACTGCTCCCGCGCCCAGAG
>JBIQMO010000345.1:0-3530 GCA_044463245.1 Gemmatimonas aurantiaca
GCGTGCGGCGTCCAGCGCATGATCTCGCGGTCCTTGAAGGTGCCGGGCTCCGACTCGTCCGCGTTCACGCAGAGGTAGTGCGGCTTGCCGTCGCCATGCTTCATGAACGACCACTTCAGCCCCGTGGGGAAGCCGGCACCGCCGCGGCCGCGAAGCCCCGACTCCTTGATCTCGTTGATGATCTCTTCCGGGGTCATCCCGAGCGCCTTCTCGAGCGCGCGGTATCCGCCCCTCTTCTTCCACCCATCGAGCGTACGCGCTTCGGCGTCGCCAAAATAGCGAGAGAGGACCTGCGTCTCCCTCGGATGTGGTTTATGCGGAAAGCCCATTACGGAAGCCGGCTCAGGATATCGGTGACGTTGTCCTTGTTGACGGACTCGACGAACTCTTCGTTGATCATGATCGGTGTGGCGAAGCCACAGGCGCCGAGGCACTCGGCTTCCACCACTGTGAAGCGCCCATCGGGCGACGTGGCGCCGAGCTCACGACACCCGGTCTGCTGCAGGAGTGCCCGAAGCGTGTCTTCCGCGCCGCACACTCCGCATGGCGAGGTGGTGCAGACCTGGATGAAATACTTACCGACCGGGTGCTGGTGGTACATCGTGTAGAAAGTCACCACGCCCTTCACGTACGCCGGCGTGAGCGAGAGGCGATCGGCCACCTCGACCATCGCTTCTTCGCTGACCCAGCCGCGCGCCTCCTGCACCATCCAGAGCGCGGGGAGGAGCGCCGCCATCTTCGTGGGATATCGTGTGAGCAGCTCCTCGAGCTCGCGCTCCGCCTCGCCCACGAAAACGGGCTCGTAGTGCGGATCGCTGACGCCGTGCGACGCGTCGCTTTCGGAAAGGGTGCCGCCCATCTCGTCCGTCTTCACCGGTCGATCTCTCCCATGACGATGTCGATGCTGGCGTTGATCGCGATCACGTCGGAGAGGAGGTGTCCCTCGACCATCTTCGGGATGGCGGAGAGGTTGACGAACGACGGGGGCCGGATGCGCCAGCGCACCGGCTTAGCCGTACCGTCGGAAACCATGTAGTAGCCCTTCTCTCCCTTGGGGCTCTCCACCGCCACGTAGCACTCGCCGACCGGAGGACGCGAGCCTTCCATGACCTGTTTGAAGTGATGGATCATGGATTCCATGTCGCTCATCGCCTTGGACTTCGGCGGCAGGATCACGCGATGGTCGCTCGTGTTCACCGGCCCATCGGGGAGCCGATCGAGCGCCTGCTGCAGGATGCGCGTGCTCTGACGCAGCTCCTCCATGCGGACGAGGTAGCGGTCGTACACATCGCCGTGCGTTCCGACGGGGACCTCGAAGTCGTACGTCTCGTAGTCGAGGTACGGGAAGTCCTTCCTCACGTCGTACGCCACACCCGATGCGCGCACCATCGGCCCGGAGAGCCCGTAGTTGATCGCGTCTTCCGCGTTCATCGCGCCTATTCCCGTGGTGCGCCCCACCCAGATGGCGTTGGTGGTGAGGAGCTCATCCACCTCGTCGATGGTCTTCGGGAAGTTACGGATGAACTGCTGCAGCTGGTCGGTCCACCCCTCGGGGATGTCGGCCGCCATCCCGCCCACGCGCGTGGCGGTGGTGGTGAGGCGCGCGCCCACCCAGCTCTCGAGGAGGTTGTAGACCGTCTCGCGCTGCTGGAAGGTCCAGAGGAAGGGCGTGTACGCGCCGATATCGATGCAGGTGGTGCCGAGCCAGACGAGGTGCGAGATGATCCGCGAGAGCTCCATGGCGATCACGCGGAGCACCGTGCAGCGCGGCGTGATCTCGACCCCGAAGAGGCGCTCGGCGCCGAGCGCGAAGGCCACATTGTTGCCGATCGAGTTGAGGTAGTCCTCGCGATCGGTCCACGGGATTATCTGATTGTAGGTGCGGTACTCGCCGATCTTCTCGAAGCCGCAGTGCAGGTAGCCGATGTGCGGGATGCAGCGGACCACCGTCTCGCCATCCAGCTCGAGCACCAGGCGGAGCACGCCGTGCGTAGCCGGGTGCTGCGGGCCGATGTTTATGAGGAGATGCTCTCCCTCGAGCTCGGGCTCGAGTGCCGGAGGCGGCTCCAGGGTGGTCACCGCTCCGTTCTCGTTCACCGTGAGCGGGGTTCGCTTCGGACGTCCCAGCTCATCCACTCCGGAGGTGCCGAGCGCCACTTCGACCGTGCGTGTGTTCTTCGCCATGCTATTCTCCCGTCTCTTCGCCGGTCGTGAGGCGACGGCGCATCGCATCGGGGAGGTCCTCGAAGGCCTGCGCTATCGTCAGCTCCTCCATCGAGTAGCGTGCCTCGGGGTTGGCGGAGAGCGCCTGGCGGAGCTGCTCGGAGCGGCTGAAGCGGCCGCGCAGAGGGAAGTCCTTGCGAAGCGGGTAGCCCTCCGTGTACCGCTCCCACATCAGGATGCGCCGAAGATCCGGGTGACCCGCGAAGGAAATGCCGAACATGTCGTAGCACTCGCGCTCCATCCAGTCGGCCCCGCGATAGATGTCGTACACGCTGGGGACCTCGAGCGGCTCGCCGCGAGCAATCTCCACCTTGAGGCGGATGAAGCGACGATACGGTATCGAGCGGAGGTGCCAGACCACCTGCAGCGGGATCTCGCGGTCGCGGTACTCCACGGCGGTCACGTCGGAGAGGTAGTCGTAGCGCTGTCCGGGATCATCGTGCAGCCAGCGGACGATGTCGTGGAGCTGATTCCGATCCACGTACACCGTCGTCTCGCCCCACACCACATCGGCGCGCAGGATGGCTCCGCCGAAGCGGTTCCGCAAATCGCCCAGCGACGGATTCGGCTCGCCGCCGGTGTACGCGATCTTCTTTGGTGTGACCGGCGCCGGCGCATCGGGGAGCGCGCTGCCGGCCACCACCGGGGTGAATGACTTGCTCACAGCCCTGAACGTGTCTGGTGCACGGAGTTGCCGAACGGCTCGGAGAGCTCGTCGATCGCCTGAGGCGGGATGTACAGGCCGCTAGTGGGATCCGGATTGATCTCGTGGCGGATCACGTTGTCGGCCATCCGCTCACGCTTGACCTTCTCCTGGAGCATCATGATCCCGTACATGAGCCCCTCGGGGCGCGGCGGACAGCCGGGGACGTAGACGTCCACCGGTATGATGGTGTCTATCCCCTGCACCACGGCGTAGTTGTCGAACATTCCGCCGGAGGACGCGCAGGCACCCATCGAGATGCACCACTTGGGCTGCGGCATCTGCTGCCAGATTCGCCGCAGCACCGGCGCGAGCTTGAATGGAACGCGCCCGGCGCAGATGAGCACATCCGCCTGACGGGGCGAGAAGCTCATGCGCTCCATTCCGAAGCGCGCGAGGTCGAAGCGGGTGGCCGCGGTGGCCATGAACTCGATCGCGCAGCAGGCGGTGCCGAAGGGCATCGGCCAGAGCGAGTTGGCCCTCGACCAGTTGACCAGGAAATCTAGCCGGGTGGCAACCCAGCTCTCCTGAGAGCCGGGATCGTAGGTCGCGATCGAGCGCTCGGGGCTGGCTGTCAATCCCATTGCAACGCTCCCTTCTTCCA
>JBIQMO010000346.1:0-3500 GCA_044463245.1 Gemmatimonas aurantiaca
CGGTGAGCTCCTTCAACCAGAGCGGCGTCCAGTCGAGCCCGTTCATCGTGCTGGAATTCCCCAGCAGTACTATCGTCCCGCCAGCGCGGGTGAAGCGCATCGCGTCGTCCATCCCGCGTGTGCCGCCGATGCACACGAAGGTGCGATCGAAGCCTCCCACGCCCACCGGCTTCCCGAGTATCGGCTTCAGCAGTCGTGTATGGCCCGCTTCCGCCAGCGCCTCCAGATAGTCGCCGCGCGCGGCCACCACTCGCGTGGCCCCCAGCCGCTCGGCGTGCGCGCCCTGGAAGCGATGTCGTGCGAGCACCGTGACGTCTGCATCGGGCGCCAGCGCACGGAGCGCGGCCATGGTGAGCAGACCTATGGAGCCAGCCCCGATCACGAGGACGCGCTCGCCGGGCTCGGCGATGTTGGCGCGGACGGCATGCACCGAGCAGGCGAAGGGCTCGATGAGCACCGCCTCCTCGTCGCTCATCGTCTCCGGGACGCGCACGATCTGCGACTCGTGCGCCACGAACTCCTCGCCCCAGCTCCCGCCGGTGCCTCGCGTGGTGCCTATCAGCATCCCGGGTGGCACTTTTCCGTCGGTGAAGTGTGCACAGCGCGAGTGGTCGCCCGCCGCGCACGCCGCGCACGCCGGCTCGATCCCGCGCGCCTCGCAGCAGAGCAGCGGATTCGCCGCCACACGCTCGCCCACCGATACGCCGCGTACTGCGCTCCCCACTTCGATGACGTCACCGACGTTCTCGTGGCCGAGCACGAACGGGAAGGAGGAGAAGGGCGATGTCGACGGACTCGCCTTCAGGGTGATGACGTTTATGTCGCTCCCGCAGATCCCGCCCATCCTCGTGCGGATTCGCACCCACTGGTCGCCGGGGAGCTCCGGCGGCGCGACATCGCCCAGCCGCGTGCACGCGTGGGGCCCGAGGAAGAACCTTTCGGACACCTTCCCGGCCGCCAGCGTGGCAAGGTAGGTGGGGATCGGCGCCGCAAAGGAAATGGCGCGCACTTCAGACCGCCACGCGCCGCTCGGTACTCTCGATGCCGCTCGGCACCTCGACAGGCGCCACCACTCGGAGCGCACCGGGCACGCAGCGCACCTCGAGCGTGCTGGACGAAGCGCGGTTGTATTCGCCGTCCGTCTCGTACGCGGGCGGGGCGGGGAACTCGAGTGTGAAGCTCGGCGCCTGTTCGGTGTGCACCTCGGCCTGGTGCACGTGCGTACCCTTCGTCGCCGCGCCGAAGAGTCGCGCGCGGCGCAGCGGAGTGGCCATCGCGATGGCGATCGCGTCCAGCCGGCCGTCGGTGACGCTGGCCGCCGGCGCGATGCGGAACGAGCCGCCGAAGTTCTTTCCGTTGGCGATGATCAGCATCAGGTGCCGAAACGCTCCTCGCGAGCGCCGCGCGCTCGCGATGTCTATCTCGATTCCATCGTAGCCGAATAGCTGGCGCAGCGCCGAGTAGAGGTAAACCGCATCGCCCTTGAGCCAGCGGATGTTCTCGATGTCCTCGAGCACGGCGATGTCGAAGCCGAAGCCGGTGACGTTGAGGAAGTACCGCCCCTCGATCTCCCCGACGTCCACGCGCCGCTCCGCGCCATCCGACACGAGGCGCGCGGTGGCGTCGAAATCCCGGGCGGGCGCGCCGAGCGTCTTGGCGAAGTCGTTGCCCGTACCCGCCGCCACCAGTGCGAGGCGCACGTCGGCACCCGACGAGATGATGGCGTTGGCGACGTTTCCCCACGTGCCGTCGCCGCCGACGGCGACGATGGTGCCGGCACCATCCTCGATAGCGCGAAGGGCGACGGTTCTCTCGTCGCCCTTCGCGCTCGTCGTGCGGATGTCGGTGATGCCCACCGAGGCGAAGGCTCGTTTGACCTCCGCCCCGGCTTTCGCGCCCCGCCCCCTTCCGGAGGCGGGGTTCACGATGACGCAGACGTCAGATTTCATCGACGAGCGTAGGAGAGCAGCTGCTGCAGCGGATGGAAGGTCTGCAGGCCGTTCTTCATCCAGAGCTCGCGGAAGGGAGTGAAGTCCACCTCCCAGTCCTCGATGAGATCCGTCATCGCCTGCGAGTGGATGACGATCCCGCCGCGCTCCTCCTCGTTCTCGCTGAACTCGCCCGACATGACGATGTTGGAGGTGTACTGCCCGTCCTCGTCGTTCATGAAGGCCTGGTAGAGGTGATCGACATTCGACCACTCGTGCTCCGTGATCGTCATGTCGACGATCGGCTGCCCGCGGTCGGTCGCGTGGATGGTGATGTGCCCATCGCCGCGGTCCCAGGCGATCGAGATGTCCTGCATGTAGTGCGGGAGGTGCCAGCGCTCGATCGCGTGCTCGCGCGACTCGCGCGTGGTCGTGCCGAGGCGGAATGGGAAGAAGGCGGAACGTGGCCAGGCCTGACCGGGCTCGATGCGCGGTGCCACGTGGATGGAGAGTATCAGCTCCCCGTAGGAGCCGACCGGGCTGTCGTGGAAGTCGAAGGCCATCACGCTCAGCACGCTCGAACCGTGGTGCGGCTCGATGGGCTGGAGCTCGGGCGGCAGGATGGCGCGAGCGTTCTCGGTGGGAAGCTCGAAGAATCCACCGATGGCGTCGCGGAAGTGATACTGAACGAGACCGTCCTTGCTGTTGCTCATACCAGAATCCCCTCTTCACGTAGGACGCGGACGAGGATCGAGACGCCCTCGTCGAGCTGTTCGCAGGTGTGCGATGCCGAGATCGACACGCGGAATCGCGAGCGATGCTTGGCAACCGCCGGATAGATGACGGGCTGCAGGTACAGCCCTGCGCGGAAGAGCTTGTGACCGAGCTCGAAGATGCGCCGGTCGTTCCGCACCATGATCGGGATGATCTGTGACGTGGAGTCTCCTACATCCACGCCTTCCTCTTCCAGGCGCTGCCTGATGTAGCGCACGTTCTTCCAGAGCCTGTCGCGCAGCTCCGGTTCCTTCTGGGCGATTTCGAGCGACTTGAGGACGCCTGCGGTCACCACGGGTGAGAGCGCGCAGGAGAAGACGCGCGCCCTCGCGAAGCCCTTGAGGTAGTAGTACAGCTTCCTCGAGCTGGCCACGTAGCCGCCCTGACCGCCGAGCGCCTTGGAGAATGTGCCGATGTGGATGTCCACCTCATCCTCCAGGCCGAACATCTCCGCCACCCCGCGCCCGTGCTCCCCGTAAACGAAGGCGGAGTGGGCTTCGTCGAGGAGGATGCGCGCGTCGTAGCGCTTCGCCACCTCCACGAGCTCCGGGAGTGGACAGACGTCGCCATCCATGGAATACACTCCCTCGATGGCCACCAGCTTCTTCCCCGTCGTCTGCTTGAGCTTCTTCTCGAGATCGGCCGGATTGTTGTGCCGGAAGAACCGGACATTCGCCTTCGAGAGGATCGCTCCATCGACGATGCTCGCATGCGCATTCTGGTCAGCTATGATCCAGTCGCCGGGGCGCATGAGACCCGAGATCATCCCCACGTTCGTGCTGTAGCCGGTGGGGAAGA
>JBIQMO010000347.1:0-3499 GCA_044463245.1 Gemmatimonas aurantiaca
TCACGGGGCGCGAGAACATGCACGTCTGGATGGGCGAGTGCCACGTGCACGCGGGGATCACGCCGAAGCGCGTGGCCGAGCAGCGCGCGGCGCACCCCGAGGCGGAGTTCCTCGTGCACCCCGAGTGCGGCTGCTCCACCAGTCTCCTCGAGGCTATGTCGGCGGGCGACATCGACCCCACCGGCGTGCAGGTGCTCTCCACCGAAGGGATGATCCGCCGGCCGCGCGAGAGCGATGCGACCGAGTTCATCGTCGCCACGGAGGTGGGAATACTCCACCGCCTCCGTCGCGCATACCCGGAGAAGCGCTTCCAGGCGGCCGACGATCGCGCATCGTGTCAGTACATGAAGCTCACCACGCTCCCCAAGCTGCTCGCGTCGCTCGAGAAGATGCAGCACCGGATCACGGTGCCGGAGGATATAGCGCAGAAGGCGCTGCTCTCCATCGAACGGATGGTCTCGATAGGCGCGAAGCCCCGTTCCCTCGCCACACCAGGGGTCCCCGCATCGATGATAGGTGAATGAGCGAAGAAGATTTTCCGCTGTCTCGCGCGGAGACCGAGGCGCTGGTCCGCGCCGCGCTGGAGGAGGACCGCGCCTTCGAGGATGCGACCACGCTGGCCACCGTGCCGGAGGGTGAGCGCACCGCGGCTCGGATGGTGGCGCGCGCCGAGGGCGTGATCGCGGGACTCCCACTCGCGGTGGTCGCCTTCCACCTGCTGGATCCCGGGGTGAAGGTGCACGTGGTGGCCTGGGACGGGTCGCGCGTTGCGCGCGGCGACGTAGTGCTGGAGCTGGAAGGGCCGGCTCGCGCGCTCCTCTCCGCGGAGCGCATCGCGCTCAACTTCGTACAGCGCCTCTCGGGAGTCGCCACACTCACCGCGCGCTTCGTGGACGCCGTGCGCGGCACGCACGCGCAGATCCTGGACACTCGCAAGACCACCCCCACCCTGCGCGCGCTCGAGAAGTACGCCGTGCGCTGCGGCGGCGGAGTGAACCACCGGATGGATCTGGCGAGCGCGGTGCTCATCAAGGACAACCACCTCGCGGCCGTGGGCGGGGACATCGCCGAAGCGGTACGCCGCTCGCGCGCCCTGGCACCCGGGGGGATCTGCGTGGAAGTGGAGTGCGACGACGCCGCACAGGTGGCGGCGGCCGCCGAAGCGGGCGCCGACATCATCCTGCTCGACAACATGACGCCCGCCGAGATGCGCCAGTGCGTGGAGATCGTGGCGGGACGCGCGCAGACCGAGGCGTCTGGCGGGATAACGCTGGCCGCGGCGCGCGCGGTTGCCGAGGCGGGAGTGGACCGGATCTCGGTGGGCGCGCTCACGCACTCGGCGAGCGCGCTCGACGTGGCTCTCGATTTCGTGGAACCAAGCCGCGTTACAGGTGTTGTTTGACTTTGAGGGCCGCGAGGCCATATTGGCGTTCCCGGCGACGCAGGCACTTTCCGTGCGCTTCGGCCGTGTACCGGCCGCCGAGTGCGGAGCCGGCGGCGTATCCCTGGAATCACCGGAAGGAGTGATGACGAGTCCCTCCACCACACCACGCGTGAAGCTCGATCTCACTTCGTGCACCGGACGCCCGGCAGCATGCCGCCGTCGCGGCTTGCACGCGGTCAGGCCGCGCGTCAGGGGAAGACTCGTGATGGAAGGCTCGCGGAGCACGCGGGTGTCCGCGATGCGCACCTCGCGGCGCGCTGTCGCGGCCGATCTCCGTGTTCGTGGAGAGGGGGCTCGCGACACCACGCGCCGTACCGAGATGCGCGGGATTCCGTCGATGCTTCGCTACCTCGAGTGACCCGGTAGCTCCCCCGACGAAACGCGGCAGCTACGCCGCCCCTCCCGCGCTCCACGGCGGGAGGGGCGGTTTTTCATCTGGCTCGCCCCGCCACCGCCATCGCCACACGGATCATGAGGATGCGACGATGACTTTGACGGTATATGGGAGAGACGAGGGAGGATTCCTCCTCCACGGCAACGAGCTGCCGATCGGATGGGTGGAGGGGCGCGCGGTTGGATTCCGCGGCTTCGCCACCAGGGATCACGCGCTGGAGGCCGCGCGCGTGGGGCACCGGGCGCTTCAGGGGTGGCTTGCGCGCGAGCGTCACACGGCGCCGGCGAGCAACGCTGGAGGCGGCACGCTGCGCACGCGGCGCGACGGCCGGCTCCACTGGATCACGGTGGACGGGAGCCCGGTCGGCCGCCTGGTGGACCCGGAGACGCATGCGCCCGTGAGTCCCAGCACCTTTGGCTTCGAGTTCCTCCTTCCACCTTCGGTGAACCAGGTGGGCGGGATCAGCGCTGCGCAGGTGATCTGGCACGCTCTCAAGCGGACCGATGACGGTGATCTGCTCGCCCGACTCTTCTCCGCCGGCGACGCCGGGCGGACGGCTGGAGTACAGTGAGGGAACAATGCAACTGAACCGCGTGCTCGTGGGAATCGACTTCAGCGCGCCGTCGCTCGCGGCCGCGCGCTGGGCGGCGGAGAACTTCGCGCCGCGTGCGGAGCTGGTGCTCATCCACGTCATCCCCGAGCCGCGGACTCCTCCGTATCTCGCGCGGTTGCGCCCGAGCGCGCACCCCGACCTCGCGGCCGCCGAGCGGGGCTCGGCTCTGCTTGGCGGTCTCATGGCGCTGGCGACGAGCATCGGCGGCCCGCGCGCGACGGCCGACTTACGAACGGGCGAGCCGGCGGCGCAGCTATCGCGCGCGGCGAAGGAGCTGGGCGCCAATGTGATCGTGACCGGTCGCGCGGGTCAGAGCACGGCTTCCGGTATCGGGCGGCAGCTCGGTACCACCGCCGACCGGCTCGTGCGCTGCGCGAGCGTCCCGGTGCTCGTGACGGCGCGCAATCCCGAGGGCGCGCCGCGCACCGTGTTCGCCGCGGTAGACGATGGCGAGATAAGCGAGCGCGTCATCGGGTGGAGCGTGTATCTCGCGCGGAAGCTGGACGCGCGGCTCACCGCGCTGCACGTGGTGGAGCGTGGAGATCGCCTGGCGGCGGTGCATGGCGGCGAAGAGGAGCGTCACGGGGTCGTGGCGCGCGAGCATGCGATGCGCGATGCGGCCGACGCGTGGCTGCGCGCGCGAGTGAGAGAAGCGGGCTACAATCCGTCGCTCGCCGAAATCGCCATCGCGGTAGGCGACCCCCGCCACGAGCTGCTCGCGGCAGCCGGGTGTCTGGATGCGGGGCTCATCGTCATCGGCCGCCAGGGTGCCGACGGGAGCGAGCGTACCGGGATCGGCAGTCTAACGCGGGCGGCGCTCAGGCCATCGTCGCGCCCCGTGCTGGTGATCCCGCCTCCCGAGCCGTCGCCGATACTCAGCGGGCCATTCCGCGGGAGGAGGTCGCGGGTGCTACGGCTGCCGGATCGAGGCGCGCCGCGCGGCAATCTCGTAGAGACCCCCGCGCGCCCTCCCGCCGCGCGGACTGGGTGAACGGCGGGGTCAGGTCTTTAATTTCGAGCGGGCTCTAGTATAAGAGGCGGGGTCAGG
>JBIQMO010000348.1:0-3498 GCA_044463245.1 Gemmatimonas aurantiaca
GACGCACGATCACGCCGATGTGCTTGTCGTTGATCTTCACGCCCTGCAGCCGGTAGACCTCCTGTACCTCGTTCAGCAGGTACTCCTGCACCGCACGCGGTCCCTTGATTCGGAGGATGTCGTGCGGGTTCACCGGGCCCTCGGAGAGACGGTCGCCCGCCCTCACCCGGTCGCCCTCGTGCACGCGCAGGTGCTTGCCCGCCGGCACTTCGTAGAGCTGCGCCGGCTGCGTGTCGTCCACCGCCGTCGTCCCATCGTCCAGGATCCGGAGCGGCTGCACGAAGATCTCTCTCTTGCCGCGCTTGATGTCGCCGAAGCGCACCACGCCGTCGATCTCGGAGATCGTCGCCGGGTCCTTCGGACGCCGCGCCTCGAAGAGCTCGGCCACCCGCGGCAGACCACCCGTGATGTCGCGGGTCTTGTACGCCTCGCGGCTGATCTTGGCTAGGATCGTTCCGGCGCCCACCTGCTCGCCGTCCTCGATGATGAGCTGAGCGCCGACCGGGATCACGAAGTCGCGAACTCGCTTCTCCTTCCCGCTCTTCTCCTGCACGATCTCGATGTGCGGGTGCAGGCGCTTCTCGCTGTCCTCGATGATCACGCGCTGACGGAGACCGGTGAGCTCGTCGAGCTCCTCGGACACCGACTCGTCCTCGATGATGTCCACGAAGCGGACCGTACCCTCGACGTCCGCGATAATGGGCGTCGTGTACGGGTCCCAGGTGAAGACCACCGCGTCTCGCTTGACCTCGCTCCCGTTCTCCACCATGAGGAAGGCGCCCAGCGGCACCTGGAAGCGCGAGAGCACTGCCGCGTTCTCCTCCTTGGAGGCGCGGATGATGATCTCACCCTCGTACGAGGTGACGATCTTCTGTCCCTCGGGGTTGGTCACGTAGATCAGCCGCTCGCCGAACTCGATCACGCCAGCCATCTTCGACTTGCGTGCCGTCTGCTCGGCGATACGAGCGGCGGTACCACCGATGTGGAAGGTACGGAGCGTGAGCTGCGTACCCGGCTCGCCGATGGACTGCGCCGCCAGGATACCCACCGCCTCGCCCAGATCCACCATCTGCATGGTGGCCAGGTTGCGGCCGTAGCACATCCGGCAGAGTCCGCGCTTCGCCTCGCAGGTGAGCACCGAGCGGATTCGCACGGTCTCGATTCCCGAGTCCTCGATCGCGCGAGCGGTCTCCTCGTCGATCAGCTCACCGGCCTCCACCAGGAGCATGCGGCGGCCCGACTCGTCTATCTCGTGCGGGTCCTCCACATCCTCGGCGGCCACGGTGCCGACGATGCGCTCGGCCAGCGGCTCGATCACATCCTCGCCTTCCTTCAGCGCGCCGACCTCGAGGCCGAGGATCGTGCCGCAATCCTCCTCGGTGATCGTCACGTCCTGCGCCACGTCCACGAGACGACGCGTGAGGTAGCCGGCGTCGGCCGTCTTGAGCGCCGTATCGGCCAGACCCTTGCGCGCACCGTGCGTGGAGATGAAGTACTCGAGCACCGAGAGGCCTTCACGGAAGTTCGACTTGATCGGGCTCTCGATGATCTCACCGATACCGCCGGTGAGCTTCTTCTGCGGCTTCGCCATGAGACCGCGCATGCCGGCGAGCTGCCGGATCTGATCGCGCGAGCCACGCGAGCCGGAATCGAACATCATGAACACCGGGTTCAGCCCGCCCTTCGACTCGCGCAGCGCCTTGACCATGGCGTCGGCTACGTCGTTGTTGGCGTGCGTCCAGGTGTCGATCACCTTGTTGTAGCGCTCACCATTCGTGATGTTGCCCGTCTGGTAGGCGCGCTGGAAGCGCTCCACGCGTGCGTCGGCATCACCGAGCAGCGTGACCTTGTCGGCCGGGATCTCGAGATCCTCGATTCCGATGGACACACCGCCCATGGTGGCGTAGCGGAAGCCGAACTCCTTGAGCCGGTCGAGGAACTGCACCGTGGACGCGAGTCCGTCCTTGCGGTACGCGTCGAAGACCAGCTCCGAGAGAGCCCGCTTCTTCATCTCGCGGTTCTGGTAGCCCAGCGACGGCGGCACGATGCTGTTGAAGAGCACCCGACCCGTGGTCGTAGCCTCCCAGTGCCGGCCGCTGATGTCGTCCACCAGGAAGTGCACCGGCGTGTGGAAGCTCACCCGCCCCAGCGCGAGCGCCATCTCCACCTCGGCCAGCGTCGCGAAGCGCGGCGCCTTCTCGAGATCCTTCCCGAAGTCGGCTGGCTGCTTGGTGAGGAAGTAGCAGCCGAGCACGATGTCCTGGCTCGGCTCCGCCACCGGGCGGCCGTCCGAAGGCTTGAGGACGTTGTTGCTCGAGAGCATGAGCAAGCGGCACTCGAGCTGCGCCTCGAAGGAGAGCGGCACGTGCACGGCCATCTGGTCGCCGTCGAAGTCGGCGTTGAACGCCGCGCAGACGAGCGGGTGAATACGGATGGCCTTCCCCTCCACGAGCACCGGCTCGAACGCCTGGATGCCCAGGCGGTGGAGCGTCGGCGCGCGGTTCAGGAGCACCGGGTGGTCGCGGATGATGTCCTCGAGGATCTCGTACACCTCGGGGCTCTCTCTCTCCACGATCTTCTTGGCGCGCTTCACCGTCTCGGCGATCCCCTTGTCCACCAGCTTGTGGATGATGAACGGCTTGAAGAGCTCGAGCGCCATCGCCTTCGGCAGACCGCACTGGTGCAGCTTGAGCTCCGGGCCCACCACGATCACCGAACGACCGGAGTAGTCCACGCGCTTGCCGAGCAGGTTCTGCCGGAAGCGGCCCTGCTTACCCTTGAGCATGTCGGAGAGCGACTTCAGCGGGCGCTTCCCGCGACCGCGGATCGCCTTGGAGCGGCGGCCGTTGTCGAAGAGCGCGTCCACCGCCTCCTGCAGCATGCGCTTCTCGTTGCGCAGGATGACCTCCGGCGCCCGGTGCATGATGAGCTTCTGCAGCCGGTTGTTGCGGTTGATCACTCTGCGATAGAGGTCGTTCAGATCGCTCGTGGCGAAGCGGCCGCCATCGAGCGGGACGAGCGGACGGAGATCGGGCGGGATCACGGGGATCACGTCCATGATCATCCACTCGGCCTTGTTGCGCGTACCGCCGGCATCACCCGAGCCGCGGAAGGCATCGATGATCTTGAGCCGCTTCAGCATCTGCTTCTTGCGGTGCTGCGACGTCTCCACCGCCACCGACGAGCGGAGCTCGTCGGAGATCTTGTCGATGTCGAGGCGGCGAAGCAGCTCGCGCACGGCGGGCGCGCCGATGTCCGCCTTGAACTCGGCGTCGCCCGCTTCACGCGCGCGGTCGCGGAGCTCGAGGTACTCGTCCTCGTCGAGGAGCTGGTTCGGTCTCACCTCCTGCTGACCCGGGTCGATCACCACGTAGTTCGAGTAGTAGATGATCTTCTCGAGGTCACGCAGGGTGATGTCGAGCAGGTTCCCCATCGGGCTGGGGAGCGTCTTGAAGAACCAGATGTGAGCCACGGGCACGGCGAGCTCGATGTGCCCCA
>JBIQMO010000349.1:0-3494 GCA_044463245.1 Gemmatimonas aurantiaca
CCTGACCCCGCCTCTTATACTAGAGCCCGCTCGAAATTAAAGACCTGACCCCGCCTCTTATACTAGAGCCCGCTCGAAATTAAAGACCTGACCCCGTCACGGCTTGGCCCCGTCACGGCTTCAGCTCGAAGCCCGCTACTGAGAAGTGGCGATCGAGCGTGAGTGCGCTCGATATGCGCCGCTCCCTCATCACCGCGAAGCTCACCGAATCGGTGAGCGAGAAATCCTGGTCCTCGAAGCGCTCGAGCCAGTCGTGGCGGGCGCTCTCCTCCAGCTCGCGGCTGCTCTCGACCACCACGTTGGGCTCCGACCGGATCTCGCGCAGGAAGGCGAGCGCCACGTCATGGCCGAAGCGGCGCAGCAGGAGCGCGTGCGCCTCAGCCACGATCAGGTTGGTCGTGACGATCCGGTATCGCTCCTCGATAGCCTCACGCAGCGCCTGCGCCACCCTTGGGCGCGCGCGTTCACCGGTATCGACGAGTGCGTACCACGCGCTCGTGTCCACGAAGAGCTCCCTAGCCACGCTTCCCCGGCGCGCGACGTCCACGCTTTCGCTCGGCCGGCTTCGGTGTCCCGCCGCTCCACGATGCCACCTCGGAGTCCGCGAGGAACCTGTCGTGCTCGACCGCGATATCGTAGCCCGGCGATCCGGAGGGCTGCACTCCCTCCGCAATCTTCATGACCCGCAGCGCGGGATGCGATTCCGGATCGGAGATCTGCCGCTCGAGCGCCTCCAGCGCGCGTCGCAGCACGTCCGACTTGGTGGTATCGAGCTGCTCCGTCAGCCACTCGAGCCGCCCGCGATCCACGGGATCGAGGTAAACCTGAACGGGCTCGGCCACCTTCCGACCCTTTTTATCATTACTGCTTATCATGCGTTCATGATAATAAGCCATGTAAAGTCGCGCAACAATCGAATTCCCAGCGGGAACCATCCCTCCTCCGCCGCTCCTTTACCTTCCAGCCATGCCGGCCGCCCCTTCACCCTCCCACGACGCAGCGACCGTGGAGCACTTCCGCCCGCGGCTCTTCGGAATCGCTTACCGGATGCTCGGCTCGTACGAGGACGCGGAGGACGCCGTGCAGGAGGCTTTCCTCCGCTGGCACCGCTCCGCCACCGAGGCGATCGCATCGGACGAAGCATGGCTCGTATCCGTGGTGACGCGAATCGCGATCGACCGGCTCCGCCTCGCATCCACCAGGCGCGAGCAGTACGTCGGCCCCTGGCTCCCGGAGCCGATCGCCACCGATCCCGCAACCGCGCCCGACAGCGCGGTGGAAGTCTCTTCCGATCTATCGCTGGCTTTCCTCCTCCTGCTCGAGCGGCTCGGCCCGGAGGAGCGCGCGGCTTTCCTGCTGCGCGAGCTCTTCGACGCGGGCTACGACGAGATCGCGAGCGTACTCGAGAAGAGCGAGGCGGCGTGCAGGCAGATCGTACACAGAGCACGCGAGCGCGTGCGCTCCGGCGCGCCGCGCAATCCGGTGCCGCCGGATGCGAAGGAGCGGTTGGTCGAGCGTTTCGTCAGCGCCCTGGCCGCGGAGGACGTGGATGAGCTCATGTCGCTCTTCAGCGACGACGTGATCTGGATGAGCGATGGCGGCGGCAAGTTCCCCGCTGTACGCAAGGTGATGGCGGGCGCCGACATCGTAGCGAAGCTGGCCGTCGGCTTCCAGCGTCAGGGACGCGGACTGGTCACGCACCGCATCGTGCAGCTCAACGGTGAACCCGCGGTGCTCACGCTCGTCGGCGACCGCACCTTGTTCACGACCTCCCTCGCGCTGGACGGCCATCGGATCACCGGCGTCTACCGCGTCCTCAACCCCGACAAGCTGCACCGCGCCGGCCCTCCGCCGTACGCAAAAGGCGGAAAGCAGCGGAAGGCTGAGGGTTCAGGAGGCAGGGTTCAGGTACTGCCTCGGAGTCGAGATCCATTCCCCGAGGTAGTTCCTGAACCCTGAACCCTGCCTCCTGAACCCTCCGCCTTCCGCTGCTCTCCGCCGTCTGCTCTCCCTCCCCCTACAACGACAACAGATACTGCACCAGATCCGCCTTCTGCTGCGGAGTCAGCCCAAGGTGGAAGTTCGCGTCGTAGCGCTCCACTACATCCGCCAGCGTGGGCGAGCTGCCATCGTGGAAGTACGGCGGATGCTGCCAGACGCCACGCAGCGGCGCGGTGCGCCACATCTTCGTCGCGCTGCGGAGAGCGTAAGTCGGATCGGTGAAGAACTTCGACGGGTCGTGCAGCCGCTGGTTGGCATCCGTGAAGGTGCTTCCGGTATGACAGCTCGAGCACTGCCCCACACCGTTGAATACCACGCGTCCACGCACCGCCGCGGCCGGATCGAAGCTACCCGCCGGAGGCGGCGGCGCCTGGAGACTCAGCTGGTAAGCCTGCAGCGCACCGAGCTGGCGCGCCACCAGATCCGGCGACTGGTGGATGTCGATGTCGAGCCGCGGCTCGCTGAAGTTCCCCTGCCCGTGCATCTGCGTCACGGCCACGTAGCGATTCCAGTACTTGAGGTTCGGGCCATCACCTGTGACGGTGACACTGTGGATACCTTCCAGCCCGTACGCCGGCGGGATCGGCACGGGACCGTTCTTCCCGTCGAAGTTGAAGCGCGGATCGTAGCGACCGGGGCCCCACGAGTTGTAGACCGCCCTCTGCTCCGCGGTTAGCGCGGGCGAGAGCGCGATGATCGCGCCGGGATTCAGCTCGCGGTTGGGCCAGCCATCGAGCCGCTTCCCGATCCCGGGAGCGAACGAGTTGTCGACCGTGGAATGGCAGAGCGCACACGTTATCCCAACTCGCGTGATGTGATTCTGGTCGTCCACCTCGGCTTTCACACCCACCACGGCATCCAGCTTCAGCAGGAGCGCCGTAGTAGCCGGATCGTTCAGGTCGACGAGGTTCTCACTAATCGCCTCGGCCACCGATGTGGGGAGCGCATCGGCATCCACCTTGAGACCGACCGAGAGCGCGACCGCCGGGCTCACCACCTGCTCGATGACCTGGTTCATGTGCAGCGTGTCGGTCCAGAACTTCTCGTCGCCGAAGGTACTGTAGCGGAAGATCCGCTGCCCTTCGGTGACGTTCTGCGACTCTCCGCGCTGCAGCTCCACGGCGGGCGCCTTCCGCGCCGGCGGACTCACCGGCGCTGCGTCCGCGCAGGCGCCGAGCGCCGCGCCCGCGCCGAACATCGCCGCGATGCAAACCGCCTGCATCAGGATCGCCCGATCGAGGACCCGGCGATCCCCTGCTTTCCCCCGCTCCCCTGACTCTGCCGCTAGCATGGCTCACCCTCCGGAGTGTTACCCTGCAATTTGTCAACGAGTTATTGGACAAAATGCAGCGGGGCATCGAAAGCGCGAGCGAATCGGGGTAGCGGTAGCCCTCTCAGTGGTGAACGACCGTGAAAGCGGGGTGAATGAACGACGGGGAACGACGGGGTCAGGTCTTTAATTTCGAGCGGGCTCTAGTATAAGAGGCGGGGTC
>JBIQMO010000350.1:0-3476 GCA_044463245.1 Gemmatimonas aurantiaca
GCACCCGCCTGACGCAAGGCAAGGAAGAAGGAATGCTACAGATACACGGGGTCGGCCACTTCCACCCCGAGAACGTCATCGATAACGCCTTTCTCGAGTCGCTCGACATCGGCACCACGGACGAGTGGATTCTCGAACGGGTCGGGATCCGGGAGCGCCGCACGGTGCTATCGCTCGACTACATCCGCGCGACACACAACGCCGACCCGCGCGCGGCGTACGAGGCATCGGCGTACACCAACGCGCAGACCGCGGCGAGCGCCGCCCGCATGGCGCTCGGGCGAGCGGGGCTCGAGCCGGGCGACATCGGCATGGTCATCGCCGGGGGCTGCTCCCCGCAGTACCTCACCCCCGCCGAAAGCTGCACGGTGGCCGCGGAGCTCGGGATCCAAGCGCCGGCGTTCGACATCAACTCGGCCTGCTCCACCTTCGTCGCGCACCTCAACTTCCTCGGGAAGATGCGCCCCGAGACGCTGCCGGATTTCATCCTCATCGTGAGCGCCGAGAACAACACGCGCGTGGTGGACTACTCCGACCGCGCCACCGCCGTCCTCTGGGGCGATGGAAGCAGCGCGGCTGTCGTCTCTCCGCGAGTGCCCGCGCGTTCTGCGGTGCGCAGGACGACGTTCATCTCCGACCCCTCGGGATGGGACAACGTCGTGATCCCCACTGGCGGCTTCTTCACCCAGGACGGCCCGGCGGTTCAGCGCTTCGCGATCCGCAAGACCGCCGCCACCGCCGAGGAGCTCCTCGCCAAGCGCGATGAAGACCGGAACGTCGATCCCTGGTTCATTGGACACCAGGCCAACCTCACAATGCTCCGCTCCTCCGCGAGCCGCGCGGGAGTAGCGGAGGACCGCCATCTCTACAACGTGGACTGTTTCGGAAACTGCGGCGCGGCTGGTGCGCCCGGCGTGCTCTCGCAGAACTGGGAACGCTTCACTCCGGGCGACCGGCTGGCACTCGTGGTGGTGGGCGCGGGGCTCTCGTGGGGCGGCGCGCTGATCACGTTCTCCGAGGAAGGGGCTGAATGAAATACGACGAGTACCTCGCCAGAACCAGCTTCTCCAAGGAAGACCTGCTAGCCATTGCCTGGGGTACGCTCGTCGAGGATCCGCCTTCGAAGGACTTCGGCGTGCTCCCCGCGCCGCCGCTCCTCATGTTCGATCGGGTCACCGAGATCCGCCGCGACGGCTCGCGCGGCAGAATAGTGGCCGAGCAGGATGTGCGCTTCGACGAGTGGTTCTTCCAGTGCCACTTCCGGCTCGACCCAGTGCAGCCCGGCTGCCTGGGCGTGGACGCCATCTGGCAGCTCCTCGGTCTCTACTGCTCGGTCGCCGGGTCCAAGGGGATCGGGCGCGCGCTCGGCTGCAAGGAGATAGAGTTCTCCGGTCAGATCCGGCCGTTCGACCACCTGGTGCGCTACGAGATCGACGTGCGGCGCTACGCCGAGTTGAAGAGCAGCGGAACGGCACTCGCAGTAGGTACCGGGCGGGTCTACGTCGATGACGAGCACATCTACACCATCACCGATGCCAAGGTGGGGATGTTCGAGGGGATCCGTTACGCCGACTATCCCGCTCGCTCGGCGAACTCCACGGGCGGGGTCATGAAGCGATGACGGAGGATGGGACGGAGGCGAAGGGAGGACGGGTTCTAACACCGGCGGAAGTACTCGCGCTCGTGCCGCAGCAGCATCCCTTTCGCTTCATCGACGAGATTGTCGAGATCAGCGCGGATCGTATAGAGGGACGCTACACTTTCAGAACGGACGAGAGCTTCTACGCGGGGCACTTCCCCGGCATGCCGCTCACGCCCGGGGTCATCCTCCTCGAGACGATGGCGCAAACCGGTGTCGTGGCGCTCGGAATCTACCTCAAGGCGCTGGAGGTGGGCCCGGATGAGCTCCCGCGCTGGCGCTCTATCTTCACCGATGCGGAGGTCGAGTTTCTGGATGGCGTGCTCCCAGGCGAGCAGGTGATCTGCCGGGGGGAGAAGATCTTCTGGCGTCGCAACAAGCTCAGGTCGAAGGTGGAGATGACGAAGCCCGACGGGAGCGTGGTGGCTGCCTGCACACTTTCTGGATTGGGGATCAGAATTGGATAGACGAGTTGTCGTAACGGGACTCGGCGTACTCGCGCCGAACGGGCACGGACTCGACGAGTTCGAGCGCGCGCTACGCGAGGGATGCTCCGGAATCCGCTTCTACGAGAAGCTCCGGGAGCTCAAGTTCGGCTGCCAGGTGGGCGGCGCGCCGCAGGGCGTGGAGGAGATCAAGGAGCGCTACTTCAGCGAGGAGCAGCGCTTCTCGATGAAGTCCACCGTCATCTCCTTCGGCGCGATCGCGGCAGTGGACTGCTGGCGCGACGCGGGCTTCGAGGTTCCGACCGACTCATCGGGCGAGCCCGACTTCGACACCGGTGCCATCATCGGTACCGGCGTGGCGGGGATAGATCTCATGTGCGGCTACGCGGGCCCCACGATCGACGCGGGGAGAGCGCGCAGGATGGGGAGCACCATCGTGGAGCAGGTGATGTGCAGCGGCGTGAGCGCGCGCATCGGCGGGCTGCTCGGCCTCGGCGGACAGGTGTCCACCAACAGCAGTGCGTGTACCACCGGCACCGAGGCGATCGCCGAGGCGTACTGGAACATCCGCGCGGGGAGAGCGAAGCGCATGCTGGCCGGCGGAGTGGAGGGCGAGTCGCACTACACGTGGGGATCGTTCGACGCGATGCGCGTGCTGGCCACCGGAAAGAACGACGAGCCGGAGAAGGCGTCGCGCCCCATGAGCGCGAGCGCGACGGGGTTCGTCCCCGGCTCGGGCGCGGGGCTCCTCATGCTGGAAGAGCTGGAGAGCGCGCTCGCGCGCGGCGCGAGGATCTACGCGGAGATCAGGGGCGTGAACGTGAACAGCGGCGGGCAGCGCCAGGGTGGGAGCATGACCGCGCCCAACCCGTTCGGCGTACAGCGCTGCATCCGCGCCGCGCTCGACTCGGCGGGGATCAGCGGCGAGGAGGTGGACGCCATCAATGGGCACCTCACCGCGACGATGGCCGACCCGCGCGAGATCGCTAGCTGGCAGGCCGCCCTGGGAGTTGCGCCGGAACGCTTCCCACCGATCAATTCCACCAAGTCGATGATCGGGCACACCCTGGGTGCCGCCGGCGGTATAGAATGCGTAGCATCGGTGCTGGAGCTGGACCGCGGCTTCGTGCATGGCTCGCTCAACTGCGAGGACCTGCACCCCGAGCTGGAGCCGTACGCGGCCAGCATCCCTCACGTGACGAGGGAGATGCAACCGAAGATCCTGGCCAAGGCCAGCTTCGGGTTCGGCGATGTGAACGCGTGCGTGATATTCGGGAAGTGGGATTCCCCTGACGACAACTGATAAAGGAGCAATCTGAAATGGAGCATCAGGAGACGTTCGACAAGGTCATCGGCATCATCAAGCCCTTCGTCAAGAACACCGACAAGCT
>JBIQMO010000351.1:0-3467 GCA_044463245.1 Gemmatimonas aurantiaca
GGTACACGAGCGATGCCGGCGCCCACTGGAACGACGTCACCGCCAACATCAAGGGAATTCCCGCCTGGGGCACTGTCCGGAAAATCGAGCCATCGATATTCGATGCATCGACAGCCTACGTAACGGTGGACGCGCACCTCGTCGGCGATCGGGCGCCGTACATCTTCAAGACATCGGACATGGGGAAGACGTGGACGAAGATCAGCGGGGCCCTCCCCGCCGACAGTCCGCTCTCCTACGTGATGTCGTTCGCCGAGAACCCGAACCGCCGCGGGATGCTCTTCGCCGGCACCGGACACGGCTTCTACTACTCGCTCGACGACGGCGCCGCCTGGACGCACTTCGATCGCGGGCTCCCCGCCGCGCCGGTGTCGTGGATCATGCCGCAGAAGCTCTACCACGACGTGGTGATCTCCACGTACGGCCGCGGACTCTTCATCCTGCGCGACATCACCACGCTCGAGCAGTCCGACAACGTAGTGGCCACCGCGCCGGTGCATCTCTACCAGCCGCGTGCGGGGATACGCCATCCGCGCGACGGAAGCGCCGAGTTCCTGTACGCGCTGAAGGCGACGCCGCGCAAGCAGGCCGAGCTCGAGATCCTCGACTCGCACGACTCGGTGATCCGCAAGATCAAGGCGGAAAGCCACGTCGGGCTCAATCGCGTGCGGTGGGACCTCATGTACGAGCCGCCCCACCAGGTCGCGCTGCGCACGAAGGCGCCCGACAACCCGCACATCTGGGAGGAAGGGCCCTACGTAGGAAAGGAGACGCGCCCCGTGGTCCACTGGGGGATCGAGGGGCCGCAGCGTCGCGGGCCGATCGCTGCTCCCGGGAAGTACAAGGTCCGGCTGAAGGTGGACGACAGCAGCTACGTGAAGGAATTCGAGGTCGTGAAGGATCCCGTGATCCACTCGGGCGACGCCGATCTCGTGGCGTCCACCGAGACGCAGGTGAAGATCCGCGCGATGATCGACACCACGGCCGACATGATCAATCGCATCGAGAAGATGCGCGAGCAGATCGAGCAGCGGCTCTCGGGCAGCACGAATGGCACGACCGCCGCGCTCCACGCGCTGGACAGCACGATGCTTCGTGTGGAGCACCGGCTCATCGCGCGCGCCCAGCTGCAGAGCGACGACAAGTTCTACGTGGAGAAGCCGGCAATCTACCTGCAGCTCCTCTGGCTCTCCGGTGAAGTCGGACTCGGTGCCGGCGATGTGGCCGGCGGCGCCGACTACCACCCGACCGCCCAATCGCTCGACTGGGTGAAGGAGCTCGACTCGGCGCTCGCCACCGTGAAGGGCGACTTCACGAAGCTCGTCACGGACGAGGTGCCGGCCTTCAACGAGCGGATGAAGGGGAAGGTCGAGCCGATCTCGACGACGGACAGGAAGGAAGCGACGGGGAGAGTAGGCGACACCAGCGGAACGCCCGGGAGGTAGCGATGATGCGACTCGTACGCTCTTGTGGTGCAGCTCTGCTCGTGTTGGCTACGCTCGCCCCCGCGCTCGCCAGCGCACAGGGTACCGCCGCCGACTACGCGCGCGCCGAAGGGTATCGGCAGAGGACCGCGGGGCTCATCATGGACGACGCCGATCTCCCGGTCTGGCTCTCGAAGGGCGACCGCTTCTGGTACCGGAAGTCGGTGGAGGGCGGGCACGCGTTCGTCATGGTGGATGCCGCGGCGCGCAGCAAGCGACCCGCGTTCGACCATGCGCGACTGGCCGCCGCCCTCTCGCGCGCGATGCACGACACGACCACCGCGGTGACGCTCCCCTTCCGCGGTTTCTCGCTCGTGGATGGCGACAGCGCCATCGAGTTCGCCGTGGGGGCGGGACCGGGAGGCGGCAGGCCGGTGGTGACTCGCGAACGGTGGCGCTGCACGATCACCGACTACGTCTGCGATCGTGCGGCTGTGGTCCGTGACACCTCGTGGCGCGCACAGCGCAACTGGGGCGGTGGACTCTTCGGCGATCGCGGAGAGGCGCCGAACAGGCCTCGGCGCTCGCCCGACGGAAAGTGGGAGGCGTTCATCCGCAACTACAACGTCTTCCTGAGGCGCGTCGGGGAAGACGAGGGCGTGATGCTCAGTACCGATGGCTCGGAGGGCGATGCCTACGACGCCGCGTCCATCTCCTGGTCGCCCGACTCGCGTCACATCGCCGCGTACCGGGTGAGGCCGGGCTACCGGCGTGAGGTGCACTACATCGAGTCGTCGCCCGAAGATCAGCTGCAGCCCAAGCACTCCACGCTACTCTACAACAAGCCGGGCGACGTGCTCGACGTGGAGCGGCCGGTGGTCTTCGATGTGGCCGCGCGCAAGCAGATCGCGGTGGACAGCACGCTCTTCCCCAACGCGTACAGCATGACCGGGCTGGTTTGGCGGAAGGATGGGCGCTCCTTCACCTTCGAGTACAACCAGCGCGGGCACCAGGCGTACCGCGTCATCGAGGTGGATGCAGCCACGGGGAAGGCGCGCGCGGTGATCGATGAGGTGTCGCCCACCTTCTTCGAATACTCGGCCAAGCTCTACCGCTACGACATCTCGGATGGGAAGGAGATCATCTGGATGTCCGAGCGCGACGGGTGGAACCACCTCTACCTGTACGACGGCACGACGGGGAAGGTGAAGAACCAGATCACCAGGGGGAACTGGGTCGTGCGCGGAGTGGACTGGGTGGACACCACGAAGCGACAGCTCTGGTTCCACGCGAGCGGGATGTATCCGGGGAAGGACCCGTACTTCGTCCACTACTACCGGATCAACTTCGACGGGTCGGGGCTCACCACCTTCACCGACGCCGACGCGATGCACGAGGTGGCGTACTCGCCGGACCACCAGTACTACGTGGACCTCTACTCGCGTGTGGACCTCCCGCCGGCGCTGGAGCTGCGGCGCACCAGCGACCACTCGAAGATCATGGATCTCGAGCACGCCGACGCATCGCGGCTCCTCGCCACCGGCTGGAAGCCGCCGGAGGTCTTCACCGCGAAGGGGCGCGATGGGAAGACCGACATCTGGGGCGTCATCATCCGGCCCACCAATTTCGATCCGAAGAAGAAGTACCCGGTGATCGAGAACATCTACGCCGGTCCGCAGGGCTCCTTCGTCCCCAAGACCTTCGGCGTGCAGGCGGGGATGCAGGCGCAGGCGGAGCTGGGCTTCGTCGTCGTGCAGATAGACGGGATGGGGACCTCCAATCGCTCGAAGGCCTTCCACGACGTGGCCTGGAAGAACCTCGCCGACGCCGGCTTCCCGGATCGCATCCTCTGGCACGAGGCGGTGGCGGCGAAGTATCCGTGGTACGACATCGGCCGCGTAGGGATCTACGGCACCTCGGCGGGTGGCCAGAACTCGATGGGCGCTCTGCTCTTCCACCCGGAGTTCTACGACGCCGCGGTCTCCGCCGCCGGCTGCCACGACAACCGGATGGACAAGATCTGGTGGAACGAGCAGTGGATGG
>JBIQMO010000352.1:0-3461 GCA_044463245.1 Gemmatimonas aurantiaca
GGAGCTCCCCGTCGCGCGCGGTGACGTAGCCGCCGAGGGAGATGATGTTGTTGGTGGTGCCGGTCTTGGCGTGGAGATTCCCCGCGGCCGGCGTGCGCTGCATCCGGTGGCGCAGCAGCTCCGACTCTCCAGCCACCGGAAGCGAGGCGTGGAACGCATCGCTCCACGGCGCTTCGTGTGCGTAGGAGAGGAGCTGCACGAGCGATCGCGGCGTCACGCGGTCGAGCACCGAGAGGCCGCTCCCGTCGGCCGCGAGCACGCTCCCGGGATGGGCGCCTACCTTCTCCGTCATGAAGTGCTGCAGGAGCTCGTTGGCGTTGCGCGCGGAGCCGACTCGGTCATGCGATGCCGCGCGTCCCGCGTCGCGGAAGAGCAGCTCGGCGTAGTGGTTGATGCTCTCGCGGTTCATCGCGGAGACGAGCCGGTCGAGCGGCGGCGACGCGAGCGAGGTTACCACGCGCGCGCCGGCCGGAGTCTCACCGAGCTTCACGCGTCCGGCCACCGCCACACCGCGCTCGGCGAGCGCGTGGCGAAGCGCACCGGCGGTGAAGAGCGCCGGCTTCTCCACCACGAGCTGGTAGCGCCGCGTGGCCGAGCGTGATCCGATCCAGCCGCGCACGTCGATCGTGCCACGCGAGGTATTGCGGACGACGATCTGTCCTCCTGTCTTCCCCGCCGCCGTGCGCACGGACGACGATACGGGGATGTCTGATGCCGGCTCGAGCGAGACGATCGCGGCGTGTCCGTTCCGCCCGGGCTCCACGGCGACCAGCACGATGTTGTCGTTGAGCGAGAGCGCCGATACGCGCGCGGCGTAGCTGGACTGCAGGTAGCGATCGAGCCACCCGTCGGGGACCAGCTCATCGCCGAAGGCGGATGCGTCGGCGATGATGCTCCCCGTCACCCGCTTCACGCCCGCATTGGCGACCATCTGCGCGAGGACGTCCATCGCCGCCGATGCGCCGCCCTGATAGTAGCGGCTCGAGAGCCCCGGGTCGCCGCCGCCGCGCAGTATCAGATCTCCGTGCAGCGTACCGTCGGCATCGATCTGGCCGGCTCGAAGCACGTCGGTGCTGAACTGGTGATCGGCACCGAACTGGTCGAGGGCGAGCGCGGTGGTGTAGAGTTTCATGTTCGACGCCGGCTGCAGCTCCTGGTCGGCGTTGATGGAGTAGAGCGTGTCGCCTCGCGTGAGCGAGACCACGATCGCACCCCAGGTACCGCTCCGCGTCCGGCTGTCGAGCATGAATCCCACGTCGCTCGCCAGCTCCGCCTCGCTGCCTGGCGCCGTGTAGCTCGCCGGCGCCACCGTACGTTCGCGCGGTGGATGCGCCCCACGCCCGCGCGCTGCACCGCTCGTGCGCGTCGCGCTCCCCGGAAGGACTGCCTCGGTCACCACGGGCGGCCGCGCTTCCAGCTCACTCTGTGCGCGCCCCGCCGTCGGAAGCGCGACCAACGACGCCAGCGCGAGCGCACCCACCGCGACCCGCGCGCGCCCAACTACACCTATGAAAACGATTTGCATGACCAGGCGGAGAGATGAAACGGGAACGATCTGTACTTAAGTCCCTACGAGCAGGGGAGGGGGGAGGTAACGGGGGGAGTGCGAGGGTTCAGGGCCGACGGGGTCAGGTCTTTAATTTCGAGTCGTATGGCCACAGGCCATACGACTCGAAATTAAAGACCTGACCCCGTCGGCGGGGATGACGGATTCCGCATGCCGTTCACTGTTTCCTGTTTCCTGTTTCCTCCCTCCCAACTACACCTTGATCACGATATCCCTCTTGTACATCTCACGCATGATCCAGAAGAACAGGAGAACGTAGGTGATGGCGAAGAGGAGGGAGGCGTTGCGGGGGGTGAGCCAGGAGGCGTAGACGGTGCGGTAGAAGGCGGATTGGACGGAGACGGTGTCGCCGTTGTAGGGGACCTTCACCAGCGTATAGATGAGGCGCGAGAGGAAGCCTTCACCGATGAAGGCGAAGAGGGGGTTCACGCCGAAGATCACGAAGGGTTTGGTCCAGCCGCGCCAACCCTGCACATCGATCAGCCACATGCAGGTGGCCAGCGTGACGCACGCGAGGCCCGCGGTGAAGACCACGAAGGGGCTGGTCCAGAGATTCTTGTTGATCGGGAAGGTCCAGTTCCAGATGAGACCCACCATCATCCCGATCGCACCGAGGGCGAAGAGACCGGCCACGCGGTCGATCAATGCTCGCCCGGAGCCGATCCAGCGGCCGGCGAGAACGCCGAGCATTGCGGTGCCGATGGCGGGGAGGGTGGAGAGGATCCCTTCGGGGTCCCAGCTCTTCGAGCCGCGCCACATGTGGTTGGTGCCGATGATCGCCCGGTCGAGCCAGGCGCCGAGCGTCGCGTCGGGACGGTCGAGCGTGTACATCCCGAGGCCGTAGCCGGGGACCGGGATCAGGGTCATGGCGATCCAGTAGCCCACCAGCAGGGCTACGATGATCGCGATGGTGCGCTTCGTGGGCGCGTGCATGGTGAGGAGCGCCGCGCAGATGTAGGCGACGCCGATGCGCTGCAGCACGCCGGTGACGCGCCACGTGGAGATCCCGATGTTGGGCGTGGCCGAATCGAAGACGATCCCGAAGGGGAGGTGCAGGACGAACGGAGCGTAGGGGAAGCCGCCCAGTAGCAGCCCGGCCAGGATGATGAGGCCCCCTCGCCTGAGGATCTGCCGCACGATCTCGCCATCGCTCGCGCCGCGTCTGCGGCGCGAGGTGAGCGAGAGGTGCGTGGTTATTCCGACGATGAAGAGGAAGAAGGGGAAGATCAGGTCCGTCGGCGTCCACCCGTGCCACTCGGCGTGTTCGAGCGGGGGATAGATGGCGCTCCACGTCCCTGGATTGTTCACCAGGAGCATCCCCGCGATGGTGAGGCCGCGGAAGACGTCCAGCGAAAGGAGCCGTTCCTTGAGGTGCGGGTGCGGCGCGACCGTCGACTCGAGTGCCGGTCCGCCGATCGCGCCTTCCCGCGAGATAGTACTGCTCACGTGGTCTTCTGCTCAGCCGAATTGGTGAAGGCCCAGCGGTCGTCCTTGCACTCGAAGTAGAGCGCCTTGCTCGGCGCGGGCCCGACGGCCTCGCCCGTGGTGTAGCGCCCGGTCAGGTGCACCACCGCTCGACCTCCGTCCGCCGGTTCCATACCACCATAAAGGACGAGAAGAGTGGGGAATGGGCCCTTCTCCGTGAGCATGGCGAGTACGCTTGCCTGCTTGGCCGTGTCCTCGGGGAAGAGATAGGTCGGCCCAGTGCCCTGGAGTACCTGCCGCCCCGCATCCGGTAGTGCGGAGTCTCCCGTGGTCTGGATGAGGAAGCGCTGGGGCGTGGGGGTGAGACCCTTGAGGTACTGGGTGACCGCTTCGGCGGTCACGGGATCGCCGGGGGCCGCGCAACCACTCGAGCCGAAGCTACGTCCGTTGTCGGACGCGCTCGCGCAGG
>JBIQMO010000353.1:0-3358 GCA_044463245.1 Gemmatimonas aurantiaca
TTTCGCGGGGATGACGTATGGGATGGATCCCCGCTTTCGCGGGGATGACGTATGGAATGGATTCTCGCTTTGGCGGGGATGACTAGGATACGCTTCAAGACCCGACCCCGCCTTACCCGGCGGAGGATCGCAGTGACGGTTCTGTTCGTGGCGGTGCGCGACGCGCTGCTCCTCGTGAGCGATGGCGGCGGAAGATGGACGGCCGAGCGACGCTTCGCTGGCAGGTCGCGCCTCATGTGCGTGACCACCGACCCGCGGCATCCCGAGCGCGTGTACTGCGGTACGGCGAGCGATGGACTCTGGAGGAGCGACGATCTCGGTGGCACTTGGAGTCGCGTGGGAGAGGGCGTCATCGCCGAGCGCGTCACCGCGGTGGCGGTGAGCGGCAACGAGCGTGGCGACGGCGGCAGCGACGGCAGTACCGATAGCGACGACGATGGCGAGTCGGTGCTGTACGCCGGCACCGAGCCAACCGCACTGTACAGATCGGAGGATGCGGGCGAGACGTGGGAGGCGCGGCATGCGCTGCTCGCGCTGCCATCCGCACCGAGCTGGAGCTTCCCTCCCCGTCCTGATACCAGCCACGTGCGCTGGATCGCGACCGATCCGCTGGTGCCCGAGCGGATCTTCGTGGCGATCGAGGCGGGCGCGCTCGTCACCAGCACCGATGGCGGACTGACCTGGACCGATCGTCGCCCCGGCGGTCCGTACGACACACACACGCTCGTGGTGCATCCAGAGGAAGCCGGGCGTCTCTATTCCGCGGCGGGCGACGGCTATTTCGAGAGCACCACGAGCGGCGTGGAGTGGGAGCGGCGCGAGGACGGCTTGCGGCATCGCTACGTGTACGGTCTCGCCGTGGAGCCCGACGATCCGGAAACCATCGTGATCTCCGCGTCGCGGAGCGCGATGAGTGCACACAACGCCGAGCGCGCGGAGACCTTCATCTATCGGCGGACGGCGCTCGAGCCGTGGCGCGTCGTGACGAAAGGACTGCCGGAAGCGCGTGGCACTACCATCGGCTCACTCGCCGCGGATGCACACGACCCCGGCGTGGTGTACGCCGCGAACAACCGTGGAGTCTATCGCTCGGCCGACATGGGCGAGAGCTGGGAGCGGCTCGGGATCGAGTGGTCGGGCGAGTACGAGGGAGAACGAGTGGCGGCGGTGGCGCTGGGCGCACCGGGGTCAGGTCTTTAGCGATGGGGGTCAGACTCCATTGCTGCGGAGTGGGTGAGGGCGCGTGCGGCGCGCCGTACGTGACGACCAGCAGCGCGGTGGAGTGTCTGACACCGCCCGGCGAGTGCGTCATCCCGTGGAAGACGAAGCCCGCGTGAGAGGCGCGTCCGTGAACGCGGCGTGCGGTGCCGGTCGCGCGGACGGCAGCGGGCGAAGCAGGTCGACCTGGATCACGATCCATGCGACGATGCACGGCGGCGCGAGCAGCCCCACGGACGAGAGCACGAGGAGCCCCGTGCGCCAGAGCGTCGCGCGCCCCGTCACGTACCAGATGACGATCCCCGCCACCGCGATCACGAACGACGATCGCTCCGCGCGGTGATTGAAGATCACCACGTACACGAGGAGCGAGGCGAGGAAGAGGAGCCGGAAGCGCGGCTCGCGCCAGCGGTCGCGTCGCAGCGCGAGCGGCGCGAGTAGAAGTAGTGTGCCGAGGAGCTGGACCGGCCAGTTGGGCCAGGCGCCGGGAATCACGGTGGCGAGGAGGCCCATGACGGATTGCCCACGCACCAGCGTGTCCAAGCGCATCACGTGCACCCACGCCTGGTACTGCACCGCGAGCTCGTGCGGCGAGAGTACGACCAGCGGAAGCGCGGCGAGCACGGCGATCGCCGCGAACGTGAGGAGCATGGCTCGCCAGCAGCGCTGCCGGAAGAGGGCGAAGCTGAGAGCGGCGAGCGGGAATAGCTTGATCGCCGTTCCCGTACCGATGGCCGCGGCGGCGTCGAGCGCCTGGTCGCGCTCGGTCATGGCGAAAGCGAGGATGATGAGGGCGGCGACCAGCGTATCGCTCTGCGATGCCTGCGTGGCGGCGAGCACCTCGGGGATGAGGAGGAGCCCGGTGAGTCCGGCCTCGCGGCGGGGGAGGCCCGCTCTCAGCGCGAGGTAGAGCGTGAAGACGTTGCAGAGATTCCAGAGGAAGAGGCCGAGCGCGTAGGGCGGGAGCGCGAAGGGCGCGAAGAGGAGCGCGAACGCCGGGCTGTACTTGAAGAGGTCGGGGCCCTGCGCGGCGTGGTGTGCGTAGAGGTCCCGGTGCGCGATGAGGTTGTAGAAGGAGTCGCGGAAGTCGCGATAGGTGTGGTGGTGCGTGTCGAGCACACCGCGCTGGAGCGTGGCGAAGGAGGCGATCAGCGTGTAGGCGGCGATCGTCCAGAGGTGGGCGCGGCGCTCGAGCCAGCCTTCGTGGTTAGGCGTCACGGTCGGTCGCGCATCTGCATTTCGCCGGCCATGTAGCGGCGGATGCGTCGGCTGGCCTCGTCGTCCACGTAGTCGCAGTCATCAGCCGGACAGCAGCGCTGTGCTGCTTCGCCGAGCGTGGAAGTCGCGGATAGTATTACGATGCTCGACGATGCTCGACGAGCATACCACCAGCGGAGAGACCGTACCATGACCGAAGCCACCACCAGCGACCTCGACGCACTCGGCGACGCGTTCCTGACCGACGTGCGGCAGAGGTTCGAGAGCACGAAGAGGTCCGTGGAGCGCGCAGCCGCTCAGGTGAGCGACGAGCAGTTCTTCGAGGCGCTCGAGGAGGACGGCAATAGCATCGCACTGTTGATGAAGCATATGAGCGGCAACCTCGAGTCGCGCTTCACCAACTTCCTGACCAGCGATGGAGAGAAGCCGACGCGCGACCGCGATGGAGAGTTCGTGCGCGAGGCCGGGGATACGAGAGAGACGATTGCCGCCGATTGGGAGCGCGGGTGGAGTGCGCTCCGGGGGGCGCTCGATTCGCTGGGCGCGCGTGATCTACTGAAGACAGTGCGGATCCGGGGAGAGCCACACACCGTGGTGCAGGCGCTGCTCAGACAGGTGGCACATCAGTCGCAGCACGCGGGGCAGGTGGTCATCCTGGCGCGGCACTGGGCAGGGGAGAGGTGGGAGACCTTGAGCATCCCGCGGGGGAAGTCGAAGGAGTTCGAGGCGAGGATGAGGGAGATGCAGGGGAAGTAAACTCGCACTTGCAAGCCGGGATCGACGATCGAATCCCACCCCGAGGGGATTCCATCGGGTGCTCCGCCGAGCTACTATCAGGTCTCGGTCAATTCGCTCAGCGAGAGCTTCCACTCGTAGATCCGATCAGAACGACCATGCGCTTCCGGCTGCCTCTCACCATTAC
>JBIQMO010000354.1:0-3354 GCA_044463245.1 Gemmatimonas aurantiaca
CCACCGAGCGCGGGAAGCGCTCCAGACCCTTCTCGAGGATAAGTACGCCTGATGCGAGACAATACAGACCCGATGGGGCGCACCCCCAGCACATCGGCGCACGAGCGGCGACAGGCGCCCGCTGCGCGACCGCCCGCTGACCGTGAAGTACCTATCGAAGGACACACGGCGGCTTCGATCAATGCCTGGCTCGACGGCGACGTGCCGGAGAGCGCGGTTCGCCGCGGCGACGCCGCGCGCGACGTGGACTTCTGGCTTCGCATAGAGAAGGAAGTCGAGGTGCGTCGCGACATGAAGACCCCTGCGCACGTCTACCAGCAGATCATGGAGGCGCTCCCCGCCGCGACGCCCCGCACCACTCCGTGGTACGAGCGCTCGGTCACGCTGAGCCCCGTGATGGCGATCACTGCCGCGGCTGCGGCGGTGGCCGTCGGAGTAGTGATCGGCATCGCGTTGATGAAGTAACGCGCATCGCCATCTTCGCAGCAGAGAGCGCCGGTCTCGGACACGAGGCCGGCGCTCTCTGCATCCATGGCAGGGCAGACGTCATGTCGCCCGAGGAACCGACTGTCCGCGGTCTGGAGATTGCCCCTTTCAGGGACACCCGCCGGGAGAAATCACCGGCGGGCCGACTTGGATGTACAGGCGCAGGAGGTATAGATGATCAGGAAGCTCATTGCCATCGCGGCGATCGTAGTCGCGCCCTCGCTCGCCTCGGCGCAGTCGACCGGGGGCACCGGCGGCAACGGTGCCGATACCACCGATACCACGGGCAGGGACACTACGCGGTCGGATACGTCGATGATGATGAATCGGTCGGACACAACCATGATGGATACCATGCGTACCGACACGATGATGGATACGACGCGCTCGGATACGACGAGGTTCCGCACCGATACGACGGATACCAGCACGTACCGCGACACGACCGAGGAGCACGGCGCCATCTACACGCCGCCGCGTGGCGCACTGGCCGCGCGCAACATGGGGCTCAGCAGTGATCAGGTGAAGGAGCTGCAGCAGGCGATCAACGACGCGGGTTGCCACGCCGGTACGGTGGATGGCGTGATAGGCCCCGTGACGCGCGAAGGAATCGCGTGCGTACGCGAGCAGAAGGGAATCCAGGGCGAAGGGATCGACGGCGTGCTCAGCGCGCTCGGGCTGAGCTTCACCGCTTCGCCGAACGCCGCGGAGCCTTCGCCGCGGACCGGAACCCGGCTTCACCCCGACAGCGGCATGAGGCCCGAGAGCACCATGAACCGCCCGGACACGACCACGGCCCCGAGCTCGTACCAGAGCGACACGAGCACCACGCCTACCATGGACACGACTCGCTCCATGGATAGCAGCATGGTGACCGATACCAGCACCTCGATGGATACCACGAGCACGATGGACACCACGACGCCGCGCGACACGTCGAATGCACCAGACTGACACGACCTTCGCCAGCGACGGGGTCAGGTCTTGAATTTCGAGCCGTATGAGCGACCGCTCATACGGCTCGAAATTCAAGACCTGACCCCGTCGCTGCCAGGATTACCAACGCCACTCCCTCACGATGGAAGTCGGGGATGCGCGACTCCTCTACGAAGCCGCGTGCGCGGAGGAATGCGAAGTAGCCGTCGAGGATGGGGCGCTCCTCGGGGAGCTCGGCGAGGATGAAACGGGCGCCGCGCGCGTGGAGCTCCGACAGCACTCTCTCGAGGAGGAGCGAGCCGATACCATGGCGACGGTGCCGTGTATCGACCGCGACGAGCTGCAGGCGGCCGGCGCCGGCGGCACCGGCGTATTCGCCGAACACGGCGACGGCCGCGACTCGACCGTCCACCTCTGCCGCGAGAGCTCGCTGCTCGTCATTCGGTGTGAGGACCGCGGCCTCCACCACCGACGATAACGACTCGAGCTGCGATGCGGTGGGAACCGCAGCGCGTAGCAGCTCGCGCGCGGCGTCGAGATCGCGCTCGCCGAGTGGCCTGATCCGCGCAGCGTGCATGCGAGAAGGAAGGGCGAGCGAGAGACTCTCGCTCGCCCCTTCGCACTGTCAGATGTGAATCGGGCGCCCCAGCACGCTCAGCGCGGCTTCCTTCGTCGCCTCGCTGAGGGTGGGGTGGCCGTGGATGGTGATCCCGATGTCCTCACTCGAGCCGCCGTACTCGAAGGCGAGCACCACCTCGCTCACCAGCTCGGACACCGTGGGACCGATCATGTGGGCACCGAGGAGCGTGTCGGTCTTCGCATCCGCGATGAACTTCACGAAGCCCGTCGTCTCTCCCGCGGTACGTGCGCGCCCGTTCGCCGAGTAGGGGAAGCGTCCGACCCTGTACTCGCGACCGCTCTCCCTCACCTGCTGCTCGGTGAGGCCCACCGTGGCGATCTCCGGCCAGGTATACACTATGGCGGGCACCGCGCGGTAATCCATGTGCGCCGGCTTCCCCGCGATCACCTCGGCGGCCACCACGCCCTCCTCCTCGGCCTTGTGCGCGAGGAGCTGGCCGCCCACCGCGTCGCCGATGGCGAACACATTGGGGAGATTGGTGCGCATCTGCGCGTCGACCTTTATCTCACCCCGCTGTCCCAGCGCCAGGCCTAGCGCGGCGGCGTCGATCCCCTTCAGCGATGGCTTCCGCCCCACGCACACGAGTACGTGCGACGCGTCGAGCGTCTCCTTCTGGCCGTCCTTCTCCACATCCACCAGGATGCGATCGCCCTCGCGCCGCGCGCCGGTGACTCTGGTAGCGGTGCGGATGTCGAGGCCCTGCTTGCGGAAGGCCTTCTCCGCCTCCTTCACTACCTCCGCGTCATTCCCGGCGAGGATGTTCGGGAGCAGCTCCACGACGGTGACCTTGGCGCCAAGCCGCCGCCACACGGAGCCGAGCTCCAGGCCGATCACGCCGCCGCCGATCACCACCAGATGCTCGGGCACCTGCGGAAGCGCGAGCGCGCCGACGTTCGAGAGGATCCGCTCTTCATCGAAGTGGAGGAAGGGAAGCTCCACCGGCACGGAGCCGGTGGCGATGATCACGTTCTTGGCCTGATACGTCGTGACCTCACCCTCGGCGCTCTTCACCTCCACCAGGTTGCCGGGACGGAGCGTCCCCATCCCCTTGGCCCAGGTGATCTTGTTCTTCCGGAAGAGGTACTCGATTCCCCGCGTGTTGGCGGCGACTACGTCCACCTTCCGCTTCTGCATCGTGTCGAGGTCGAGCGCCACATCGCTCACCTTCACCCCGTGTTCGGCGAGGTGGAGCTTCGCGAACTCGAAGTGCTCCGACGACTGGAGGAGCGCCTTGGAAGGGATGCACCCCACGTTCACGCAGGTGCCGCCGAGCGTCTTGTCCATCTCCACGC
>JBIQMO010000355.1:0-3342 GCA_044463245.1 Gemmatimonas aurantiaca
CCCTTGATGTTGGCGGTGACGTCGTTCCAGTGGGCGCCGGCATCGCTCGTGTACCACACCTTGCCGTCGTTGGTACCGGCCCAGATCAAACCCTTCTGCGCGGCGGAGGGAGCGATGGCGAAGACCAGCTCACCATAGAACTGCCCGAGGTTGTCCGCGTGCACGCCGCCCGACGAGACGATTCGGCTGGAGTCGCGCGTGGAGAGATCGGGGCTGATCACGCTCCACGTCTCGCCGCCGTCGCTGGTGCGGAAGATCACCTGGCACCCGTAGTAGATCGTGTGCGGATCGAAGTGATCGATCGCGAGCGGCGGCGTCCAGTGGCAGCGGTACCTGATCTCGTTCGGTGGCGAGTCGAGCGTCATCCGCCACGGGGTGACCGTGCGCGCCACGCCGGTGCGAGCATCGTAGCGCGTGACCTTGTTCCCGTAGCAGGTGGCCCAGACGATGTCGGTGTCATCGGGCTGCGGGATGGTGAAGCCCGACTCGCACCCGCCAAGTCCGCCCTCCCACCCGGCCTCCGGGCGAATCGTCGCGAATGGCGACGTGAAGAGACTGGGTGCGCGCGGCACCGGTGCCGCCGCGCCGCCGGGCACGCCGGTGCCCACGCCGAAGCCGCTGTAGTACGACGGGACGTTGGGCACCGGAACGGGAGAATCACTCGGTCCGCGCATCGTGCCGTCGTCCTGGCGGTTGCTGTACACCCAGTAGGGAGTGCGCTGGTCCAATGCGACGTGGTACATCTGACCCACGGGGAGCGTGACCTGCGTGAAGCTCTTCGCGTGATCGCGGGTGATCCCCACTCCGCCATCACCCGTGGTGGCCCAATGATCCGGATTCAGCGGATCCATCCAGATCGCGTGGCAGTCGCCACATCCGCGGTCGATGGTCGAGAAGGTGCGTCCGCCGTCGAGCGAGCGGTGGAAGCTGCTGCTCGCCACGAGCACCTCGTTCTCGTTGACCGGATTGACCTCCACGTTGATGTAATAGCCGGCGCGCCCGATCAGGCGTCGGTCCCAGCTCGCGACGTTCCACGACTGGCCGCCGTCGTCGGAGCGCCAGAGCGAGCCCTGGTCCTTCGTCTCGATGAGCGCGTAGATGCGCCGGGGGTCAGACGGAGCTATGGCTACATCCACCTTCCCATATGGCGACTTCGGAAGGCCTGCGTTCTCGATCCGCTTCCACGTGGTGCCTCCGTCGCGCGTGATGTACACGCCGCTCCCCGGCCCGCCGGAGCTCATCGCCCAGGTACGCAGCTGCACCTGCCAGGTGCCGGCGACGAGGACGTTCGGATCGTGCGCATCCATCGATAGCCCCGAGCAGCCGGTGGTGGCGTTCACGTAGAGGACGCGCTTCCACGTCTTTCCACCGTCCTGCGTACGGTACACGCCGCGGTCCTGTCCGGAGTTGGCGAGCTGTCCCAGGACGCAGACGTAGACGATGTTGGGATCGGTGGGGTGGACGACGATGGTGCCGATACGGCCGCTGTTGGGGAGCCCCATGTGCTGCCAGTGCGCCCCCGCATCGGTGGACTTGTAGACGCCGTCTCCGATGATGTCCGCATCGCGGATGGCCCACGCCTCGCCGGTTCCCACCCAGACGGTGGAGGGATCCGAAGGGGCGACCGCGAGGGCGCCGATGGCCTGCACGTTCTGGTCATCGAAGATCGGCGCGAAGCTCTTCGCGCCGTCGGTGCTCTTCCAGACGCCGCCCGAGGCGGCGCCGATGTAGTAGGTGGTGGTATCGCCTGGGAGGCCGGTGAAGGAGGCGAGGCGTCCGGCGTTGTGCGGTCCTATGTAGTGGAAGCGGAGCGGAGGTGGCTCTTCGGCTTTGGGGGGGCCGGAGCTCTGCTGGCCGCGTCGCTGTGCGCTGGCCGCTCCGGGCCATGTCGGGATGGACAGAAGTACCGCTATCAGTGTGATGAAGAGGCGGTTCACTCGCATCCTCGCTCTGCTTGGGGGTGGGTCTGCGGCGTGGATACCATATCCAATATTTCCGAAGAGCGCAAAAACGCGCCCGCCGCGCAGTCTCTCAACGCGCGGCGGCGTGCGCCCGCTGTGCTGCCCGGTATTCGGTGAGGAAATGCACCAGCGACTGACCCGCGCCGAGGATGTGGGTGCGCATCAGCTTCGCGGCCGCCCGCGCATCACGCTTGCGGCACGCCGCCACGATCGCCCGATGCTCGGCGTTCGCGCGCGACTCGCCGTGCGTGAGGGCGAGCTGCATCCGCAGATAGCGGTCCGCGTGATGACTCAACCGCTCCACCGTGCGCAGCGTCAGCGGCCGCCCGGCCGCGGCGAAGAGGGTGGAGTGCAGTCGCCAGTTGAGGTCTCCCCACTCCCCCACATCGCCGCGGGCGAGCGCCTCCTCGTACGAATCGAGGATCGACGCGGCCTGCTCGAGATCCTTCGCCTCCATCCTCGGCGTGGCGCGCCGTATCAGATCCGTCTCCAGCATGGCGCGCAGCTCGAAGAGCTCGCGAATCTCGGCCACGGAAAACGTCGAGACCACCGCGCCGTGATGGGGGGTGAAAGTCACCAGACCCTCCGACTCGAGCTGTCGGAGCGCCTCGCGCACGGGAATTCTGCTCACGCCCAGCTCGGAGGCGATCGCATCCTGGCGAAGCTGCTCGCCTTCGGTGTAGGTACCGTTGAGTATCGCCTCGCGCATCGCCTCGAGCGTGGCGGTGCCGAGCGTCTTGCGGGAGAGCGGAGCGTGCACCGCACGCGGTTGACGCGTGGCGGCCGAGCCATCGCGCCCCTGGGCTGCCGACTTTGATCTGGTCATGGGGACACAATACCACATGGTGGGCGCTGCGCAAGAACGCACGCGCGTGTGGCCGGTCGCCCGGCGCGGCCGGTACTGGCAACAACCGGGATATTGGATACATTCTAGCAATGCGCATAACCGGCGTCAAAGTCTGGCAGCTCGACCTCCCGCTCCACGAAGGGAGCTACCGCTGGTCGGGCGGCAACTTCGTGGAGGTCTTCGACTCCACCGTCGTCGCCGTGGAGACCGATGCCGGCATCACCGGCTACGGCGAGGTCTGCCCGCTCGGACCCGCCTACCTCCCTGCCTACGCCACCGGCGCACGCACCGGGATCGCGGAGCTGGCGCCGCACATCGTCGGCGCCGATCCGAGGGAGCTGGACGTGCTCGATCGGCTCATGAACGCCGCCATGCGCGGCCACCCGTACGTGAAGTCGGCTATCGACATCGCCTGCTGGGACATCCTCGGCCAGGCCGCCTCCCTCCCGGTCGCCACGCTCCTCGGAGGGAAGGTGGGCGAGAGCTTCCCGCTCTACCGCGCCATCTCGCAGGACACGCCGGAGCTGATGGCGG
>JBIQMO010000356.1:0-3335 GCA_044463245.1 Gemmatimonas aurantiaca
CGGTTCGGCTCGCCCTCGACGTGCTCCTCTGCTTCACCGCCAACCCCGAGGACTACACCGCACGCGGCAAGATCATCACGCCGCTCAAGGACCGCATCGGGAGCGAGGTCCTGACGCATTATCCCGAGCAGGTGGATCTCGGCATCGCCATCACACGCCAGGAAGCGTGGACGGCGCGCGGCGGCCTCCCGGTACGCGTGCCCGACTTCATGGAAGAGGTGATCGAGCGCGTGGCGTTCGAGGCAAGAGCCGACAAGCGCATCGACAAGCGCTCGGGAGTCTCTCAGCGCATGCCTATCACCGTGCTCGAGAACGCGGTGTCCAACGCGGAACGCCGCGCGATATCGACCGACGAGTGCGAGGTCGTACCGCGCATGACTGATCTCTACGCCGCGCTCCCCTCGATCACTGGCAAGATCGAGCTGGAGTACGAAGGCGAGCTGGTGGGGAGCACCACCGTGGCGCACGAGCTGATCAGGCGCGCGGCCGACGCGACTTTCCAGGAGCGCGCCGGCGGCGCCAACACGGACGACATCGTCATGTGGTTCGACACGGGCAACGCGCTTCAGGTGACCGATGATCAGCAGTCCCAGGCGATGGTGCGCGGCTTCGCGCGCGTACCGGGACTCCTGGACGTGGTGCACGGCACCGGGCTCGCCACCGAAGGAGATGCGCCCGCCACCGCCGCCGCGTGCGAGCTGGTCCTCGAGTCGCTGGTCGCGAGGCGGAAGATCTCGCGCTCCGACGCGGGTCAGTACGGCCGCGCGCAACCGCCGGAGCGTCGCCGCCCGAACCAGGACTTCTTCGGTGGAGGTATGATGGCGTGACGGCTCGCGCAGCCGGCGGGGATTCCGCGCCTTCGGCGCTCGTGCCCGACTCGCTCGCGCCCGATGACGAGCTGACGGTGCGGGCGGCTACGATCGCCGACCTCGACACGGTAGTGGAGTTGCGCCTGGCTCTCGTGCTGGAGCACCGCGCCAATCCACTCTACTCCCGGCTGCGCCCCGACGCGCCGATTCTCGCGCGCCGACACTTCGCCTTCCAGCTCCGCTCGAGCGACGAGGTAATATTTCTCGCCGAGCACCGTGGACGCGCGGTGGGGATCCTACGCTGCGTGCAGGTGGCCGGGATACCACTCGCCTTCCCCGCCCTGCACGGATATATCTCGTCTGTCTACGTTGTGCCCGATGCGCGGAGACAGGGTGTGCTGCGACGCCTCTTCGCCGAGGCGCTCGCCTGGTGCCGCTCGCGTGGCCTCGACGAGATCCGCCTGCACAACGCCGTGGAGAACGAGGCGGCGAACGCCGCCTGGGAGTCGCTCGGCTTCGAGACCGCGGAGTACCTCCGGGTCCTGCACATCACCTGAGCAATCGGAGCGCCCGATGTCCATCATCACCATCTCCCGGATGTATGGCTCGGGCGGCTCGGAGGTCGCCGCGCTCGTGGCCTCCGCGCTCGGTTGGGAGCTCCTCGACAACGCGCTCGTGGACGCAGTCGCCGAACGCCTGGGGGTACCGCCCGCCGAGGTGGAGGAGCGCGAGGAGCGTGTCGCCACGCTGGTGGAGCGACTCGCCGCGTCGCTCGCGCTCAGCGCGCCGGAGATCATGCCGGGCCCCGCCACCGCGACGCTCCCGCCCAGCGAGGAGCGGCTCATCGCCGTCACCGAGCGCATCATCCAGGACGCGTGCGCCCAGGGAAACGTGGTTCTCGTGGGACGCGGCGCGCAGTCGATGCTGGCCGAACGCTCGGACGTGCTTCACGTCTACTGCTACGCGCCGCCCGCGGCACTCGCCGCGCGGACCGCCCAGCGCTACGGCCTATCGCTCAAGGATGCCGCGCGCGAGGTGGAAGAGCACAACCGCCAGCGCGAGCAGCACGTGCGCCGCCACTGGAAGAGGTCGTGGTCCGCCTTCGAGAACTACCACCTCTGCGTCAACACCGACTGGCTCGGCATCGAGGGCGCCGCGCGGATCATCGTGGACCTCGCACGCGAGAAGTTCGCCGGTGCAGATCGCGCGACCGCGGGACGAGGCCTGGTCACCTCATAGCGCGCGCAGCTCCGCGCGCTTCCCGAACACCCACGCCGCGAAGAGTATCAGCACCCCGGCGCCGAGCGCTATCGCACCCGGAGCGCCCACGAGGTTCGCCACTCCCCCCGAGAGCAGCGCACCGATCGGCCCCATCCCCACGAACACGAACGCATACGCGGACATGACGCGTCCGCGCAGCTCGTCCGGCGCGATGGTCTGCAGCAGCGTGTTCGCCAGCGCGTTGTTGAGGATCATCGTGAGCCCGACGAAGACCAGGATGAGCGCCGAGAGCCAGAGTGTGCGCGACAGCGAAAACGCCAGGAGGCAGACGCAGAATGTGGACGTCGCTATCGAAAGAAGTCTCCCGCGCCTCAGCGACCTCCCCGCCATCGCGAGCGATACCGCTCCGATCACCGCACCGAAGCCCACCGCGGCCAGGAGGATTCCGTAACCACCCGCACCGCTGTTCAGCGTGTCGCGCGCGATCACCGGCATGAGTACCAAGTAGGGGATGCCGAAGATGGAGTAGACCGCGACGAGGCTCACGAGCAGCGTCACCTCGCGCGTGCGGATCATGAAGCGCAGCCCCTCCAGAAGACCTTCGATCGGAGAGCCGACGTCGGCGTTGCGTATCCAGTCGGGGAGGTGGATCCTGAAGAGACTCAGCAGCACCAGCAGGTAGCTCAGCGCGTTCAGCGCGAAGCACCAGGCCAGCCCGAACTTCGCGATGATCACCGCCGCGATGCTCGGCCCGATGATGCGCGCGAGATTGAAGCCGCTGGAGTTGAGCGCGATCGCATCCACCAGATCCTCGCGCCCCACCAGCTCGATCATCAGCGCCTGGCGCGCCGGGATGTCGAAGGCGGTGAAGGTGCCGCCGAGCAGCGAGATCAGCACCAGCCAGACGATCGTCATGTGGCCCGACCAGAGGAACCACCACAGGAGCGTCGCCTCGATGAGAAGGAGCGACTGAGTGACGCGGACGACGCGAAGCTTGTCGTGCCGGTCGGCGACCACGCCCGCGTAGAGAGTGAGGAGGAGCACCGGAAGGGTGCCGGCGGCCGAGACGAACCCCACCATGAAAGGGCTGTTGGTGATCTGCAGCGCGAGCCAGCCGCGCGCCACCGACTGCATCCACGTCCCGATCACCGACCCGGTCTGCCCGAACCAGAAGATCCGGAAGTTCCGGTGCCGGATGAGTACCTGTACCGGGTTCTTGTAGCGCGGGTGGGCGCGGTGGCCCATCGGTGGCGTGGCGCGCTCGCCTCTTGCAGTAGTCGTTTCGCTCGCCGTCACCGAACAGCC
>JBIQMO010000357.1:0-3328 GCA_044463245.1 Gemmatimonas aurantiaca
GTATGGCCAGTGGCCATACGGCTCGAAATTAAAGACCTGACCCCGTCGGCCCTGCTCCCCTTTCTCCTCCCCACTCTACTGAATCGTCGCCGGCTCCGTGAGCTTGATCCGGATATTGCCGCCGTTCGGGACGCACCCCTCATAGTTCGCCGTGCCCATGGCTACGGCAGTTCCGGCGGCGGCGCCGGTGGCGGCACCGATCACGGTGGACTTGGTGTTCTTGCCGATCACCTGGCCGAGGATTGCGCCGACCACGGCACCACCCACCACCTTCTTGGCATCGTTGCCGGTGCTCGAGTTGCGGACCTTGTCGACATCCACGTGATCGATGGCGGCGTTCACCGGGTATGTCTTGCCGTTCCAGGAGAGACTCAGGACGTTGAACACCATCTGGATGTTATCGGTGGCGTTCTCGCTGCGCTTGAGGTCGGCGACCTGGATGACCGCCTTGGCACCCGCTGGGATGACGGCGCCGTTCGTCCCGGTCACAGAGTTGGTCACGGTCGCGGTGAAGCGGTCGCCCGCCTTGTTCGTGTTGGTGCAGACGCGATCGTTCGACGTCAAACTGATCTCGCTACCCGCCGGAACGGAGGCCAGAGCCGCCTCGCTCCCCGCCGCGGACGCACTCTCGGTGTTGCCGGAGGGCGTAGTCGTGGGGGCAGCCGGGCGCGGCTTGGGCGTAGCCGGACGCGGCTTCGGCGTGGCGGGCTTGGGTGTCGGAGCGGCCGCGGCCGGCTCATTCGCCGGCGGGTTCGACGGAACATCCGAGAGCTGCGGCGAGGCAGCGGTATCGGAATTGGCCAGGGCCAGGTCGCGGGAGAGGCTGCTGTCCTGCGCCATCGAGTTGTCGTTGCCGCGGTCGGAACACGCACCGACCACGAGGACGAGCGAAAGTGCCAGCGGAGCTAGCGTACGAAAAGGGCTGGACATGTCGAAATCTCCAAGATTGGTCTCGAGCCGGCTTTGTGGTGTACAACTACGGATTGTGCCACCACGGCGCGAGTCGGCCGGCCCATCCGGGCCGTGTCCGTAGGTGGTTGGGAAAAAGCAATCCACATGCCACCTGGGACCGCCATCGGCCCGCGCTTCGGCACAGAAAGCTTATACACTCTGCCCGGCGATGGTTCTACGCTAGGACGACCATCTACCGTCGGGCGTGACTTGAATCACAGGGGGGCAGACCAGGCCGGCTTTCCGCGTTGGCACCGGGTCGCTCCGTAGCTACTATAACAGGCATGGCCCGTACACTGACCGACGAGACGGCGCTCGAGCAACGACTGAGCGCTCTCCAGGAGCAGAACCTCCAGCTCGCACGGACGATCGCCGAGCTTCGGAACCAGGACGCGCTCAAGACGCAGTTCCTCTCCAACATTTCGCACGATCTTCGTACGCCGCTCACTGCGATCATTACCCATGCGGAGATATTGCGCGACGGCATCCTCGGTACGCTGGACGAGCGGCAGGCGGAGAGCATCTCCGGCATCATCAGCGGCGGCCGGCAGCTCCTCGGAATGGTGAACGAGATCCTCACCTACGCCCGAGGCGAGGCCAACCAGCTCTCGCTCTCACGCTCCGAGACGTCCATCGAATCCGTGATCGAGCAGGTCTGCGCTATGAGCGAGTCGCTCGTGGCGAAGAAGGAGCACACGCTCTCGGTGGACATCGAAGCGGGACTCCCGCCTGTCACGGCGGACCGTGACAAGATCGCCCACGTCCTCGCCAACCTCCTCGGCAACGCGATCGACTTCACTCCGCCGAGAGGACGCGTCTGGATCGCGGCGCGCATGGCACCGGAGGTGGAACCGGCTCCCGCGATTCTGATAGAGGTGGGCGACACGGGGATAGGCATCGCGCCGGAGCACTTCGATCTCGTTTTCCGCGAGTTTGCGCAGGTGGATGCCTCCGCCTCGCGCAGCCACCACGGGACCGGATTAGGTCTCGCCATTGCGCGGAAATTCGTGGAGTTGCACGGGGGCCGCATCTGGCTCGAGAGCACCGTGGGAGTGGGGAGCCGGTTCTACTTCACCGTCCCCGTTCGATCGGCTTCCTGAAGGGGCACGCCATGGGTGTGCACGTTTTGCTGGTGGAAGACAGTGCGCTGGTGGTCGACGCGCTGCGGCTTCTCCTCGAGGAAACCGGTCATCGAGTGAGCGCCGCGTTCACCGTACGACAGGCGGTCGACATGGCGCGAGCAGAGCACCCGGACGTCATCCTCCTCGACCTCACGCTTGGCCGCGAGGACGGCCTCGACGTCCTGGACGAGCTGGCGCGCGCCGGGAGTCTGCCGCCTGTGGCGGTAGCGCTCACCGGCCACGACTCGCCGGAGACGCGGGAGAGATGCCTCGAGGCGGGGTGTCTGGAAGTGCTGACCAAGCCGATCAGCGCACTCGAGCTGCCAGGCCGGATTCGCGCCTGGCTCACCGAGCGCGGCGCGAGCGACGGCAGCACCGAGGGAGCTACCTCAGATCCTGCTGCGTAGCGCCTCCGGCGTGAGCACCTGGAGGTACGACGCGAGCAGCGTGAAGTAGTTGGTGACCAGGAGGAGGCCGATGGCGATCAGCAGTACGCCTCCGATCCTGTTCACCCAGATCATCGCCGAGCGGAATCGGGCGAAGGCGGCGAGGAAGTGATCTATGGCGAGCGCCGCCACCACGAAGGGAACCGCGAGACCGAGCGAGTACATCGCCAGCAGGACGAGCCCGCGACCGAGGTCCGCGGTGCTGGAGGTGTAGATGAGGATCGATCCCAGGATGGGGCCGATGCAGGGCGTCCAGCCTGCGCCGAATGCGACCCCCACGAGCACCGTCCCCAGGTAGCCCACCGGCTTGTTGGCGAAGTGAACGCGCCGCTCCTGGGCGAAGGCGCGTATGTTGAACGCGCCGAGGAGGTAGAGGCCGAAGATGATGATCAGCACCCCCCCGATTCGCGATATCCAGCCGCGCGCGGCGATCAGCACGCGGCCCAGCACGCTGGCCGTGGCGCCGAAGGCGAGAAAGATTATCGTGAAGCCGACGATGAAGAGGAGCGAGTGGATGAGCGCGGTGCGTCGCGAGCTCTGCACTTCCTCCAGGCTCATCCCCGTAATGAACGTCACGTAGCTAGGAATGAGCGGTAGCACACAGGGCGAGAGAAAGCTCAACAGACCCGCGGAGAACGCGATCAGCAAACCCAATGTGGCGGTGCCTTCCATACCGTCTCCTTCGGGAGAGCGGCGTGCGCAACCGCGCATGGGACCGCTCCTCCGGTGGTATTATGCTGTCAAGTATCACGCTTTCCGGCGCGAGCGTCGGCCCCGCGACGGCAGGCGAGGGCTCGTGGCGCTGCAGAT
>JBIQMO010000358.1:0-3321 GCA_044463245.1 Gemmatimonas aurantiaca
CACTGGATGGGGACCGACTTCCAGGGGCGCGACGTGTGGGCGCGCGTGGTGTACGGTGCGCGCGTCTCGTTGACGGTCGGCTTCGTGTCGCAGGCGATCGCCCTCAGCATCGGGGTGGTGCTCGGGCTCATCGCCGGCTACTACGGACGCTGGGTGGACGAGCTGGTCATGCGGCTCGCCGACATCACGCTCGCTTTCCCCACGCTGCTTCTTCTCATCGCCATGGCCGCCGCCTTCGAGCCGTCGCTCACCACCGTGTACGTGACGATCGGCGTGGTGGGGTGGGCGGGGATGGCGCGACTCATCCGCGGTCAGGTGCTCGTCACACGGCAGCTCGAGTTCGTGCAGGCGGCACGAGCGCTCGGCGCGACCGACCGCAGGATCCTCGCATGGCACCTCCTCCCCAACGTCATCGCGCCGGTGGTGATCGCAGCTACGCTCGGGGTGGCCGGCGCGATCATGGCCGAGGCCGCGCTCTCCTTCCTGGGCCTCGGCGTGCAGCCCCCCACACCAAGTTGGGGGTCGATGATCTCCTCCGCGCGCGACCTCATCCAGCTGCGCACGGCGCCATGGACCTCCGTGTTCCCCGGGCTCGCCATCGGTGCGGCGGTGCTCGGCTTCAACCTCCTGGGCGACTCGCTTCGCGACGCCCTCGATCCCCGCTTCCTCATGGAATCGTCGCCGGCCACCGCCGACGCGAACGACAAAGAATGAGCTACGACGTCTGCGCTCTCCGCGAGCGCGAGTTCCCCTGGGCCGCACGAGGTGAGGCGATCTACCTGAACAACGCCTCCACCGGCCCCGTTCCAGCGCGCTCTCTCGCGCGGGTCAATGACTTCAACGAGCGCCGCACGAAGCCGTTCACCATCTCCGACGACGACGAGATGGGAACCATCCGGAAGTCGCGCGAGCTCGCGGCTCGGCTGATCGGGGCTTCACCCGAGGAGATCGGGTGCATGGTGAATACCACCTACGGGGTCAACGTGGCCGCGCGCGCGCTCCCGCTGGTGGAGGGCGACCTCGTGCTGAGCTACGGCCGCGAGTTTCCCGCGAACGTCTATCCGTGGATGGCGCTCGAACGGCGCGGCGTGCGCTTCGAGCAGGTACCGTGTGATGCCGACGGTCTCCCGGACGAGGCGTTGCTCGTCGAATCGCTCGACAAGGAAGGAGTGAAGGCGGTCACGGTATCGTGGGTACAGTTTTCCACCGGCTACACGACCGACCTGGCCGCGCTCGGCCGCGAGTGTCACGCGCGCGGCATCTATCTGGTGGTCGACGCGATCCAGGGGCTCGGCGCACGCACGCTCGACGTGAGCCAGTGTGGCGTCGACGTTCTCGCCTGCGGCGGCCAGAAGTGGCTGCTCTCCCCGTGGGGAACCGGCTTCGTGTACGTGAGGAAGGAGCTGATTCGCCGTATGGAGCCGGGCGTCGTGGGCTGGATGGCCACGCGCGGCTCGGAGGATTTCAGCCGGCTGGTCGACTACGACTTCACCTACTACGATGATGCGCGGCGCTTCGAGGTCGTGACGCTCCCCTATCAGGACTTCGCCGGCTTCAACTCGAGTCTCGAGCTGCTGCTCGAGCTGGGACCCGAGGCGGTGGCGCAGCATGTGAGCGGGTTGGTGGACATCGCGGTGGAGTGGGCGAGCTCGAGGCGCGACGTGCGGCTGGTGACTCCGGCGGATCCCGCGCGGCGGGCGGGGATAGTCGCGGTGGTGCCCGATGGTGACGTTCGCGCCGCGTCGGAGCGCCTCACGCGCGCGAAGGTCGCGCACGCTCTGCGCGAGGGCGCCATCCGCCTCGCGCCCCACTGCTACAACACCGAGGAAGAAGTGCGTACCGCGCTCGACGTGATGGTGGGCGAGCGCGGTGCGTAGCGCTGGTCAACGTGGAATCGTCAGCGGACCTCTCCGCTCGCTTCCGCCGTCTTCGCCCCCGCCCCCTCGAGCAGTGCGCGATACCACCGCTCCGTCTCTCGCAGGCGCTCCTCGAACCCCGCGCACCCCCAGATCACGCTGAGCGTGTCCCGTGTGTCCGCGGTCGTCTTGGTCCGCTGGGAATCACGCACCGCGTTGGCGCAGGGACCGTCGGCATCGTACAGGCATGGCAGCCCCGCGAGATCGATCTCCTGTCCGGACGCATTGAACACGTACGACTCGCGTTTCGCCGCGACTCGGATCCGGAAGGGTTCGCGAGCGCGACCGAGATCCACGACGCTGATCGGAAAACCGCTGTTCAACGAGACTGCGTTACATGTGTCGACGGCCGGGTTGATCGCGCCAAGCGTCCCCTCGGTCGCGGCTCGCACCAGGTACTCGGAGGCGGGCTTGCCGCGTCCCGTGGGCTTGTAGCCGGCGTACCGCAGCATGTCGCGCACGGCCGCGCGCACGGTCTCGTCGCGCTGGAGCGGTGCCGACGCATCGATTCTCAGCAGATCTGCCACGGCGCTCGGGGTCACGAGCTCGCCCAGCGGGGCGGGAAACGATGTGGTGAACGCGGCCGTGCGCAGGAGCGGGTGGTCGTCGACCCGAAGCCGGATGTCGGACATGCGTCGCGCCTTCGTACGGTGTCAGGAACCCAGCCGCACCAACGCGTAGCCGCGCGCACCCTTCCTGAGAAGGAGGTGCCCGCCCGGCAGGAGCTCGCTTCGGTCGAAGGTGCGGTCGCTGGCCGCGAGCCGCTTCCCGTTCACGTTCAGGCCACCCTGCTCGAGAAGCCGACGTGCCGCTCCCTTCGACGGCGTGAGCTTCGTCGCGACGAAGAGGTCGAGGACATCGATGGCTCCGTCCTCCGGCGCTGGCAGCTCCACGAACGGAACTTCGGCGGCGAGCGCCTGGAGCGCACCCGCCGAGAGCGAGCGCGCCTCGCCCTTCCCGAAGAGCAATCCCGAAACCTCGGCGGCGGTCCGCGCCGCCTCGGCTCCGTGCACGCGCGCGGTGACATCGTTGGCGAGCGCCTGCTGCGCGCTCCTCCGCTCCGGGTGGTCCGCCGTCTCGCGGTCGAGTGTCTCGATCTCTTCGCGCCCGAGAAGCGTGAAGAAGCGCAGATACTTCCCCACGTCGCGGTCATCGGTGTTGATCCAGAACTGGTACATCCGGTACGGCGAGCTGCGCGCCGGGTCGAGCCACACCGCACCCGATTCGGTCTTGCCGAACTTGGTCCCCGACGCGGTGGTCACGAGCGGGAGGGTGAGCGCGTGCGCCTCGTGCCCCTCCGTTCTGCGAATGAGTTCCACGCCCGCGGTGATGTTCCCCCACTGGTCACTTCCGCCGATCTGCAGCGTAGCTCCCTCGCGCCGGTGCAGCTCGAGGTAGTCGTACG
>JBIQMO010000359.1:0-3320 GCA_044463245.1 Gemmatimonas aurantiaca
GAGCCATAGCTGTGCTATGGCTCAGCCTGCTCGAAATTAAAGACCTGACCCCGTCGTTCAGTTCGCCCCCGTCGCTTGACGGAGCGGGCGTGCTCGCCCACATTGCACCCTGAAACATTCAGGGGAACGACCCGTACGAGGGAGTGTGGAGCGAGTGAGCGACGAAAGCATGGATCTCCTGAAGGGCACGCTCGACGTGCTCGTCCTCAAGGCGCTGACCTGGGGACCGCGACACGGCTACGCCGTCGCTCGGTGGATCGAGGATGCCACCGGCGGGCAGCTCCAGGTCGAGGACGGCGCGCTCTATCACGCGCTCCACCGCCTCGAGAAGCAGGGCTGGTTGGACAGCGAGTGGGGCGTCTCGGAAACGAACCGCCGCGCCAGGTACTACACCCTCACCCGCGCCGGCAGGCGGCAGCTCGCCGCCAAGACCGCTACCTGGACGCGCTACGCCGAGGCTGTCTTCGCGGCGCTGCGTACCGCCTGAGAAGCAGCTACGATGGCCGACCTGCCGCACGGAATCCGTCGCGCCTTTCGCCTGGCACTGCGACAACAGCCCGTCGAGCGGGAAGTCGACGCGGAGATCGAGTTCCACCTGGAGATGCGCGCCGCCGAGCTGGTCGCGCGCGGCATGACGCCGGACGCGGCACGCGCGGAGGCGCGGCGCCGCTTCGGCGACACTCGTGAATGGAGCATGGCGGTGAGCGCGATCGACAGGGAGCGCGTTGCGCGGAGCGACCGGGCCGAATGGCTGGGCGACCTGCGTCAGGATCTCCGCTTCGGCGTGCGCACCGCGCTGCGATCGCCGCTCTTCACGCTGCTCGCCGTGCTCACTCTAGCGCTCGGGATCGGAGCCAACGCCGCCGTCTTCGGCGTCGTGAAGTCGGTGCTCCTCGATGCGCTCCCGTACACCGACTCCGATCGGCTGGTGCGCGTATACGGGCGCTTCCTGGATGGCTCCAACGATCGCGGGCCGCTGAGCGCCGGCACGGTGACCGACATCGCCGAGCGACAGCGCTCGCTCGTGGGGACGGCCGCCTTCGCGACGCTGCCGCGAGAGTCGATACTGAGCGGCGGCGACGAGCCGCGCGTGGTGCGCATCGAGTGGGCGGAGCCGAAGATCTTCCGCATCCTCGGCGTGTCCGCCGCGCTCGGCCGCACGCTCCGCGACGACGACGCCGTGGGCGACACCGCCTTCACCGTGATGGTGACCTACGACGCATGGCAGCAGCTACTCGGCGGCGATCCGGGCGTGGTCGGAGGGACGATCCGCATCAACGGGATCTCGCGCACCGTCGCCGGCGTGCTCCCGCGCGGCTTCGTGGGACCGGCGGGTGACGTGGACTTCTACTACCCGCTCGATGTGCGTCCCCTGCTGCGCGACCCAATCGGCGCGCGCGGCTCGGGATGGCTCGGAGTGGTGGGCCGACTCGAGCCCGGCGTGACCGTGGACGCCGCGCGGCGTGAGCTCTCGGCGATCGGCGCCGACCTCGCGCGCGAGTATCCGCGCGACAATGGGAGCATCACGTTATCGACCGTATCGCTGCGCGACTCGATGGTGGGTGACACGCGCACGCCGCTCCTCGTGCTCATGGCGAGCGCGGGTCTCGTGCTCCTCATCACCTGCGCGAATCTGGCCGCCGCGCTCCTCTCACGCACCATCTCGCGCCGCAAGGAATTCGCGGTGCGCGTTGCGCTCGGCGCGGGGCGCGGTCGGCTCGTGCGTCAACTTCTCACCGAGAGCGCGCTCCTCGCCCTGGGGGGCGGCGTGGCCGGCGTCGCGCTCGCGGCACTCGGACTCGGCATGCTCCGCCGGCTCGCATCGCGCGCGCTCCCTTCGTACGCCGAGCTCTCACTCGACCCGGGCGCGCTCATCTTCACTTTCGTTCTCGCTCTCTGCACCGGTATGGCCTTCGGCCTCATCCCGGCGCTCTCCGCGCGCCGCTCCAACACCCAGGGTACGCTCCGCGACGAGTCGCGCGGCGCCACCGAGAGCCGGCCGTCGCGGCGGCTGCGCGGCGTTCTCGTGGCGGCGCAGATCGCGCTCTGCGTGAGTCTCCTCGCCGGAGCGGGACTGCTCACTCGCAGTCTCGCCGCGCTCACGTCGGCGCCGCTGGGCTTCGCTGCGGGAGGGGTGCTGAGCGTGAACGTCCAGCTCCCGGCGGACAGCTATCGCTCGCCGGAGCAGCAGGAAAACTTCTTTCAGCGTCTCGAGGAGCGCGTGCGCGCGCTCCCCGGCGTCACCGGCGTCGCGGATGCGAGCGCGCTTCCCACGGCGGTGAGGGAGCGCAACGGGATCCGCGTCATCGGTGCGCCGCCGCCGCGGGACAACGTGCTCCCCTTCGCGCTCTACGCCAACGTCTCGGACGATTACTTCCGGACCATGGGGATCCCGTTCCGGAGCGGCCGCGCCTTCGACACGCGGGATGCCGCCGATGCAGCGCCGACGGTCATCATCAGCGAATCCATGGCGCGGCGCCTCTGGCCGAAGGGCGACGCGCTCGGAGCGCAGCTGCGCCTGGGTCCCGACCCCAACTCCACGCCGTTTACAGTGGTAGGCATAGTGGGCGACGTGCGCAACGATCCCACCCGAGCGGACGCTGAGCCGATCACGTACGTGTCCGAGCGACAGGACATGCGGCCGAGCAGGTTTCTCTTCGTGCGCACGAGCGGCGATCCGCTCGCTCTCGTGCGTCCCATCCGGAGCGCACTGGCATCACTGGATCCCAACGTGCCCATGCGCAACGCGATGCCTCTCAGCGCGTTTCTCTCCCAGGGTCTCACCAGTCAGCGGTTGCCGGTGGTGCTCATGTCGGCGTTCGGAGCGCTCGCTCTCATTCTGGCTTCGGTTGGCGTGTACGCGATGTTCGCAGCCATGGCCGCGGCACGCGAGCGGGAGTTCGGGATTCGCATCGCGCTCGGCTCCACGCCACGCGAGATCGCGGCGCTGGTGCTGCGACAGGGGGGAGTGTGGATGCTGGCCGGTCTCGCGGCTGGCGCGCTCGGCGTCGTCCTCGTCGTGCGGCTCGTGAGCGGGCTACTCTACGGAGTGCGACCCTTCGACCCCATCACACTGGGCGCGGCTGTGATCGCGGTAGTGGCGTGTGCCGTCATCGCACTGCTGGTTCCCGTTCGACGCGCCACGCACGTCGATCCCGTACGGGTGCTGCATTGAACGACGGGGTCAGGTCTTTAAATTCGAGCGGTCTCAACCATGGCTTCACCATGGTTGAGCCCGCTCGAATTTAAAGACCTGACCCCGTCGTATGCTGCCTACTGGATCAGGCGCTTCGGCTCGGGTCGCACTTCCTCATCGGCGC
>JBIQMO010000360.1:0-3317 GCA_044463245.1 Gemmatimonas aurantiaca
ATCACGCCGGTGTGCCCCACCATGTCGCCGTTGGCGTAGTTGCACAGTATGAAATCGTGGTCGCGGTCGCGGATCGCCCTGCACAGCACGTCGGTCACGCCCGGTGCGCTCATCTCCGGCTGGAGATCGTACGTCGCCACCTTCGGGCTCGGGACCAGCTCGCGCACCTCACCCTTGTACGGCACCTCGAAGCCGCCGTTGAAGAAGTAGGTCACGTGCGCATACTTCTCCGTCTCCGCGGTGCGGAACTGTGTTCTCCCATGATCCGAGAGCACTTCAGCCACGATCCGCGCGAGCGTGAACGGCTCGAACGCCACCGGGACGGTGAACGTCTCGTCGTACATCGTCATCGTCACCGCGCCGATGGCGGGACGCGGCGCGGTATCGAAGCCATCGAAGTCCGCTTGCGTGAGCGCCCGCACGATCTGCCGCATGCGGTCGGCGCGGAAGTTGAAGAAGATGACCCCGTCGCCATCACGGATAGGCGCCACCGGCTTGCCGTCGCGCGCCATCACGACCGGCGGGATGAACTCATCGGACTCGCCGCGCTCGTACGCGTCGCGTATCGCGGTCAGCGGATCGCCGGCCGTGGGACCCACGCCGTGAACCATGGCGTCATACCAGAGCTTCGTTCGATCCCACCGCTTGTCGCGGTCCATCCCGAAGTACCTGCCGCCCAGCGACGCCACCACCGCGCGACCATGCGCGTACTCGATCGTCTGCTCCATGAAGCCGAGCGCCGAGCGGGGCAGGGTATCGCGTCCGTCGAGCAGAAGGTGAAGTGCCACCCGCGGCATGCGCTCACGCTCGGCGAGATCGATCAGAGCGAAGAGATGACGATCCACCGCGTGCACACCGCCGTTGCCGAGGAGACCCGTCAGGTGCAGCGTCCCGCCCCGCTCGCGCACTCCGCGGCAGAGCGCCAGGAAGGCCTCTTTCGTGAAGAAGGAGCCGTCGGCGACCGCTTCGTCTATGCGCACGAGGTCTTGTGGGACGACGCGACCCGCGCCAAGGTTGAGATGCCCCACTTCGCTGTTCCCCATCTGGCCGCAGGGGAGACCGACGGCCAGCCCCGAGGCCTCGAGGAGCGTGTGCGGGTGTCGCGCAACGAGCGCGTCCCAGGTGGGCGTCGTCGCCATCGCTATCGCGTTGCCCTCGCTCTCGGCGCGATAACCCCACCCGTCGAGTACAAGAAGAACGACAGAACGTTTCCCGCTTCTCGGCATCTTTGACCCGGCTGAACGTGCGATACCTTACACCTCAGCGCCTCGCGCGCCGACCACAATGTATTCGCCCTCACACCCTCCATCCAGCGATGCGCCTCCTTCCGCTGCTCACACTCGCCCTCTCGGCTCCGGCCGTCGCGAGCGCGCAGGCGACGCTCACGACGAATGCCAAGCTTCGCGCTACGCCCAACGGCGTGCTCATTGCCACGCTGCACGAGGGCGCTGCCGTGGAGCGCGGCGCGAGCAGAGGTGAGTGGACTCGCGTTGCCGTCCAGGGGTACGTGTACAAGACCGGCATCGGCGGGAAGCGCGACACCTTCCGCATTTCGGCGGCGTCGGATGGAGTGCTGCTGCGCGCGAGCGCGAGCCCCAAGGGGAAGCAGCTCGCCTCGCTGAAGGAGGGGATGGGACTCGTACGCGTGGGGAGTCGCGGCGACTGGGTCGAGGTACGGCGCACGGCGTGGGTTCACAACTCCACGCTGTCGAGAGCCACCAGCAAGAAGACGCTGGCCAGCGCCGGGCGCGAGAAGAAGGCGGCGCTGACCGAAGGGCAGATGAGTGCCACTGGCGATGGTGGTGCGTCGGATGCCAAGGCTGACGATGCCACCACCACATCGCATGGCGAGATCGCCGACGCCGGCGACTCCACGGCCGCGGACGGCGCGTCGAGCACCATGGTGGCCCATCGCCAGGCGGAGCTTCGCGTGGCTCCGAGGGGAAAGAGAATGGCCGCCATCGATTCCAGCGCGAGCGTGACGGTTCTCTCTCGCGAGCGCGGCTGGACGCTGGTGCGCGTGGAGGGGTGGGTTCCCGACAGCGCTCTGGTGCCGCCTGCGGGCTCGATGCTCACGGCCATAAGCGCGGCCGATATCCGCGCCGAGCCGGATCGCTACCGCGGCGAGACCGTGCGGTGGGACGTCCAGAAGATCGCCCTGCAGACGGCCGACCCGCTGCGCAAGGAGCTCGCTCCCGGTGAGCCCTACCTCCTGGCGCGCGGACCAGGCGACGAACGCTCGCTCCTCTACCTCGCGCTCCCTCCATCGCTCGTGGACCAGGCCCGGCGTATCGAGCCGCTGGCGCACATCGTGATAACTGCGCGGGTGCGGGCGGGACGAAGCGAGGCATCTGGTGTACCACTGCTCGACGTCCTGAGCATAGCGGAGAGATGAGCTCGCCGGTCCATCCATGACCTTCAGGGAGTTTTTGCGGCGCCACGCACGATTCGTGTGGGCACTCGCCGGCGTAGTGCTCCTGCTCTTCGTCTTCGACGGCCTCGTACTGCAGCGCCGTGTGCGCTATCTGACCGAGATCGAGCGCCTGCGCGCCGGGATGAGCGACTTCGAGCTCGCGCGCACGGACGCCATCCTCGGCTCGCACGAGAAGCGCTTCGACATGATGATGGAGCTGCTCCGCCGCCAGGCGAAGGGCGACAGGGAGATCCATCTCGCGATCTCCGTGGACAGTTCGAGCATGTACCTGGAGCGCGAGGGCGCGTTGCTCAGAACCATCCCGGTGGAAGTCGGGCCGGAGCGCAGGATAGGGGTCGCACCCGATACCGTGCGGCTCGCCGTGCCACGCGGAACACGTTCGGTACAGGCGATTCTCGGGCCGAAAGATGTTTGGGAGGTACCCGACTGGGTCTACGCCGATCGCGGTCTCGTTCCACCCGAGCAGTCGCGTCTCACCGGCGCGCTCGGCCCGCGCGCTATCGTGCTCGACGGCGGGACGGTGATCTATTCGGTCCCCGACGCGGGACCGCTCAACGATTCTTCGTACGTGCTGCCGGGGAGCATTCGTGCGAGCGCGGCCGACCTCGAGGCGATCGCGCCGAACCTGTCGGTCGGGATGGCCGTCTACTTCTATTGAGCTTCGCCGACCGAGCATGAGCTCCAACCCATTCCGCGACGCACCGCGCTACGCCTGGGCCCTGGTCGCCTTCACCATCGCGCTGCTGGCCGCGAGCATCTGGCTGGGATACTCGACCATCCAGATTCGCTTCCGCCGCGACGTGAACCGGATCGTCTTCAATCGCAACTGGGATCTGCTCGAGCGGGTGAAGCGCGAGGCGGGGATCAGGAACGACTCGCTCCA
>JBIQMO010000361.1:0-3280 GCA_044463245.1 Gemmatimonas aurantiaca
ACGAGGCATGCTGCTCCGCGAGCGCGAGGTCGCCCGGCGAGTTGATGTTCATGAAGATGAAGGCGGGGTCGCCGAAGGTCGCCACCTCCGGCGCGGCGATCCGGGCGACCTTCACTTCGTCGAAGAAGCTTATGACGCGCCGCTCGCCGGCGTCGAGCTGCCGCTCGATCGGGTCGAGGCAGCGCCCGGAATAGTATGCACAGAGCGGCTCCACGCCTCGCCTGGAGCCGCTCTCGGGGACTACGACGTCGGCGAGCTCGCCGAAGGCACGCAGCGCGGCGATGAGCCGCGCCGGAATGAATGGCATGTCCCAGGCGACGACGATGACGTCGGTCCCTGCGTGCGCGAGCGCCGCATGGATTCCGCCGATACTTCCGCACCCGGGGCGCACGTCGCGCTCGACGCGTACGCCGGGGAGCCACTCGGATGCCCGAGCTTCGTTGGCGATGAGAAGGAGCCCGTCGGTGGCCGGCGCGAGTGCTTCGACGACTCTGTCCAGCACACGCTTCCCGCCGACGCGTTCGAGCCCTTTCGGCCGCCCCCCGTAACGCGTCGCCTGACCACCCGCCAGGACGACGCCGGTACAACGCCGCGTCACGACCGGTAACTCTGCGGCTGGCCGCCGAGTGCGTGCTCCACGCTCGTCATCCCCGAATGATGCTGGCCGATCGTGGGGGAGGGAAGGGAGCCCCGTCTCGGCAGCGAGCTCCGGCGCGTGCGGGGGGAAGGGCTTAGTTCAGCGCGCTGGGCCGTAACTGCGCACGCGGAGGGCGCGGAGGGAACTGCGAGAGGACGCGGAGAAAGGCCTGTGGGGGCGAGCATCGCGATCCTGATACCGGCTGCGGCGCGGGGCCCGAGCTCCTTGAAGAGCAGGAACGCGGAGAACGCAGAGAACTGCAGAGAGAACGCAGAGGGTGCGGCACGGTCAGCTATTAGCCGCAAGCGGCCGGGAGAAAAGAGGGGGAACCGCTCCCGCGCCCAGAGTCCTGCCCAGGTGGGCAGAGCTCCAACCGCGGGAGCAGTTCCCCAAAGACCCCTCGTTCGAGATCTCGCCTTACGGGTTTTCTCTGCGTTCTCTCGTCTTTCTCCGCGTTCTCCGCGCTACTCTCTCAAGAGGAGCCCCGACCCCGCGATGCGTCTCGGATCAGGATCGCGATGCCAGCCCGTAACGGTTTTCTCCGCGTCCTCTCGCAGTTCCCTCCGCGACCTCCGCGTGCGCAGTTGGAACGAGATGAACTAAGCCCCTCCGATGCACCATCCAGCCGAGACGAAGAAGAAATCACCCCCGCCGCACCTCCGCACTGAGCGTGTCGCTCTCGCGCACGATGACGCTCTCTACGGTAGCACGGCGGCCGAGCGCCGCCTGGACTCTTTCGAATATGAAGCGAGCCAGGATTTCGCAACTCGGCACCAGGCCGCCGTCGCGGAACTCGGGGACATCGAGATTGATGCGCCGGCCGTCGAAGCGCTCGCGGACCTCGCGGTGCAGCGCATCGTCGAGCACCGCGAGGTCGACCAGCATCCCGCTCGGCTCATCCACGGCCCCGCTGACCGTGACATCGCAGAAGTAGTCGTGCCCGTGGAACTCGGGGTTTGCGGCGCGGCCGAAGACCCCGGAGTTCTCCTCGGGAGACCAGTCTCCGCGGTAGTATCGATGCTCGGCCCGGAAGCCGACGCGGCGAGTGAGGGAGGAGTGGAGTCCTTCCTCAGATCCTGTCTTCGTCACTCTCCGGGGTCGGTGTGTCCGGGGGCTCGTAGGGCGTGCCCTGTTCGATCGCACGCTGCACGTCGTGCGTGCCGTAGAGGTCCGCTTCGAGGTCGTCCTCCTCCCGGAGTGCCTCGGTGTCCGTCGTCATGTCGGCGTCACCACCGAGCTGGTCTTCCCCTCGGTCCTGCGCATCCGCAATGGCGTCGTCGGCCGCCTCCGGCTCCTCATCGCGGCGCACCTCGTCCACCACTATGTCGTTCCGGAAGTTCGTCAGTCCGATCGCGTCGGAGAGGATGTGATCGGCGATCTCGCGCTCGGATACCGTACCCACCCGTCCCGAGAGCCGCACCTCGCCGTTCTTCACCTTCACGAGAATGTTGTCGGCGTCGATCGTGTCGTAGTCGTCGAGCTGCGAGCGGACGAGCTCGCGCAGCTCCTCGTCGCTCAGCTCATCGAGGTCGAAGATGTCCTCGTAATCGTCCGCCATCGGTCGCTCCTCATCTCTATCGAGAGAACATGTACGAGAGTCCCAGTGTCAGCACCCTGTGGTGAGTCCACTGGTTGTCCCCGACCGACCTGTCCAGGATCGGACCTCCTTCCCCGATGGGAGGAGACCTGAAGTAGGCCGACGGGTACGAGAGCTGGAACATGTTGTCCGACAGCTCGAGCCGCGCGGAGATATTCCCCTTGGGGATGTACCTGAGCGAGGCCCGGAAGTTGAGTGCAAAGGGAGTGCCCACCTTGAAGCCGCCCACGTCGGGGCTGCCGCTCCCGCGCACCACGCCGAGCCCCGCGCCGACGACCGGCACGAAACCGTGGTAGCTTTTCTGCCCCGTCAGGTTCAGTGCGAACCCGACGTCTGCGAGGTAGAGACCGAACGACTGCTCGCCCAGGAATCGCTCGCTATCGGGCTTGGCCGGATCCTTGACCATTCGCGAAGTCGCAACGCGCGCCAGGTGCGCCGTCGCTTCGACCGGACCGCCGAGCCGGATGGAATAACGGACGCCAATCACGGGACCGCCCGTGGGACCCACGCCCGCCTTTCCGATCGCGCCCTGGTAGCTCCCGCCGTACAGCGTCACCTCCTGCTTGAAGGGGACGTCGCGGTACGGACTCTTCGACGGCGGATGCCCCACCTGCGCCGCGGCGGGTGCGGCTGCCAGCATCAGCAGCCCGGCAAGCAAGGAAAGCTTCACTGGCGTGCTCCCATATCTCTGAGGTCGATCCCGGTCATCTCCGCTGGCCGCTCCACCCCGAGCATGGCGAGTACGGTCGGCCCCACATCGCGGAGCGCGCCGCCGCCGCGGAGCGGCCGATCGCCATCGGGGTCCACGATGACCAGCGGAACAGGATTGGTGGTATGTGCCGTGTGCGGTCCGCCGGTCTCGGGATCGATCATCATCTCGCAGTTGCCGTGGTCCGCGGTGACGATCACGCGCGCGTCCGCTTCCTGGGCGGTCCTCAGCACGCGAGCGAGGCACTGGTCCACCGTTTCCACCGCCCTGACCGCGGCCGGTATCACGCCGGTGTGCCCCACCATGTCGCCGTTGGCGTAGTTGCACAGTATGAAAT